>NZ_CP133018.1:3216707-3538378 GCF_030866785.1 Agromyces protaetiae | reverse complement strand
CGCCACCCGCGCGATCGGCCGGATCGACATCAACAAGGTGATGGCGCTCGGGACGAGCGAAAGATCTGCCGAGTCCATCGTCCGGGTCGAGCGTCGCCTGGTGGATCGCATCGCTCGGCATTACCGGAAGCTGGGGGTCGAACTCGACGAGTCGAGGCTCCGAAGCACGCTGAACAAGTGGGCGGTCGGAGAATCCACGGCCGGCAATCGGGCATGGGACGCCAAGTCGCATTACCTCACATTGAAGGACTTCGAACTCGGGCTCGACAGGACGTACCACGCGGGAACCATCCGGTTCGCCGTCGACTCGATGACGCCGGTCAACTGGATCGCGCCCTCGATCGGACGGAAGCTGACTGCGATGAAGAACGCCTGGGCGTTCCGGAACGTCTGGCCGGAAATGGACTTGACGGGCGAACTCGTGGTGGCGCGGAGCAACCTCGGACGAGAGCTGGAATCCGTGGTCGACGTGAACACGGGGATGCATGTCTATCCGCTCGGCTACCGCAAGGCCGCGCTCAGGTGGGATGACGGCAGCTACGCGGGGGGCAGCTTCCGCGATGACAACTTCTTCGGCTCCGTGGGTGAGTCGAACGTCAATGGCATGTGGCACCACGAAGTCAAGTGAGCGACCCCTGACGGCGCATCGACAGTCCTCGACGATCCCATCAGTCTCTGTGAACGGGTTTCACGACTGACGTGCCTCATCCGACGCGTCGGAGGTGCGCCGGCCCAGGAGGGCGGCCGACGCGAGGCACGCGCCGCCGAGCAATGCCAACGCGCCGCCAACGAGACCACCCGAGATCGGGTCGACGCCGGTCTGCGCGATCTTCGCCGGGAGCCCAATCGGCGGAGGTGCCACAGTCTTCGAGGTGACCGGCGTCGCCGCCGTGGCGCATCGCCCTCCGGCCACCTCGGCGTCGACGTCGGCGGAATGCGCCCAGCCCGCCGCCGGGGCATATGCGTCGCCGACGCCGCCCGGCTGAGCGGCCACTGCCTCGGCCGCGTACGCGACGCACGCACGGTTCACGAGGTCAGGGAACGGCTCCGCCGGGTCAGGGCGCTCGAGCAGGCCGACCGCGACGGCGAACGTCACGGTGGCGCGCTGACCCGGCTCGAACGGCCCGACGTGCTGCGCGCGCAGCTCACCGGGCGCCCCGGTGTCTATCGTCCACTGCGCCGCCGCAGCCGGATCGGGCAGCGTCGTGACCCTGATCGTTTCGGGGGCGACCGTGACGCCGTGCGGCAGGAGATCGATGACGTCGATCTCGTAGGCGGGCTCGGCGCCGGCGTTCTCCACGGTCACCTCGTAGCTGATCGTGTCGGCCGGACGTGCACCGGAGGTGACCGGTTCGCCGCGCCCGGCGCCGGGTTCGGCGGACTTGCTGATGCGGACGTCGACGTCGGGAGTCCGGTGCACGGTGCTGCAGGCCGGGGCGTCGGCACTGAGCGCGCTCGACGGGATCGCGGTGCCGTCGAGGTCGGGCCCGCCCGGGCTCCAGCAGTACCCGCCCTGGCCGGGCTCGACGCGGCTCGCGAGTTCGGCGCTCCATTCGCCGCGGTCCACGATCACGCTGAACGAGGCCGTGGAGTAGCCCGAGGCCGGCGGCAACTCGGGAAGGTGCCAGATCAGCCGGTCGCCGTCGCGTTCCAACCCCTCGGGGAGCGGCTCCTCGAGCGTGGCGTGCTCGAGCACCGCGCTGAGGTCGTCGATCGCGGTCGCGCCGACGACCGGCGAGTTCGAGAACCGGTTCCAGGCGTGCAGTCGATATCGGATCATCGCGCCGGGCTGCACGGTCGCCTCGCTCTCGGGCTCCGCGGTGGCCCAGATCACGTACGCGGGGACCGGGTGCCGGGTGGTGCACGGGTCTCCGCCTGGAGTCGGTGCGCAGTTCGTGCGGACCGTGTTCGTGAGCACCGTACCGGGTGGCACGTCGGCCCTGACGAGGACGCGGTAGGTGTAGCTCACCACCTCGCCGGGGCCCAACTCGTCGATGCCGACGACGAGCCGGCCGTCGGAGTTCTCGTCCCAGCTGAAGCGTGTCGGCCACGCGCCCACGAAGCCGTCGAACGTGACGAACGGCGCGAGCCGGGAGAGGTCGTCGACGACCTCGAGGTCGGTGCCGGAGGGGCCGCCGTCGTGCCGGATGCTCAACGTGTACAGAATCTCGTCACCGGGCGCGACCGGGGCTCCGCTCGGCGGGAATGCCTGCGTGCTCGTCGACCAGGCGGGCTGCGCCGTCGCGACCGCTGCGGCGGGGGTGTCGTCACTCACGCCGAGTGCCGGCGAGGCCGCGGCGCCGAGCACGACCGCGCCGAGGAGCGCGCCGACCAGCGAGCTCTGCGCGCGGAGGCGGCCGCGGCGATCGTTGCGCCGGTCACCGGTCTGAGAAGTTCGACGCATGCGCGATCCCGATCTGTTCGTCTGGCGTGGAAGATGAGCCATCGCGGACGCCGTCTGTGACGGACTGTCGAGGCAGCACCACGATAGGGAGTGGAATAGTAGAATGCAACCACGTGCGCAACGCAACCGGCGCCGCTCGCGGAGCATTCGTCAGTTGTTTTGAGTGATTCAAGACAACTGATACGGTCGATGACATGACCACGGATGCCACGGCCGAGCTCGAGGCGCACGGCACCGCCGAGCGCCTCCGCGCGGCCGGGCTCAAGGTCACCGCGCAGCGGGTCGCCGTGTTCGAGGCGCTCTCGGGCCACGGCGAGCACCTCGACGCCGAAGCGGTCTTCGAGCGAGTCCGCACCTGTCTGCCGACCACCTCGCTGCAGGCCGTCTACGGCGTGCTCGGCGCGCTCTCGACCGCGGGGCTGCTTCGCAAGATCGAGCCCGCCGGATCCCCCGCGCTCTACGAGAGCCGCATCGGCGACAACCACCACCACCTTGCGTGCACGGGCTGCCACCGGGTCGTCGACGTCGAGTGCGTCGTCGGCGAGGCGCCGTGCCTCACCCCGTCGAACGCCGACGGCTTCCAGATCCACACCGCCGAGGTCACCTTCTGGGGCCTCTGCGATGCGTGTCAGCGGACGACCGCGAGCGAGCCGCAAGGCTAGCCCGAGGCATCCGCTCACCGCGCCCGACCAGGGCGCTGTTCGTCGCGCCCGGAAGCGGGCGCGCCACCCCTCGAAACACACGGAAAGGACGACATGTCGAACCCCACGACCCCGCCCACCACCACCCAGACCGGCACCCCGGTCGCGAGCGACGCGCATTCGCTCACGTCGGGCGTCGACGGCGCCACGGCGCTGCACGACCGCTACCTCGTCGAGAAGCTCGCGCAGTTCAATCGTGAGCGCATCCCGGAGCGCATCGTGCATGCGAAGGGCGGTGGCGCGTTCGGCCGGTTCGAGGTGACGCACGACGTGTCGGCGTACACGCGCGCCGCGGTGTTCCAGCAGGGCGCCGAGTCCGAGACGCTGCTGCGCTTCTCGTCGGTCGCGGGTGAACAGGGCTCGCCCGACACCTGGCGTGATGTGCGCGGCTTCTCGCTGAAGTTCTACACGACCGAGGGCAACTACGACATCGTGGGCAACAACACCCCGGTGTTCTTCATCCGCGACGGCATCAAGTTCCCCGACTTCATCCACTCGCAGAAGCGTCTGCCGGGCTCGGGGCTGCGCGACGCCGACATGCAATGGGACTTCTGGACGCTCTCGCCCGAGTCGGCGCACCAGGTGACCTACCTGATGGGCGACCGCGGCCTGCCCAAGTCGTGGCGTGAGATGCAGGGCTACGGCTCGCACACCTACCAGTGGATCAACGCCGCCGGCGAGCGGTTCTGGGTGAAGTACCACTTCAAGAGCCGGCAGGGCGATCTGCACCTCGACGCCGAGACGGCCGAGGCCATCGCGGGCGCCGACGCCGATTTCTACCGGCGCGACCTGTACGAGGCGATCGAGCGCGGAGACTTCCCCAAGTGGGACCTGTTCGTGCAGGTCATGCCCTACGAGGACGCGAAGACGTACCGGTTCAACCCGTTCGACCTCACCAAGGTGTGGCCGCACGGCGACTACCCGCTGATCCCGGTCGGCACGCTCACGCTCGACCGCAACCCGCAGAACTTCTTCGCGGAGATCGAGCAGGCCGCGTTCTCGCCCGCGAACACCGTGCCCGGCATCGGCATCAGCCCCGACAAGATGCTCATGGCGCGCGTGTTCAGCTACCCCGACGCGCAGCGCTACCGCGTCGGCACGAACTACAACCAGCTGCCCGTGAACGCGCCGCACGCGGCGCCCGTGCACAACTACTCGCAGGACGGCGCGCAGCGACACGCGTACAACCCGCCGTCGACGCCGGTCTACGCGCCGAACTCGTTCGGCGGGCCGGTCGCCGACGCGGTCGCCGCGGGTGAGGGCAGCTGGGAGTCCGACGGCGAGCTCGTGCGAAGCGCCGCGACCCTGCACGCCGAGGACTCCGACTTCGGCCAGGCCGGCACGCTCTACCGCGAGGTGTTCTCCGACGAGTCGAGGTCGCGCCTACAGGAGACACTCGCCGGTCAGGCATCGGCGATCAGCGTCGGTGCGATCCGCGAGCGCTTCTTCCAGTACTGGACGAACGTGGATGCCTCGCTGGGCGACGCACTCCGTCAGGCCTACGCGGCGGGCGTGAACGCCGACGCGCCGCAGCAGCCCGAGGCGGGTGTGCCCGCTGAGGGCGGTGCCGCGGCGTAGTCACCAACACGGAGCAGGGCCGGTCGCCATCGGGCGGCCGGCCCTGCTCGCCTGTGTGCATCTCCCGCAAACCGGGACAGATGGACTCGCAAGCTGTATAGTGATATACAGTGCGGGATGGTCTCGCATCGATCGAAAACCGAATGGAGTACATCGTGTCCCCAGACTGCCAGGCCCTCCTTCCCGGCGCCCTATACGGTGGCCTGGTCGGCCTCCTCGCCTTCCTGTTTGCCGGTTGCTCGTTCTGAGCGGCCGTACGTGAGGGGCGGGTCGCCACGGGCGACCCGCCCCTCGCATCGCTTGGCCGCAGGCGGGCACCGACGTGACGGTGAGTTCGAACGCGTCAACCTCACGGCGAGGACTTGCACGCGGTCCGCTGACCCGGTGAGTCTGGGGACATGACTCCCACCTGGCAGTCCTGGCTCACGCTCGGTCTCTCCCTGCTCGCGGTCGTCGTCGCGGTCGTGGCGGTGTCGGCCCTCGCGTCGCTCGTCGTGCGTGCGGCGGCACGCGGGCGCGAATGGGGCGGTCTCCTCGTGAGACGTCTGCGCTGGCCGTTCCGCACGGTCATCGCGGTCGCCGGGCTCTGGATCGCCGTCGCGATCTCGTTCCCGGCTGCCGAGTGGCGCCCCGGTCTGGATCACGCGTTCCTCATCGCGGTCATCGCGGTCGGCGCATGGCTCGTCTGCCAGCTGTTCCTGTTCCTCACCGACCTCGGCATGCGGCGCTACCGCATCGACGTCGCCGACAATCGCCTCGCACGGCGGGCGCGGACTCAGCTCGCGATCGTGCGCCGGCTCGTCGTCGTCATCGTGATCGTCATCGCGATCGGCGTCATCCTGTTCACGTTCGAAAGCGTGCGTGCGCTCGGCGCATCTGTGCTCGCCTCGGCCGGTATCGCGTCGATCGTCGCCGGGCTCGCAGCGCAGTCGGTGCTCGCCAACCTCTTCGCGGGCATCCAGCTGGCCTTCAGCGACGCGATCCGCGTCGACGACGTGGTCGTCGTCGAGGGCGAATGGGGGCGCATCGAGGAGATCACCCTCAACTACGTCGTGGTGGGCATCTGGGACGACCGGCGGCTCGTGCTGCCCTGCACGTACTTCACGTCGCAGCCGTTCGAGAACTGGACCCGCACCACGAGCCAGCTGCTCGGCTCGGTCGAGCTCGACCTCGACTGGCGGGTCTCGCCCGCGGCGATGCGCGACGAGCTCGACCGTGTGCTCGAGCGCACCGACCTGTGGGACGGCCGCGCCAAGGTGCTGCAAGTCACCGACGCGGTCGGTGGGCTGGTGCGGATCCGCGTGCTGGTGACCGCTGCCGACGCAGGAACGCTGTTCGATCTGCGCTGCTACGTGCGTGAAGAGCTCGTGCACTGGGTGCAGCGCATGCATCCCGAGTCGGCGCCCGCCCAGCGCGTGCTGGTGCACGAGGGCGCCGCGTCGACGGATGCTTCGAGCGGCACGAGCGGCACCACCGGACTCGAGCCGGAGGAGCGCCACACGGTGCACGACGCCGAGCCCGAACGCGCCGAACGCGAGACGGCGGCGGACACCGGCGACGGCGCGCGCTCGGGCCTGTTCACCGGCACGCCCGAGGCCGAAGCACGCGGGCGCCAGTTCACGCAGGCGATCCCGATCGTGCGGCAGCCCGACGCCGACGATGCCGACCCCGACGCCGACCCCGACGCCGGCCTCGTCGACGAGCCGACGCTCACCACCGAGGCATCCGTGCTCGGAACCGACCCCGCGGCCGACCCCGACCCGCCTCGTTGATCGCGTGACCCGCGATGAAGGAGCGCGGGTCCTCGACCGGCGCGGGTTACGCCTCGACGAGGGTGCGCGTGATGACGCTCGTGAAGAAGCCCAGGCCGTCGACGCCCGACCGCATCGCGGCCGCGGTGTCGGGGCCGAAGCCGGGCTCGACCGCGTGCTCGGGGTGCGGCATCAGGCCGACCACGTTGCCGCGCTCGTTCGAGATGCCCGCGATGCCGCGCAGCGACCCGTTCGGGTTCACGTCGACGTAGCGGAAGACCACGCGGCCCTCACCCTCGATGCGGTCGAGGGTCTCTTCGCTCGCGATGAACCCGCCCTCGCCGTTCTTCAGCGGGATCGTGATCTGCTGGCCGGCCTCGAACTCGGTGGTCCAGTCGGTGGACGCGTTCTCGACGCTCAGCACCTGGTCGCGGCAGACGAAGCCGCCGTGGTCGTTGCGGATGAGCCCGCCCTCGAGCAGGTGCGCCTCGGTCAGCATCTGGAAGCCGTTGCAGATGCCGAGCACCGGCATGCCGCGGTTCGCCGCGTCGACGACCTCGGCCATGATCGGGCTGAGCGAGGCGATCGCGCCGCAGCGCAGGTAGTCGCCGTAGCTGAACCCGCCGGGCAAAATGAGCGCGTCGACGCCCTCGAGGTCGTGCGAGCCGTGCCAGAGCGCGACGGGCTCGCCGCCCGCCAGCCGGACCGCGCGCTGCGCGTCGCGGTCGTCGAGCGAGCCGGGGAAGGTGATGACGCCGATGCGCACAGCGGGCCTCAGTGGGTCTCGCCGGCGGGCGCGCCGAAGCCGTCGTCGGTCACGGATGCCGCGTCGGAGGCCTCTGCGGCGAGCTCGGCGTTCGAGACCTCGTAGTGGATGCCCACGACGTCTTCGATGACCGAGTTGGAGAGGATCTCTTCCGCGATCTCGCGGACGTTCGCCTTGAGGGCGTCGTCGACGGGGCCGTCGACGGTGAGCTCGAACCGCTTGCCGATGCGGACGCCGGCGAAGCCGGAGTGGCCGGTGCGTGCGAGTGCGCCGGCGAGCGCCTTGCCTTGCGGGTCGAGCAGTTCGGCCTTGGGCATCACGTCGACGACGATGGTGGGCACCGAGATTCTCCATCCGATGGCGAGAGTGGGATGCCTCGATTCTATCCGCTGCCCGCGCGCACATCCGCCGGGCGGTCCGCGTATTTCTCGGGATGCGCATGGGCACCCGACCGGACGATGCACTGGTCCGCCGGCCCGGAACGGCAGTATACTGAGCCGGGCTGCTGCGAAGGGGGCAGGCGATGGCTCCGCGTTCACCCTGGCCGGCGCTGTGGGCGCTCGTCGTCGGGTTCTTCATGATCCTCGTCGATTCGACGATCGTGGCGATCGCCAACCCCGCCATGATGCAGGCCCTGCACACCAATCTGACGGCGGTGCTCTGGGTGACCAGCGCCTACCTGCTCGCGTACGCGGTGCCGATGCTCATCACCGGCCGGCTGGGTGACCGTTACGGGCCGAAGCGGGTCTACCTGGCCGGTCTGGTCGTGTTCACGGCCGCGTCGGCGTGGTGCGGGCTCTCCGACGACGTCGGCGTGCTCATCGGCGCGCGTGCCGTGCAGGGGCTCGGCGCCGCACTCATGACCCCGCAGACCCTGGCCGTGATCACACGCACGTTCCCGGCTGAGCGCCGCGGCCCGGCACTCGGCATGTGGGCGGGTGCCGCGGGCTTGGCGACGCTCATCGGCCCGATTCTCGCCGCTGCCCCTGGCCTTCACCCTGCAGGTCGCGCGCGGGCTCAGCCCGACGCAGTCGGCGCTGGTCCTCGCACCGTCCGCGATGGCGACCGCGCTCATGGCGCCGCTCGTCGGGCGGCTGGTCGACCGGGTCGATCCGCGCGTGGTGGTTCCGGCGGGCTTCGCCCTCGCCGCGGCCTCGCTGTGCTGGATGTCCGCGCTCCTGACGCCCGGCACGCCGACCTGGTGGCTGCTCGCGCCCGCCGCGCTCCTCGGGCTCGGCATGTCGGGTGTCTGGGCGCCGCTCGCGGCGACCGCGACGCGCACGCTCGACCCCGAGGTCGCCGGTGCGGCGTCGGGCTTCTTCAACACGACCCGGCAGATCGGCGCGGTGCTCGGCAGCGCCGCGATCGCAGCGCTCATGAACGCCCGGCTCGCGGCCGAACTGCCCGGCTTCGATCCCTCTGCCGCGGAGCACGTGCCCGGCGGCACGCTGCCTGCCGGCGCGCAGAGCGGATTCGACGCCGCGATGGCGCAGGCGCTCTGGCTTCCGATCGCGGCCTACGCGATCGGCGCTGTGGTCTCGGCCTGGTTCGTACGACCGGCCGCGGAGCGGCGGCTCGCCGCCCCGCGGCGCGAACTCAGCGCTTGAAGATCCTCCGCACGATCGCGATGAGCACGATCCCGGCGACCGCGCCCACGGCGACGACGGCGCCCGGGTTCTCGCGGTACTTGCGCTTCACGTAGCCGACGCCGTCGTTCGCGAGCTCCCGACCGCGGTCGACCGCGTGCTGCGCCTGCTCCTGCACCGACTCGAACGCGTCCGAGTCCTGCACCTGGTCGGTCGCGGCCTTCACGCTCGCGGCGACCTTCTGCGCGGCGTCGGCGGCGACCTGTTTGGCGGTGTCGACCGCCTCCGCGGCGGCCTGCTTCGCGGCCGCGATCTGATCGGCGGCGTCGCCGCTCGCGTCCTTGACGGCGTCGGCGGCCGAGGCCGCGGCGTCTGCCGCGGCGGTCTTGGTCTCGGCGAGCTGCTCGCCGAGGTCGCCGGCTGCGTCGTTCACGGTCTCGGCGGCAGCCCTGACGGCGTCGGCCCCACGCGCCGCGGCGTCCGCAGCGGTCGATCTCATGTCGGCGGCCGTGTCGTCCGCCGCGCTCTTGGCGGCTTCGGCCGCCCGGCGTGCCGCCTCGGTGGCCTCGTTCGACTGGTCTTCGCGATCCGTCATGATGCCCTCCTCGATGTCGGGTCGCGGCTGTCGCCGCGCCCCTCGATCCGCCCATGCTAAGCCGGAATGCCGCGCGCGGATCCGGCCTTGTGCGCCGATCGGAACGACGCTAGGCGGGCTACCCCAGCCCGGCCCGTTCGGCGAGCACCTCGCGCAGCACCGCGCGCGTGGCATCCAGACCGCGGTGCACCTCCTCGAAGCTCGTCGACAGCGGCGAGAGCCCGATGCGCAGGCCGCCCGGATCGCGGTAGTCGGGGATGACATCGCGCTGCCAGAGCCGCGCCGTGACCTCGCGCATCGCATCGTGGTGGAGCGTGACGTGTCCGCCACGTTCCGCGGGATCGGCCGGCGAGGCGAGCGTCACGCCGAGCGGCGCGAGCCAGGCCTCGGCGAGCTCGATCGCGTACGAGGTGAGCCCGACCGACTTCGTGCGGATCGCGGCGATGCCCGCGTCCTCGATCATCGTCAGGGTCTCGTCCATGGGCAGCATCGCCAGGATCGGGGAGGTGCCAGAGAGGAATCCGCGGATCCCGGGAGCCTGCGCGTAGCGCGGTCCCATCTGGAACTGGTCCACGGCGCCGAACCAGCCCTGGATCGGCTGCGACAGGGCGCGGTGCAGGTCTTCCCGCACATAGGCGAAGGCCGGCGAGCCGGGCCCGCCGTTCAGGTACTTGTACGTGCAGCCGACCGCGAGGTCGAACTCCCACTCGTCGGCCCGCACCGGCACGGAGCCGGCCGAGTGGCAGAGATCCCAGAGCACGAGCGCTCCCGCATCGTGGGCGATGCGGGTGAGCTCGCGTGCATCGGCGAGGTAGGCGGAGCGGTAGGCGACGTGCGAGAGCACGACGAGCGCGGTCTCGGGGCCGACCGCCTCGGCGAGCTGTTCCGACGTCACGCCCGAGTCGGTGTCCACATCGATCCAGCGGAGCCGCAGGTCGCGTTCCCGCGCAATGCCCTCGAGCACGTACCGGTCGGTCGGGAAGTTGTCGGAGTCGACGACGATCTCGCGCCGCGCGGGATCGCGGGCGACCTGTGCGTCGACGGCGGCGCGGGCGAGCTTGTAGAGCAGCACGGTCGTCGAGTCGCCGATGACCGTCTGCCCGGCCTTGGCCGCGAGCACCGCCCGGCCGATCTTGTCGCCGAGCTCGACGGGCAGCGACAGCCACGACTCATCCCAACCCCGGATCAGCCGCCCGCCCCACTCGTCCGCCATGAAGTGCTGCATCCGCTCGATGGCGGCGACCGGCGGCCGGCCGAGCGAGTTGCCGTCGAAGTAGACCAGGTCGCTCGACGCGCCATGGAATCGCGAGCGGTAGTGCGCCAGCCCGTCGGCCCGGTCCATGCGGCGGGCGTAGGCGAGCAGCGGGTCGAGGCTCATCGGTCGATCATCTCAAGATCCTCGACGGGAAGCACCCGAGCGCCGGCCAGCCAGGTGCCGAGGTGGTCGAGACGGGCGGGCGGCGGGCCGGGCACGAACGTCGCGAGACCGTCCATCGACCAAGCGGATGCCTCGTGGTGGGGCCAAGGGTCGGTGAGCGCCGCGACGACCACGGGGGCCGAGAGGCCGGCGCCCGCCAGCGCGGAGACCTCGCGCGCGTTCACGCCGATGGGCAGCACGCCGTTGCCGAGGTCGGTGCCGTAGAGCACGCGTCCGCCCGCTCGGGCGAACCGTGAGAGGTTCGAGCGCGCCCGCGCGGCGTCGGTGGTCGCCGCGCCGTGCCCGTGGATGTCGAGTGTGGAGATCCAGGCCTGGCCCGCGCGCGCAGCGCGCGCCACGAGCACGGGCGGCAGCTCGTCGGTCCACGGCGTGTGCACGAGCACGTCGACGCCGGCGTCGATCGCGAGCTCGGCCATGCCGGGGCCCTCGGCGTGCACGGCGACGGGGCGCCCGCGGGCGCGCGCGGCGCGCAGCACGGCATCGAGGGTGGCCGGGTCGAAGACGGGTCCCGCGGTGCTGTTCAGGACGACTTTGATGACGGATGCCCCGAATCGCACCTGCTCGTCGACCGCCGTCTCGGCGGCGTCGTAGAGACTGCCGCGTCCGTTCGCGGGCGCAGCGACGACGCTGCGCACCTCGCGCAGGGCGCCCGCGGGAAGCCAGGACCGGCCCGCCGGATATCCGCCCGGCGCGGTCAGGAACTGCCCGGCGAACTGCACATGCGGAAGCGGATCCCGCGCGGCGAACCGCGCCACGACCGACGGGTTCGCGCCGAGGTCGACGACCGCGGCGATGCCGCCCGCTGCGAGGTGGTCGGGCTCGAACAGCTCGAGGTGCACGTGGTGGTCGATGAACGGCGGCAGCATGGTGCCCGTCTCACCCGGGTGCCCGCCGCTCAGCGAACGCCGTGCGGGCTGTGCGTGCGGCCCGAGGTCGAGCACCTCGAGCGCGCCCGGGGCGGCGTCAGCCGGAGGCATCCGTCACCCGCCGATCTCGGTGCGGACCGCGTAGAGCTCGGGGAAGAAGGTGAGCTCGAGCGCGCGGGCGAGGAAGGCCGAGCCGCTCGAACCACCCGTGCCGGGCTTCGAGCCGATGATGCGTTCGACGGTCTTGAGGT
This sequence comes from Agromyces protaetiae, assembly GCF_030866785.1. NCBI lineage: Bacteria > Bacillati > Actinomycetota > Actinomycetes > Micrococcales > Microbacteriaceae > Agromyces > Agromyces silvae. The sequence continues at coordinate 3,526,442 of NZ_CP133018.1, read as the reverse complement.
GCCGGAACCGCCAGAGCTGGAAGTTGTCTTCCAGATCCACGAGCTCTTCGCACGTCTCGTACGCCGCCCAGTTGCCGCGCGCGTCGGCATAGATCGCCTGGAAGACGGGCACCAGGTCGGGTTGGAAGGTCCACGCCTGGGTCACATCGCGCTCGAGGACGGCGGGCGGCACCGGATGCCCCGCTCGCGCGAGCAGTCGCAGGACCTCGTCGTACAGACTCGGCGCCTCGAGGGCTCGCGTGAGCACGGCGGTGGCCGTGGCATCCGCCTCGAACGTGCGCAGCATGCCCGCATGCTTGTTGCCGAGCACGAACTCGACCGCGCGGTACTGATACGACTGGAAGCCGCTCGCCTGACCGAGGATGCCGCGGAACTCGGCGTACTCGGTGGGTGTGAGCGTCGCGAGCACCGACCACTGCTCGGTGAGCGTCTTCTGGATGTGCTTCACCCGGGCGATGCACTTGAGTGCGGGCGCGAGCTCATCGGCGCGGAGCAGCTCGCACGCGGTCTCGAGCTCGTGCAGGACCAGCTTCAGCCAGAGCTCGGTCGTCTGGTGCTGGACGATGAACAGCAGCTCGTCGTGGTGCTCGGGCCGCGAGAGCGGGCGCTGCGCCGACAGCAGCGTCGGCAGGTCGAGGTACCCGGCGTAGCTCATGCGATCCGCGAAATCGGTCACGACCGTGGATTCGATGTCGCGGGTGTTGGCGGTCACGCCGTCGGGGTCGGCCACGTTCGTCAGCCTAGCCGCCGGGGCTCGTGATCGTCCTGGGGTCGCGCGGTCTCGGCCGGGTGCAGCGGGAAGCCGTGCGTGATGACGCGGGTCCAGTGCTCGGTCGGCTCGGTGATGCCGAGCGTCGCGATGAGCTGGCAGAGTTGGGTGAACGCCAGGAAGCGCTGGACGCTCGCGTCCGGCGCCCCGCTGCGTGAGAACACGAACTCGGTCACGCTCGCGTAGCCGCGACGCAGTGCCGAGCCGATCTCCGGTACATCCGCGGCGGACTGCGCGTGCGTCTGCAGGCAGAGCAGGTCGGGCGAGCTGAGCAGGTGGGCGTAGGCGCGGCGCATCGCCGCGATGATCGCATCGGGGGAGTGGTCGGCGGCCCGCCGCGCGCCCGCGCCGAGGATGTCGAGGATGCGTCCGAAGCTCGCGTCGACGGCTGCGGCGAAGAGGGTTTCCTTCCGGGGGAAGAGCTTGAGCACGTACGCCGGCGAGATGCCGGCGATGCTCGCGACGTCGGCGACCGTGGCGCGGATGCCGGTGCGGGCGAACGCCTCGATCGCGGCCTCCACGACGATGGGACGTCGAGCATCGGAAGTGGAGAGCGGTCTCACCATGTGAGTGACTGTACACTCACTCATTCGGCTGAGGAAGGCCTGTGACGTCGCACAACGTCATCGTGTCGTCATTTCGGCGGACAACCGCGCGGAAATGCGGAGGAATTCCGCACTTTGGTGCAGATGCATGAATAGCGCCGTGGATATTCGGTAACCGCAATCCTGAGAATCGGAAAACACTCTCCGAATATCCGGAGACCAACGGGAGTACTCTCGAAGGGTGAGTTCTGCAACATCCTCCCGTCGCGACGCCCGTCGCAACCACGAACGGCTGCTCTCGGAAGCGAAGGCGCTGTTCGCCGAGCGCGGCATCGACGCTCCGCTCGACGAGCTGGCCAGCCGAGCCGGCGTCGGCGCCGGCACCGTGTACCGACACTTCCCGACTCGTGACGCGCTCTTCCGCGAACTCTACGAGCAGTCGATCACGATGTTCCACGATCTCGCGCCCGAGATCGTGGGCGGCGAGACCGGCTGGCGATCGATCGAACTGTTCCTCGAGCGCCTGAGCGAATGGGTCGCGACCACGCCCTACCTCCCCGAGCTCATGCGACGCGTCGCCGAGCAGGACCCCGAGTACCGGCCGGGCCTCGAGTTCGAAGCGGCGCTCGACGGGGTCGTCGAGCGCGCGAAGGCCGAAGGGGCGCTGCGCGAAGACGTCACCGGCGTCGACCTGAACATCCTCGTGAACATGCTCGGCTCGCTCGGCCAGTTCGGCGGCGACTACCTGCCGCACTGGCGGCGCCAGCTCGCGATCGTCCTCGACGGACTACGCGCGCGGCCCGACCTCGAGCCGCTGCCGGTCGCGCCGCAGGCGTTCGGCGACTTCCACGACATGGCGCATCGCCGGTAGCGCACGCTACTCGACCGGCGAGGGGCCGGCCGCGCTGACCTCGACGAGGTTCGCCCACGGGTCGTCGAAGGCGAGCGTGCGTCCATCGTCGCGCGCCGTGACGTTGTAGTGGGACATCCGCTCGCCCAGTTCGCCGAGATCGTCGGCCGTGGGCACGACGATCTCGACCTTGCCCAGCCCGAGCGCGAGCTGCCGCTTGCCCGCTCCCGCGCTGTTCCACGTGTTCATCGCCATGTGGTGGTGGTAGCCGCCGGCCGAGACGAAGAGCGCCGACGGCCCGAAGGTCGCGGTCGTCTCGAAGCCCAGCCGGTTCACGTAGAACTCTCGCGCGCTCGGGATGTCGCCGACCGACAGGTGGACATGTCCGACGACCGCGTCGCCGAGTCCGGTGCCGCCGCGCGAAGCCGCCTGCCCCGCCTCGGTGAGGTGATCCCTCAGATATCCGTTCGGGTCGAGGAACACGGTGCCCATCTCGACCTGCCCGTGCACCCAGCTCCACGTCGAACGGTCTCGGTCGAAGTACAGCTCGACGCCGTTGCCCTCCGGGTCGGTGAAGTAGAAGGCCTCGCTCACGAGGTGGTCGGCGCTGCCCGTGAACGTTCCGGGGTAGCGCGACGCGACCGAGAAGATGGCCGTCGCGAGCGCCTCGCGCGAGTCGAACAGCACGGCGGTGTGGAAGAGCCCGGCGTCGCGCGGCGACGCATGCCGCAGCTCGGGGGCGTGCTGCAGGATGACGACGGGCGTCGTGCCGCGCCCGAGCACCGCGACCGGACCGTCGTGGCTCAGCAGCTCGAGCGTGACGCCGTCGCGGTAGTACGCGATCATGGCGTCGAGGTCGGCGACGCGCAGCGTCACCGCGCCCATGCCGGTGTCCGCGGCGAGGAGGTTCGAAGAGGTCGTCACGCCCAATACAACGGATGCCTCGGCGGAATGCTTCCCGAAGCGATGCCGCGTTCGCGCCGCGTGTGCGGCTGCGCGCCGGCACTGCTGGCGCGACGGCGCAGAAGTGGCGCGGAGGCGGCCTGCTCGGACCCGTTCAGGCGCCGGTCGTCAGCCGGTCGACCAGGGCGCGGTAGCGCTCGGCCGTCTGCGCGACGATCTCGTGCGGCAGGGTCGGCGGCTCCTCCGAGGCATCCTGGTCCCAGTTCGCGGCGAGCCAGTCGCGCACGATCTGCTTGTCGAAGCTCGCCATGCGCAGCTCTGGGGTGGGCGCCGTGTGGTACGCCTCGGCATCCCAGTACCGGCTCGAGTCGCTCGTGAGCACCTCGTCGGCGAGCGTCACGATGCCCGTCTCGCGGTCGGCGCCGAACTCGAACTTGGTGTCGGCGAGGATGAGCCCGCGCGCCTCGGCGACGGTGGAGGCATGCGCGAACACCTCGAGCGAGATGGCGCGGAGCTGCTCGGCGACGATCTCGCCGACGAGCTCGACCGTGCGTTCGTAGCTGATGTTCTCGTCGTGCTCGCCCATCGGGGCCTTCCACGCCGGCGTGTAGATCGGTTCGGGCAGCCGGTCGCCGTTCTCGAGGCCGGCCGGCAGCGGCACGCCGCAGATGGCCCCGGTCGCCAGGTACTCCTTGTAGCCGCTGCCGGTCAGGTAGCCGCGCACCACGCACTCGACCGGGAACATGTCGAGCGTGCGCGCGAGGGTCGCGCGGTCGGCGATCCCGGCAGGGATCGCGGGCACGTCGAACCGGTCGTCTTCTGCGTACGCCAGGTGGTTCGGCACATCCGTCAGGCGATCGAACCACCAGCGTGTGAGCTCGGTGAGCAGTGCGCCCTTGCCGGGGATCGCGGGCTCGAGCACGCGATCGAACGCGCTCACACGGTCGCTCGCGACGACGAGCACGACGGGCGAGAGCGACAGCGGGTCGCCCGTCCAGGTGTCGTCGTCGTCGAGCACGGCGGTCGGCACGTACAGGTCGCGCACCTTGCCCGAGTAGACGTGGGTCCAGCCGGGAAGCTCGGACGTGTTCGCCATGGTCGGCTCCTTCCCCAGGTCGGACGCCCCGGCCGGGGCATCCGCTCGTCAGACGGCGACGCGCGCCGCGATGTCGGTGCGGTACTGGCCGCCGTCGAGGTGGATGCGCTCGAGCGCGTCATACGCGCGACGCCGGGCGTCGGCGAGGTCGTCGCCCACGGCGACGACGTTCAGCACGCGGCCGCCCGTCGCGACGAGCTCGGTGCCCGACTCGCCCGCCGCGAGCGCGGTCGCGGCGTGCGCGACATGCACACCGTCGACGGATGCCGCGTCTTCGACACCCTCGATGGCGCGCCCGGTGATCGGGGACTCGGGATAGCCCTCGCTCGCGAGCACCACCGTGACCGCGGCATCGGAGCGGAACTCGGGGCGCGGCTGCTCGGCGAGCCGGCCGGTCGCGGCCGCGAAGAGCAGCTCGGACAGCGGGGTCACGAGGCGGGGCAGCACGACCTGCGTCTCGGGGTCGCCGAAGCGCGCGTTGAACTCGATGACCCGGATGCCACGCCCGGTGAGGATCAGCCCGGCGTACAGCAGGCCGATGAACGGGGTCTGCTCCTCGGCGAGCCGGCGGACCGTGGGCAGCGCGATCGTCTCGACCACCTCGTCGACGAAGGTCTCCTCGTCGCCGAAGCTGCCGCCGCGGCCGTCTGAGGCGTCGCCGAGCCACGGCAGCGGCGAGTACGCGCCCATGCCGCCGGTGTTCGGGCCGGCGTCGCCGTCGCGCAACCGCTTGAAGTCCTGGGCGGGCGAGAGCGGCAGCACGTTCGTCCCGTCCGAGAGCAGGAAGAGCGAGACCTCCTGGCCGTCGAGGAACTCCTCGATCAGCACGGGACCCTGCCGCAGGTAGTGCTCGGCGTGCGCGAGCGCCGCGGCGCGGTCCTCGGTGACGAGCACGCCCTTGCCGGCCGCGAGCCCGTCGGCCTTGACGACGTACGGGGCGCCGAACTCGTCGAGCGTGGTCGCGACCTCGTCGACCGTGTCGGCGAGGGTCGCGCGGCCCGTGGGCACGCCGGCGGCCTCCATGATGCGCTTGGCGAAGGTCTTCGACCCCTCGAGGCGGGCCGCCTCCTTGCCGGGACCGAAGACGGCGATGCCGCGCGTGCGCAGGGCGTCGGCGACGCCCGCGACGAGTGGCGCCTCGGGGCCGACGACCACGAGCTCGATGTCGTGCTCGATCGCGTAGTCGGCGACCACGACGGGGTCGTTCGGGTCGAGCGCGACCGGGGTCACACTGCCGCGCGACGACGAGGTCGGGCTGGCCGCGATGCCGGCGTTGCCGGGAGCCGTCACGATCTCGTGCCCCACCTCCTCCGCAAGGAGCGCCAGGATGATCGCGTGCTCACGTGCACCGGAACCGAGGACGAGGATACGCACTGGTTCAGGCTACCGGAGCGCCGGCCGCGGCTTCGCCGGGGGTCGCCGCACGGGTGAGCGGGGCGGGCCGCCAGTGGAGTTTCCTTGCTCAGGAAGGACGGATGTCTCGTCGGCGTGCCGCGCGCCGCCGCGCGGCGTGTCGTGCGGAGAGTCCTGAGCAAGGAGTGGGTGGGGCGCGGGCCGGGGTGGGTGGGGCGCGGGTCGGGGCTGGCCGGGTGGCGGAGGGGCTGGCCGGGGTGCCTGGTGCAGGGTTCCGGTTAGGGCCGGGTTTCCTTGCTCAGGAAGGACGGATGTCTCGTCGGCGTGCCGCGCGCCGCTGCGCGGCGTGTCGTGCGGAGATTCCTGAGCAGGGAGCGGGTGGGGCGCGGGCCGGGGTGGGTGGGGCGCGGGTCGGGGCTGGCCGGGTGGCGGAGGGGCTGGCCGGGGTGCCTGGTGCAGGGTTCCGGTTGAGGCCGGGTTTCCTTGCTCAGGAAGGACGGATGTCTCGTCGGCATGCCGCGCGCCGCCGCGCGGCGTGTCGTGCGGAGATTCCTGAGCAGGGAGTGGGAGGTCGGGCGGGCAGGAGTGGGCGGGGCGCGGGCAGAGGCTGGCCGCAGAGGGGCGGTCGCAGAGGGGCGGTCGGTGGGCGGTCTGGCTGGTGGTGGGGCGGGCCGGCTGGCGGTGCGGCGGGCCGGCGTGTCGGCGTGCCGAGTGCGTGGCCCAGGTCACGGCCGGGTTTCCTTGCTCAGGAAGGACGGATGTCTCGTCGGCGTGCCGCGCGCCGCTGCGCGGCGTGTCGTGCGGAGATTCCTGAGCAGGGAGTGGGAGGTCGGGCGTGCAGGAGTGGGCGGGGCGCGGGCAGAGGCTGGTCGCAGAGGGGCGGTCGCAGAGGGGCGGTGCAGGGACGGTCGGCGTGGAGAGCTGCTCGCGCTCAGGCGCGGAGGGCGACGATCGCGGCCGAGATGCGTTCGATGAGGTCGTACGGCACCGGGCGCGACCACGGGAACGAGAGCGTGTCGGTCTTCGTGCGGTGCGGCTCGACCTCGGCCTCGAACGGGCCGTCGAACCTCGGCACGGGGTAGAGCCCGAGGTGCTGCTTCCACCCGGCGAAGTGGATCGCGTACCGGCCGCCGAGCATCACCGCGGGCATGTCATAGCGGATGCGCTCCTCGCCGTTCGGCACGCCGCGATGGATGGCCGCCCGCACGGACTCGAGTACCTCGCGGCGCTCTGGCGGGAAGCTCTCGAGATACTCGTCGACGCTGGCGTATTTCGGGGTCGCAGCCATGCCCGCAGGCTACTGGGAGGCGCGGCCCCGGGGAAGGCCCGCGCGGTGCTAAGAGAGGATGGGGGCATGGCGAAGGCGAGAATCGCGGACGACGAGGGGCGCACGGCTGTCGAGGCGTGGCGCGAGCAGCAGAACACCGCGCACGGCGGTGTGGGCGAGGCATCCGTCGATCGCGCGACGCTCGCGCTCGCGGTGCGCTGGACGCTGCAGCTGCTCGCCGAGCGCGCGCCGGGGGGCACCGTCGAGGTGCGGGTGCCGCCGTTCGGCGCGGTGCAGGTCATCGAGGGCCCACGGCACACGCGCGGAACCCCGCCCAATGTGATCGAGACGGATGCCGCGACCTGGCTCGCGCTCGCGACCGGCGCCGAGCCGTGGGAGGCCGCTCGCGCGACGGGCCGCGTGCACGCATCGGGACAGCGCGCCGACCTGGGCACCCTGCTGCCCGTCATCCGTCCGCGATGAGCCGGGCCCGCGGCTGGGTCGGGCCCGCGCTGGCGCCGAGCCGGGCCCGCGACGAGTCGTCGGCGTGAACCCGCGACACGCCGACGGATTCCGCGCGCACACGGCGTGTCGCGAGATGTTCCCGACGACTCGCACGGGAGGCCGGCCGAGCACGGCGGCCGCGCGCACACGCAGTCGGTGAGCGCGAGCCACTGTGACGAGCGGGCGGGTGCGAGCCCGCACGCTCGTCGTGTCTACTCGCGCTCGGTTGGCGGGGCGGGTGCGGTGCCCGAGCTCCCCGCGGCCTGGGCGGCGGCCGCCGCACGGCGGCGGCGCATGAGCACGATCGCGATCGCGCCGCCGCCGATCAGCACCACGGCCACCGCGCCCGCGATGATCCACGGGGTGGCGTCGCCGCCCTCGGCGGCCGTGGTCTCGGCGTCTGCGGTGGCGGTCGGCTCCTCGGTCGGCTCGGCATCGGCGGCCGGCTCGGGCTCGGGCGTCGGAGTCGGCGCCGAGAAGTCCTCGAACGCGATGGGTGTGAACGACTCGTTCGAGGGGTTCACGACGCCGTGCGCGCCGATGGTCATGATGCCGCACTGCACCTGCGTGCAATCGATGGTCTCGCCCGTGTCGACCGCGTCGACGGGCGTGAACACCGGGCCGGCGATGGTGAGCTCGGCCGACCAGGTGCCGTCGGGGTTGACCGAGCCGCCGTTGCCCTCGGCCTCGGTCGACGAGCCGGGGAACGGCACGAACAGCTGGTAGCCGGCGGGCGCGTTCGGGTCGTCGGCGACGTACCGATAGGTCACGCCGGTCGAACCGCCCGCGCTCGGCTCCCAGCCGGGTCCGGCGTTCCACCCGAACAACACGTAGACGCCGCCGAAGCCGCCCTGGATCGACTGGAACCCGCTGCCCGAGACCACGAGCGTGGTCGGCGCCGCGGTGTCGGCCACGCCGACCTTCGACGGGTCGCCCGCGACGGTCACGGTCACGGTGCCGGCGCCGACGGCGTGCGCGGGCGCGACGGCGCCCCCGAGCGCGCCGAGCGTGACGGCGAAGGCGGCGATGAGCGCGAGTGCTGCGGGTGCGCGGCGGCGCGAGCGCCGGTGAGCGGATGCCTCGGGGCTGACGCCGTAGGCAAGGGCACGCGTGCCGTGGATCGGTGCGTGCTCAGGAAGGATCGACGGCTTCGCGGCGTGTCCCGCCGCGACACGCCGGGGGTGGGTCTGGAGTTCCTGAGCAAGGTGCGCTGGGCGAGCGGATGCTCCGGCGGTCGCGGTGGCCGCGCGGCGGCGTGCGAATCGGATCATGGGGTGATTCCTCTCGGGGTTCTCCTCGGCAGGACGATGGGGCCGGGCAGCACGTCGATCGGGTGCCCGTAGACGTCGGTGAGCCGCTCGGCGGTCATGACCTCGGCCACCGGGCCGGCGGCCACGACTCGTCCGTGCGACAGCAGGGTCACGGTGTCGGCGTACGCGGCGGCGGCGCCGAGATCGTGCAGCACGACGACGACCGCGTCGCCCGCGTCGGCGCGCTCCTGCGCGGTCGTGAGCAGCGCCTCTTGATGGCGGATGTCGAGCGCCGCGGTCGGCTCGTCGAGCAGCAGCACGCCCGTGGTCTGCGCGAGCACGCGCGCGAACGCCGCACGCCCGCGTTCGCCGCCCGAGAGCGTGGGCACGGTGCGGTCGACGAGATGCGAGACATCCGCCGTCGCCGCCGCCCAGCGCACGATCTCGTCGTCGCGCTGCTCCGCCTCGGTGCGCGCCCACGGGCTGCGCCCCATCTCGATGACCTGGCCGACCGTGAACGGGAAGAACACGCCGTGCTCCTGCGGCAGCACCGCGCGGATGCGCGCGAGGTCGCGCAGCCGGTACTCGTCGAGCCGGCGCCCGTCGACCTCCACGCGCCCCGAGGTGAGACGCAGGTCGCCCGCCAGCGCCGAGAGCAACGTGGACTTGCCGGCGCCGTTGGGGCCGATGAGGGCGTGCACGAGCCCGCGCTCCGCGCGGAAGTCCACGGCGTCGAGCACGGTGTGCCCGTCGATCACGACGGTCACGTCGCGCGCGTCGATCGCCGCCCGGGCCTGGGCGACGGATGCCTCGGCGTCGGCGCTGCTCATCCCCAGCCCCCGGCCTTGGCTCGCGTGCGCCGCAGCAGCCAGAAGAAGAACGGGCCGCCGACGAGGGCGGTGAGCATGCCGATGGGCAGGTCGGCGTAGGGCACGATGGTGCGCGCGGCGAGATCGGCGAGTGTGAGCAGCAGGGCGCCGCCGAGCAGGCTCGCGGCGAGCAGCGGGCCGTGCGCGGGACCGAGGATCATGCGCATGAGGTGCGGGATGACGATGCCGACGAAGCCGATGATGCCCGTGAATGCGACCGCGGCCGAGACGAGCAGCGCGACGAGCACGATGGTGCCGGCGCGCAGCGCCTCGACGTTCACGCCGAGGTGGCGGGCGGACCGCTCACCGAGCGAGAGCAGGTCGAGTCGCCGGGCGAGGAATGCCGCGGTCACCGCGGCCACGAGCACGATCGGCAGCACCACGCCGACCTCGCGCCACATCGACCCGTTCAGGCTGCCGAGCTGCCAGAACACGATCTCTTCGCGCGACTGCGTGTCGCCGAGGAAGACGAAGAACGCGAGCCCCGCCTGTGCGACGGCGTTCACGGCGATGCCCGTGAGCACGAGCGTGACGACCTCGGTGCGACCGCCAGACCGCGAGGACGCGTAGACGAGGAACGTGGTGACGAGGCCGGCCGCGAACGCCGCGGCCGCGGTCGCCCAGCCGCCGAGCGCGGCCCAGCCGAGCACGATCGAGGCGGCGGCGCCGAGCGCGGCGCCCGACGAGACGCCGACGACCGCGGGCTCGGCGAGCGGGTTGCCGAACACGGCCTGCATGAGCAGGCCCGCGACCGCGAGCGCGGCGCCCACAAGGATCGCCATGGCGACGCGGGGCAGACGGATGGTCCAGAGTGCGGCCTCGGCGTTGGGCTGCGCGGCGGGGGCACCGAGGTCGAGGCCCAGCGGGCGCAGCAGGGTGTCGAGCACCTCGATCGGCGAGAGCGGAAGCTGCCCCACGCCTGCCGAGACGACGACGGCGGCGACGAGCGCCACGCTCAGCCCCGAGATGAGCCAGGCCGCGCGGCCGCGGACGGCGTGCCGGGGTTCGTCGACGACGTTCTCGCCGACGGTCGCCGCGGTCATCGGGCGGTGTCCGGCGACGCGGGAGCTGCCACCGCGCCTGCCACCGCGCCCGGCGCGTAGATCGCGGCGCCCAGCGCGTCGATGACGGTCGCGTAGTCGGGTCCGAAGCTCAGGATCTGGTGGTCGGCCATGTCGACGAACCGCCGATGTTCGCCGGCGGGGGTCTGCGCGAGCGCAGGCACGGATTCGAGCAGTCCGTCGACGCCGCCGACCGACTCGAGCCCCTTCGACATGAGCAGCACGAGGTCGGGCGCGGCGGTGACGATCGCCTCGGCGGTGAGCGGGCGCATACCCGTGATGCCGGCCTCGGCGGCCGCATCGACGCCGCCGACCGCGTGGATCAGCTCGTCGGCGCCGGATTCCTCGCCGAACACGTAGTAGACGTTCGCCTGGCCGCGCACATAGAGGAACATCATGCGCACCGGGGCATCCGTCGCCTCGGCGACCTCGTGGAGCCGCGCCGTCGAGGCCTCGACCGCCTGCTCGGCCGCGGCCGCGAGCCGCTGACCCTCGGCGGGCACGCCGAGTGCGGCGGCGACGTCGGTGACGAGCTCGCCGATCGTGTCGATCGAACGCTTCGCGGGCATCACGACGACCGGGATGCCGGTCTCGCGCATCTGCAGCACGACGTCCCATGGGCCGATCGAGCTGTCGGTGAGGATCACGCTGGGGTCGAGCGCGAGGATCGCCTCGGCGTTCAGCTGGTGGCCGTTCTGCGTCACGAGCGGCAGGTCGGATGCCTCGGCGAAGCCGGTCGACACGTCGCGCCCGACGACGCGGTCGCCGAGTCCGAGCGCGAAGACGGTGCTCGCGAGCGTGCCCGAGACGTCGAGCGCGAGGATGCGATCGGCGCTGGTGACGGTGACCTCGGTGCCCTGTGCGTCGGTGACGGTCACGGGCATCGCGGGCGCCGCCGGTGCGGGGGAGTGCAGGTCGGAGTCCGCGGTGCAGGCGGTCGCCGGACCGGTCTGCGCGGTGACGTCGATGCGGCCTTCGGGCACGACCGGTGCAGCGCACGCGGCGGATGCCTCGTCGCCATGAACCGCGCCGGACGAGCCTGGGCCGGACGACCCGGCACCGGGTGCGTCGGTCGCGCAGCCGGCGAGGAGGACCCCGCCCACGATGGCGAGCGCTGCGGCGCGAATGAGCCGGCGCGTCGCCGTGTGCGGGTTGGAACTGCTGAGTCGGGTCATGCGCTCGTGTTCGGGATGCTTCGAGGTCGAAGGAAACGGACGTCTTGTGCGAATTTCGCGAAGTAAGGTAAGACTACCTTAGGCAACACTCACTTAGGTAAGCCTCACCTTGCTCCCCGCCTGAAGTCCGAAGGGACCCGCATGTCCAGAACCACAGTCCGAAGTCGACGGAGAGCGCTTGCCAGCGTGCTCACCGGCGCCCTGATCGCCTCGGCGGCCGCCATCGGCGGCGTCGTCGCACCCGCATCCGCGGTCGAGGGCGACGTCTCGAGCGCGACGCTCGACTGGGGCGTCAAGCAGTCGTTCCGCAGCTACATCGCGTCGGGCCCCGCCCAGGGCGCGATCACGCCGGGTGCGGGTGCCTCCGTCAACTCGGACGGCACCTTCCGCTGGGCGGCGGGTGACGGCGTCTTCGACGGCGCGGTTCCCTCGGCCGACGTGACATTCGGCGGCAGCGTGCACTTCACGGGCCACGGCGGCCTGCTCGACGTCCTCATCGAGAACCCCCGCGTGGACATCGACGGCTCGACCGGCACGCTCTACGCCGACGTGAAGTCGAAAGGCCTGACCGGCTCCGACTTCGACCAGGACGGCGTCGCGTTCGCGTCGCTGCAGGTCGGCACGCCCGTCGTGAACGGTGACGAGGCGCTGTACACCGGCGTCGCCGCGACGCTGACGGCGGATGGCGTCGCCGCCTTCGCGGAGTTCTACCCGGCCGGCACCGCGCTCGACCCGCTGAGCTTCTCGCTCCCGTACTCGATCCCGACGCCCGACCCGATCGCGACGGTCACCGCACTCGCCGCCGCGCCCATCGGCACCGCCGAAGAGGGCACCGAGGTGACCTTCACCGCGACGGTCACCCCCGCCGCGGCCGGCACGGTGCAGTTCGCGACGGCCGCCGGTGCGCTCGGCGCCGCGGTGACGGTGCAGAACGGTACCGCCGTGCTCACGACCTCCGACCTGCCGGTCGGTCCCGTGCAGGTCACCGCCACGTACACCCCGGCCGACTCGGCCGCGTACCTCGGCTCGGCCTCCGAAGCGCTCGCGTACACGATCACCGCTGCGCCCGCGCCCGACGCGGACGCCACGGCGACGGCCACCGTCGGCGTCTCGCCCGAGGGTCGCGCCATCACGGGTGAGACGGTCACGCTCTCGACCACCGTCGCGAACGCCGACGACGAGCAGACCGTGCCCACCGGGGCCGTCGAGTTCTTCTCGATCGCGGCCGGCACCGACACGCGCGTCTCGGTCGGCTCCGCCGCGCTCGACCGCGGCGCTGCGTCGCTCGAGACCTCCGCGCTCGCCGCGGGCGGGCACACGTTCGTCGCCGTCTACACGCCGAACTCGAACGCCTTCCTCGGCTCGGAGAGCACGGCGTCGTCGAACTTCGGCGTGATCGACCTCGCCCTGCACGCGACCTGCACCCCCGGAGCCAACGCGATCGTCGGCGACACCGGGGCGACCGCGACCTGGGGCTGGTCGGCATACGCGAGTGGCTGGACCAAGGTCGCCGGTGGAGACGTCAGCGTCGTCGACGGCGAGTTCGTGCTGACGGAGGGCGTCGCCACCGCGGATGACGTGTGCGCGCAGATCGCCTTCACCGGCACGCTCCGCACCGAGGCCTACGCCGGGTTCTTCCCGCCGAACGGCCAGTGGATCGAGCTCGTCGACCCCACGCTCACCATGTCGGTCGACGGCAGCGGCTCCTGGACCGCGGGCGTCCGCAGCGGCTTCGGCGCCTACGACGGCACGCTCGACGCACCGCGCACGACCGTCGCGACGTTCAGCGGCCAGACGGTCGGCGGCCCTGGCCAGCCCGGCCCGCGCACGCTGAACCTGGACTACGCCGGCACTGTGGCGCTCGGTACCTGGAACGCGGCGTACGCCAACGCGTGGCCGGCCGAGTTCATCCTCGCCGCGCCCGAGGCGGTCCAGTCGTTCTACTACCAGACCGGCGAGACGCCGGGCAACCTGAACAAGCCCGCGGCGCCCATCGCCGTGGACTTCGCCTGGCCCGCCGTGACCACGATCAGCGCGTCGGTCTCGCCCGAGCCGCGCTCGCTGCTCGGTGAAGACGTGACCTTCGAGGCATCCGTCTCGCCGTCGACCGTGCCCGGCAAGGTGCGCTTCCTCGACGTTCCCGCCGAGGGCGACGAGCGCATCATCGCCGACGTCGACGTGGTCGACGGCGCGGCCAGCATCGTGGTCGACGACCTCGTCGCCGGTGGTCACTCGTTGCGCGCGCAGTTCCTGCCGAGCAACGACTTCGAGAGCTCGATCGTGCAGATCGCCGACCACTACGGCGTCGTCGACACGGCGACCCCGTCGCTCTGCGAGGTGCCGTCGGGTGCCGAGACGCTCACGGGCGTCAGTGCGGAGTGGGGCTGGTCGGCCTACTCCGACGCCTGGACCAAGATCGCGGGCGGCAACGCCACGGTCGCCGGCGAGACGTTCGTGCTGTCGAACGGTACCGCACGGGTGAGCGAGGAATGCACGGTCGTGTCCTTCACCGGGACGCTGCGCACCCAGGCGTACGAGGGCTCCTTCCCGCCCAACGGGCAGTGGATCGAACTCGTCGACCCGGCGCTCGTGATCGACGCCGACGGCAACGGCGCGTGGACCGCGGGCGTTCGCACGGGTATCGCCGCCTACAACGCGGCGACCCCGGCTCCGCGCCTCACGGTGACGACTGTCACCGGCGCCGAGCTCGACTTCTCGGGCGACTCGCTGTCGGCCGACGTCGCACTCGACTACACCGACACCGTCGCGCCGGGCACCTGGTCGGCCGGCGGTGGAGTGAACTGGACCAGCGCCTGGGCGAACGAGTTCATCCTCGCGGCCCCGGCAGCCATCCAGGCGTTCTACTACCAGTCGGGCACGAGCGCCGCCAACCTCACCAAGCCGCCGGCACCCGTGTCGTTCGCGTGGACAGCCAAGGCGCCGTCGGTGACCGTCGCCGGCCCGGCCGGCACGATCGTCCCCGGCGCGACCCTGACCTTCTCGGGCTCGGGCTACCGTCTCGGCGAAGCGGTCACCGCGACCGTGTTCTCCGAGCCGATCGTGGTCGGTACGGCAACCGCCGACGCCAGCGGCTCGGTCGCGTTCAGCTGGACGGTGCCCGCGGGCTTCGCTCCGGGGGATCACCGTGTCGAGCTGAGCGGCGCCCGCAGCGGCACCGCGTCGGCCGGGTTCACGGTCGCCGCGTCGGCGATCGCACCCGCTCCGGCGGCGCAGGTCGAAGAGCGTTGCGTGGCCCGCGCGGTCAACGGTGCGACGCTCGACTGGGGCGTGAAGGCGAGCTTCCGCTCGTACGTCACCGGCCCGATCGCCGGCGGTTCCGTCAGCACGTCGGGCGTGACCGCGACCGGCGACGGCTTCCGCTGGACGGGCGGCTCGGGTGCGTACAACACCGACGCCGACCGCGGACGCGTGGCCTACTCGGGCTCGGTGCACTTCACCGGGCACGGCGGCCAGCTCGACCTGACGATCGCCAACCCGCGGGTGCAGGTGAACGGCGGCTCCGCGTCGCTCATCGCCGACCTGAAGTCGACGGGCCTGAACGGCGCGGCCGGCGTCGACGCGGCCGGCGTGGTCATCGCGTCGCTCGGGCTGCCCGCGGCATCCGTCGCCGGTGACCGCATCAGCTGGAACGGTGCGTCCGCCACGCTGACCGCGGCCGGCGCCGAGGCCTTCGGCGGCTTCTACCAGGCCGGACAGGCGCTCGACCCCGTGTCGTTCGCCTTCCCGCTCGGCGCCGAGGTGCCGTGCGACTCGACCACCGACGGCAAGCTCGCGTCCACGGGTGCGGACCTGGCCGGCGGCTGGATCGCGCTCATGCTGCTCGTCCTGGGTGCCGGTGCCGTGTTCATCACGCGTCGCCGTCGCGCGACGGTGTAAGCGCGGAACTCACACCGAGAGGCCGTCCCGCCACCGGCGGGGCGGCCTCTCCCCGTCCCCGTCCGTCCCCGTCCGTCCCGTCCCGTCCCCGTCCGTACCCGTCCGTCCCCGTCCGTCCCCGTCCGTCCCGTCCCCCACCTACCGCCGAGTGTTAACGAAACGGCAGAACGGCGTGCCCATTTCGGTCACACTCGAGCCGTTTCGTTAACACTCGGCGGATATGGGCCGGGGGGACGGACCAGGGGGACGGACCGGGGAGGGGAGAGAGAGGGAGACGGGAGAGGGGGGTTAGTGGGGGGAGTCGGGGTGGTGGTGGGTCTGCTCGTGCTCGGCGATTGCGAGGCCCGACTTGTGCGACAGCACGCGATCGAAGATGAGGGCGGCGACCGCGCCGAAGGCGACGCCGAACGTGCCGAGGCCGAGGAGCAGAAACCCGAACACCTGGCCGCGGTCGAACTCGTCGTTCTCGGGGAACGCGAACGTCAGGATGAGGGCGAGCACGATGCCGAGCCCGGCGCCGAGCAGGATGAACCGCCCATAGCGTGGCGCACGCCGCACGTTGACCGTCTCGCCGGTGACCTCGGTCTCGAGGGGCTCGTGCGGTTCGTTCGGGTCGTGGTGGTTGTTGCTCACCAGGCCATTGTCTCACCGTGCGAAGGTCAGTCGGCGTCCTTGAGCGTCTGAACCCTCACGCCCGCGATCGACTTGGTATTGAGGTCCTCGAGCGCTGCCATCTCAGGTTTATAGGCGTCGTACTTGTGCCAGACGACCGTGAATCCG
The DNA here is from genome assembly GCF_030866785.1 of Agromyces protaetiae. NCBI lineage: Bacteria > Bacillati > Actinomycetota > Actinomycetes > Micrococcales > Microbacteriaceae > Agromyces > Agromyces silvae. Next base: position 3,510,123 of record NZ_CP133018.1, on the reverse strand, counting down.
CGGTCGGCGAAGAACTTGTCGATACTCGCCTTCCGTCCTTTCGACCAGAAGAAGCCCTCGTTGCCCGCGGCGAAGTGGCCTGAGTCGGGAGCGAGGTGGACGGTCCATTTCCCCCACTCCCCCGTCGACTCGTCCACCAGCCGATACGGCAGGGAGATGACACCGCCGGAGACGTGCCCGATCTCCTGGAGAGGAACATGCCCCGTGAGAGGGTCAGGTACGCGCGACAGGTTCAAGCCGGCGAACTCGGTGAGCATCTCATGGTTGCTCATGGACACCTCCCGGAAGGTCGGCTTCGGCACCTCGGAGAAGAACGTTCGGTTCGAGGCGTTGTACGAACCCATGACGACCGAACGTTCGGGCAGCAGCGCACCGGGGACCAGGTCATTCTGCTCGAACGTGACGAACTCGACACGGGTGGTGTTGGCGCTCTTGATCGTCTTGGTCATCGCCACGGCGAGTTTGTCGCCTCTCAGATTGTCGAGCCGGATGATCGCCGGTTGATCCCCGGCCCAGCCGAGCACGTTCTCCGAGTACCGGCTCAGTTGGAGCCCCGCGGCCGCCGAACTGAACATCGCGCCGACGCCCATGGCGATCTCGCCCCAGCCGAACCCTTCGTTCAGCTCGTCCGACATGAAGTCGTCGAACTGGTCGTCGATCAGGCGGGCGGTTGCGAAGCCCGCGCCGATCGCCTCGAGGCCGATCCCGATGAGCGCGAGCGAGTTGCCGACGGTATACGCGATGCTTGCGATGCCGAGGGCCAAGAGCACCACACCCGCGATGAAGCTGCCCCAGTCGTGCATGAAGTCCTGAACGGCGTCGCGCCCGCTCGGGTCGATCCTCATGATCGGGTTGGCGTCGCCGTACCAGTAGCGGTTGAGCAGGTCGGCCTCGTCTTGGCTCGTGAACACCAGGGTGTGCGGGTCATAGACGCGGGCCTGCAGGTATTGGCGTCCGCGGTCGTCGGTGTGCTCGCCCGAGAACTGGAACGGGTTGCGCGCGGCATCACCGAGACCGGCGAACGGCGCTGTGCCCGACGCATCCGCCTCGCCCGAGGCATCCGTCCCTCCCGAGGCATCCGCCCCACTCACCCGTGGTACGCCGTAATCGGAGTAGTCGTAGCTCGTGCGCACCGCGCCTTCGGCGTCGGTGAGCTCGCGCACGCTGCCGTGCCGGTCGTGCACGACGTGCTCGGTCCGGGTCGTGGTGCCGTCGCTCACGGTGCGTGCGTGCCGCGTCGCGCCCAGCAGGTACGCGGCCATCGCGGTACCGCCCGCGGCGGCGAACGCCTCGTTGACGAGCGTGGTGTCGTCCCAGTAGAACGTCGTCGTCGCCTCACCCGCCCGCACCGCGCGGCGCGACCGGTCGGGCCAGTAGGCGGTCTCGACCTGCGCGCCGTCGGCGCGCACCTCGGCGACCGGCTGATTCCTCGCGTTGTACTCGTACCGCGTGCCGTCGAACGCCTCGGTGACCCGCCCGAGGTCGTCGTAGGTGAACTCCTCGGCGACCGTGCGGCTCGCGCCGTGCTCGTCGACGAAGGTCGACTCGGTCGAGGTCGGGAGGCGGAAGGCCTTCGGCCGGCCCAACGGGTCATCGGCGTCGGGGTAGGCGAACGCCTGCCGTTGCACGGTCATCGCGCCCGCGGGCGTGCTCACCTCGAGCTCACGCTCGACGAGCAGGCCGTGGCGGTCGTAGTGCGAGAGCACCCGGCTGGCGCCGTCGCCCACCGCGGTCGAGAAGGTCTCCGAGCTGGTCGGTGCGAACAGCTCGGTGCTCGCGGCGTCTGCCCGACCGACGGTCGCGCCAGGCACCCCCGAGACGGGTTCCCAGGTGCGCGAGCTGACCGTTTCGCCGGTGAGCTGATCGACGACGGCGACCCGCTCGACCGCGGGCGCACCCGTCGCCAGGGTTCGCCAGGTCAGGTTCGTCATACTGCCGGCGACGGTCTGCAGGGTCGAGACGAGTCCGTCGGATCTGGTCTTGACGCCGGTTCGGCCGCCTTCGGCATCGACCACGGCGCCGACCCGGCCGCCGTCGAGCTCGATCGTGCCCGAGAGCGTCGTCCCGCCCCCGGCGTCACCGGCCCGCACGGTGACGACGATCGCGCCGGGGTCCGACCAGTCGAGCTCGGTGACGACGCCGACCTGGCTCACGATGCGCCGCAGCCTCGGCCCGTCCCACTCCCCGCGCTCCTGTTCGCCGAACCGGTCGACGCGGGCGACCGGTGCGCCCTCGGCGCTGAAGTAGGTCGTGGTGCCGCCGGTCTCGGCGAGCGTGAAGGCGTACACCTGGGCCGGCGCCCGCCCGTCGGAGCGGGCCGGGAGGGTTCCCGGCTGCTGCCGGAACACCACGTCGTCCTGCGGGTAGCCGCGCAGGCCGCTCGGCGCGCTCGCGTCGGCCTCGTACGATCCGCCGCTCGCCGGCGCCACGCGGACGCCGCCCATGACGTCGACGGCGGGGAGGCCGACCAGGTGCCAGCCCGGTCCGAGGGCGTACCGGTCGTACCCGATGCGAGACGACGACCAGCCGAGTTGGAGCCCCGCGACCGGCAGTGCGAACGTGGCGTGTCCGGTCTGTTCGTCGATCATGGCCTCGAGCCCGTCGCCGATCCCGAACCCGCCGACCGCCGACCACGATGCGGCCGGCGGGGGCGCGGCCGCCGCCCACACCGGCGACGCGCCGGTCGCCGCGAGGAGCGCCGCGCCGACGGCGCCGGCGATGGCGGCAGCGCTACGGCGGCGCGCGAGCGTGAGGCGAGACGTCATCGGCAGCTTCCTGAACCAGTGAGGATCCCAGTATACTGCACGACGAGATGGGCGCGCTGGGCGCGCATGGCGCGCGCGCGAGGCGGGTGGGGCGGGCCAGGCGGGCGGATGCCTCCGGCGGGCGGATGCCTCAGGCGGGCGGGTGCCTCAGCTGAGCTGCGTGCGCTCGACCCACTCGAGGTATTCCTCGGTGACCGTGCCGGTCACGTACTCGCCGGTGAAGCACGACAGGTCGAGCTCGGTGATCGAGGTGCCCTCGGTGATCGCCGCCTGCAGGTCGGCGACCTCCTGGTAGATCATGTGGTCCGCGCCGAGCTCGGCGCCGATCTCGGGGATCTTGCGGCCGTGCGCGATGAGCTCCTGACGGCTCGGCATGTTGATGCCGTACACGTGCGGGTAGCGCACGGGCGGTGCGGCCGACGTGAAGGTCACCTCGTTGGCGCCCGCGTCGCGGGCCATCTGCACGATCTGCTGCGAGGTCGTGCCGCGCACGATCGAGTCGTCGACGATGAGCACGTTCTTGCCCTTGAACTCGGTGCCCATCGCATTGAGCTTCTGGCGCACCGATCGCTTGCGCTGCGCCTGGCCGGGCATGATGAACGTGCGGCCGACGTAGCGGTTCTTGTAGAAGCCCTCGCGGTACTCGATGCCGAGCTTCTGCGCGACCTGCATCGCGGCGGGCCGCGACGAGTCGGGGATCGGCATGACGACGTCGATGTCGCCCTTCGCCAGGTGGGTCTCGATGGTGCCGGCGAGCCGGTCGCCCATGCGCAACCGAGCCTCGTAGACCGAGATGCCGTTCATGATCGAGTCGGGCCGGGCGAGGTACACGTACTCGAACGAGCAGGGCACGAGCCGCGGCGACCTGGCGCATTGCCGCGAGATGAGCTCGCCGTCGAGCGTGATGAAGACCGCCTCGCCGGGTTCGACGTCGCGCACGATCTCGTAGTCGCCGTTCTCGAGTACGAGCGACTCGCTCGCGACGATCCACTCGTCCTTGCCGGCCGCCGACGTGCGGCGTCCGAGGATCAGCGGCCTGATGCCGTACGGGTCTCGGAACGCGAGCAGCCCGTGGCCGGCGATGAGCGCGATCACGGCGTACGAGCCCTCGACGCGCTCGTGCACCTGCGACACGGCCGTGAAGACCTGGTCGGGGTCGAGCTCGAGGCCGGTGATCTGCCCCTGCAGCTCGGTCGCAAGCACGTTCAGCAGCATCTCGGTGTCGCTCGTCGAGTTCACGTGACGCCGATCGATGCGGAAGAGGTCGCCAGAGAGCTCGCGCGTGTTCGTGAGGTTGCCGTTGTGCACGAGGATGATGCCGTACGGCGCGTTCACGTAGAACGGCTGCGCCTCCTCCTCGCGCTCGGCGGCGCCCTTCGTCGTGTAGCGGACGTGCCCGAGGCCGATGTTGCCGAGCAGCGACCGCATGTCGCGCGTGCGGAACGCCTCGCGCACCTGGCCGCGCTGCTTCGTCATGTGGAAGACGGGTCCGTCGGCGGTCGCGATGCCGGTCGAGTCCTGGCCGCGATGCTGCAGCAGCAGCAGGCTGTCGTAGATCTGCTGGTTGACCGGTTCGGTGGAGACGATGCCGACGATGCCGCACATGCGAGCGATGGCTCCTCGAGGGGGTGGGGGAGGTCCGACCTGGACGCTCAATCCTCCCATACCGCCGAGGCGGCTCCGGCGGTGGGCACGCGAGCGCTGAGGTTGTCGATTCGAATCGACTTCTAGTATATTGTGCGGACGCTGATCGAAGGGCTGCACCATGAGACGGACCGCGAAGGCGCGAACGCGCTGGGCCATCGGGGCGATGATCGCCGTTGCGGGCGTCCTCGGGCTGGGGGTCGCGCAACCGGCTCTCGGGTCGGAGCCGGGCGGTGCGCAGGAGCCTGTTCCTGAGGTGATCCAGTCGCTCACGCCGACCTTCAAGGTCGCGGGCGGGGGCATCGAGCGGGGCGGCCCGTTCATGTGCCCGCCGACGCACAAGTGGCTCGTGAACGAGAAGAAGTCCGAGCTCTACGACCTTCCGAACGGGGTGGGCGAGGTGTCGGGCGCGCCGTGGCTCGAGCTCGTTCCGAAAGCCGGGCACGTCATCGGGGCGCTGTCGCGCGTCGTCGGCGTCGCGAACGTGTCGTTCCATAATCAGACTCGCACTGACCGCGAGGGGTATCTCGTGCTGCACTGCACCAACAACCCCGCTCGTTCGTACACCCTCGAATCCTCGGCCGCGGTGGCCACGCCTCGCGTGATCCAGCACCTCACGCCGACACAGGTCGTGGCACGCGCCGAGATCAGTCCGCTCGAGACGTACGCATGTCCACAGGAGACCCACCCCTGGCTGGTGAGTGAGAAGCTCTCGGACTGGTACCCGCTCCCGCTCGGCGTCGGGGAGGTCACCAACGGGAAGTGGATGGAGCTGGTCCCCTCGGCCGATCCGCTCGTGGGAGCCGATGGTCGCGTGATCGGCATCACGAACGCGAAGTTCCACAACATGGGCGCGAAGACGTTCGACGGCTACTTCGTGCTGCACTGCACGAACGACGCCACCTGGACGTATCCGTAGCAGCCGAGCGAAGGTGGGTCGGCCGCAAGGGGCCTGCGCTCAGTACTGCGACGGCGTCGGCAGCACGGCCATGGTGCAGCGCGAGACGCACACGAGCTTGCCGGCCTCGTCGGTGATTCGGATGTCCCAGATCTGCGTCGTGCGCCCGCGGGTCAGCGGGCGCGCCTCGCCGTAGACCCAGCCCTCGGGCACGGGTCGCACGTGATTGGCGTTGATCTCCATGCCCACGCAGTAGAACCTGTCGGGATCGACGGTGAAGCTCGCGCCCCAGCTCGCGAGCGTCTCCGCGAGCGCGACGGATGCTCCGCCGTGCAGCACACCGCCGGGTTGCCGGGTGCGGCCGTCGACGGGCATGCGCCCCATCAATGCGTCGTCCGTGAGCTCGGTCATCTCGATGCCGAGCGCGCGGAGCGCGGTGCCTTCACTGCGGGTGTTCGCCCACTCGATCGAGGGCTCGCCGAACCAGATGCTCATGCGCGCAGTCTGGCAAGGGGAGACGAAAAAAGCGAGGTCTCAACGACCCCGCCATGCTCAGAATATATCGGAAGGGGGGCCTTGCCGCAAGGCCCGGGTGGTGGCGGAGAATGATCGGCCGACGCCACGAAACCCCCGATCGGAGCCGATACATGCCACCGCTCACGACCCAGGTCTTCGCGCTGCCCGACCTCGCCGCCAAGGCGGATCCGTCCGTGATCGCCGAAGACGAGGCGCACTTCGCAGCGATTGCCGCGACGCTCGAGCAGACGATCGCCGACCTCACGCAACGCCTCGAGCACGCGCGCCTCGCACCCGGCGTGAAGGGGCAGGCGGCGCTCGAACGCGACCTCGAGATCCACCGGCTGAGCGGCCGCCTTCGCACGCTCGGCCGGTTCGGCCTCGATCTCTGCCTGGGGCGCGTGGTCGGGGCGGATGCCTCGGAGCCGGTGTACCTCGGCCGGCTCGGTCTCACCGACCAGGACGGCCGCCGGCTGCTGCTCGACTGGCGGTCGCCCGCGGCCGAGCCCTTCTTCGGCGCGACGCACGCGAACCCGATGGGCCTCGTGAGCCGCCGCCGCTACCGGTGGGTGCGCGGGCGGATCACCGACTACTGGGACGAGGTGTTCACGCCCGAGGGGCTCGAGCGGGGTGCCGCGCTCGACGACCAGTCCGCGTTCATCGCGAGCCTCTCGGGCAGTCGTTCCGATCGGATGCGCGACGTGCTCAGTACGATCCAGGCCGATCAGGATGCGATCATCCGGGCAGGCTCGCACGGCTCGCTCGTCGTCGACGGCGGTCCGGGCACGGGCAAGACGGTCGTCGCGCTGCACCGCGCCGCGTACCTGCTGTACTCGGATCCTCGGCTGCGCGGCAGTCGTGGCGGTGTGCTCTTCGTAGGGCCGCACCAGCCGTACCTCGCGTACGTCGCCGACGTGCTGCCCGGGCTCGGCGAGGACGGTGTGCAGACCTGCACGCTGCGTGATCTCGTGGCCGAGGGGGCCGAGGTCGGGGCCGAGCTCGATCCGGAGATCGCGGGCCTCAAATCGTCGGCCGAGCTGGTCGGCGTTGTCGAGACCGCGGTGCGGGCGTACGAGGCGCCTCCGGTCGACGGCCTCACCGTGTCGACCGATTGGTTCGATCTCGAGGTCGAGCCGGGCGACTGGGCGGAGGCGTTCGCGGCGCGTGACGCGACCACGCCGCACAACGAGGCGCGCGGGGAGGTCTGGGAGGCGCTGCTCGACCTTCTGGCCGACCGGCTCGACGCCGACCTCGCCGACGGCGGTCTGCCGGTGCGGGCGATTCGGGGCGCCCTCGCCCAGGACGAGGGCCTCCGTCGTGCGTTCAGCCGGGCGTGGCCCCTGCTCGACCCGGCCGGGCTGGTGGCCGACCTCTGGAGCGTGCCCGCCTACCTACTGCGGTGCGCGCCGTGGCTCACGCCCGACGAGGTGGCGATGCTGCAGCGCGACGATCCGCGGGCCTGGACCGCATCCGACCTCCCATTCCTCGACGCCGCACGCCGGCGCATCGGCGACCCCGAGGCGACGGCCCGCGAACGACGGCGGGACGCGATCCTCCGGGCACAGCGCGAGCTGATGGCCGACGTCGTCGACGACCTCATCGCAGCCGATGCGACGAGCGACGACGGCGTCGGGCTCGTCACCATGTTGCGCCGCGAGGACGCGCAGCATTCGCTCATCGACGAGTCCGAGGCGCCGAGCGCCGATCCCGACCTGCTCGCCGGGCCGTTCGCGCACGTGATCGTCGACGAGGCGCAGGAGCTCACCGATGCCGAGTGGCAGATGCTCCTCGCCCGCTGCCCGTCGCGGAGCTTCACGATCGTGGGCGACCGCGCGCAGGCGCGGCACGGCCTCGTCGAGCCGTGGACCGAGCGGCTCGAGCGGGTCGGCCTCGACCGCATCGGCCTCGCCCCGCTCGGCATCAACTACCGCACGCCGGCGGAGATCATGGCCGAGGCCGCCCCCGTGATCCGGGCGGCCATCCCCGACGCGAACGTGCCCACATCGATCCGGCGGAGCGGTGTTCCAGTGGCGCACGGCACGGTCGACGAGCTGCCCACGATCGTCGACGATTGGCTCGCCGAGCACGACGAGGGCATCGCCTGCGTGATCGGCGACCGCTCGTTCCAGGCGACGCCACGCGTGCGCTCGCTCACGCCTGAGCTTGCCAAGGGGCTCGAGTTCGACCTCGTCGTGCTCGTCGACCCCGACCGGCTCGGCGAGGGTATCGAGGGCGCGGTGGACCGGTACGTCGCCATGACGCGCGCGACGCAGCGGCTGGTCGTCCTCACGAGCGACTGAGTTCGCGAACGACCGGTCTCAGGCGAGCTCGGCGATGATCGGGTGGATCGCGTCGTCGAACGCCGCCGCGTCGGCGCGCAGGGTGTCGGTGACGGCGACGGTCATGCTGCCGATCCACCACACCCCGGGGCTGCGCAGCGGCACGATCTCGACGTTCAGCTCGAAGGAGTGCGCGCGGCGGCCGACCTCGCGCTCGTGCTCGGCGATCGTGCCCGCATACGCGCGGTAGGAGTCGCCCCGGCGCGCGCTCGCCGCGGTGCGGTACTGCTCGTGGACGCGATCGGCCCAGGCCTTCGCGCCCTCGGCCGGCGGCGCGATCGCGGCGCGCAACTCGTCGGCGCCGGTGCTCGCCAACGCGACCTCGGTGCCGTACTCGGGCACGAGCACGAGCGGCACCTCGGAGGGGTGTGCCTCGGGCTCGACGGTCATGGCCCACCACGCGCGCCACTGCCGCTCGAGCGCGTCCTGCCGGTCTGTGGGCAGTGGTGGGCCGAGGGCCCCGAGGCCGCGCAGCCGCGGCAGCTCGACGGGCGAGGCGATCGCGAGCACCTCGCGCAGATACAGGGCGAGCAGCACCGCGCGACTCGCATTCTCGCGAATCACCCACGATGGCGTCGCACCCGCGTGCATAGCCCGGATTCTACGCGCCTCTGCGAATGGCATAGCGGAGGCCATAACCGAATGCTAGTATGCACTCCAGCTTCTTTCGCCAGGGAGGTACCCGCATGCACCGCACCCTCACCGCGATCGCAGCGGCGGCCGCGACCGCGGCGCTCACATTCGGACTCGCGCAGCCGGCCTCGGCCGCGGACGACCCTGAAGCTCCGGCCGCGGAGCCATCGGAGATCATCCATGTCACGCCGACCTGGAAGATCCGCGCAGTGAACATCAACCCGGTGCGCCCAGAGGCGCAGCTCTGCCCACCGAGTCATCCATGGCTCGTCGACGAGAAGAAGGAGCGCGCCCCCGGTCGGTATATGCCGCGCGGTTCCGAAGCGATCACGAACGCGTACTACTTGCAGCTCCGAGTGAACTCGATCGGTGAGGGTGCCGGCGACGGCAAGGTCGGCGGTGTCGGGAACATCCAATTGTTCAACGACGGCGTCACCGACATCGAGGTGCACTTCCGGCTGCACTGCACCAACGACCCGAACCGGGCCTACCCGCGCTGACCAGCGCGATCCGGGCGTGCACACAGCCCGGTGGCTCGGTGGGCCGATACCCTGGGGGAGTGAGCGCCAACTCGTCCTACGCCGCGGCCGGAGTCGACACCGCCGCCGGCGACCTCGCCGTCGAACTCATGAAGGCGTCGGTCGCTGCGACCCACGGCCCGAACGTCCTCGGCGGGGTCGGCGGGTTCGCCGGCCTCTACGACCTCTCGTTCGCGAAGGACTACGCCAAGCCCCTGCTCGCGACCTCGACCGACGGCGTCGGCACGAAGATCGCGATCGCGCAGGCGCTCGACGTGCACGACACGATCGGCCAGGACCTGGTCGGCATGGTCGTCGACGACATCGTCGTGGTCGGCGCGACGCCGTTGTTCATGACCGACTACATCGCGTGCGGCAAGGTCGTGCCCGAGCGCATCGCCGCCATCGTCACGGGCATCGCGCGCGCGTGCGCCGAGACCGGCACGGCCCTCGTCGGCGGCGAGACCGCCGAGCATCCCGGCCTCATGGGCGCCGACGACTACGACGTCGCGGGCGCAGCGGTCGGCATCGTCGAGGCCGACCGCGTCCTCGGCGCCGAGCGCGTCGCCGACGGCGACGCGATCATCGCCATCGAGTCGAGCGGGCTGCACTCCAATGGCTTCTCGCTCGTCAGGCACATCCTCTCGCAGCGCGGCATCGGGTACACGGATGCCTCGGCCGAACTCGGCACGACCTGGGGGCAGGCACTGCTCGAGCCGACGAGGCTCTATGCCGGCCCGCTCGTCGAGCTGCTCGCAGACGAGCGGCTCGGGGCATCCGTCCATGCTCTCTCGCACGTGACCGGAGGCGGACTCGCCGCCAATCTCGCGCGCGTACTGCCCCGCGGATCGTGGGCCGAGGTCGACCGCTCGACCTGGTCACCGGCACCCGTGTTCCGGGTGCTCAACGACCTCGCCGGCACGACGCTCGAGTCGACCGAGGGCACGTGGAACCTCGGTGTCGGGTTCTTCGCGGTCGTCGCGCCCGACGCGGCCGACGCCGTCATCGCCGAGCTCGGAGCGCTCGGGCTTCCGGCCTGGCGCACCGGCACGGTCGGGTTCGGTGCGCATCCCGACGCCGGCGACGGCTGGGAACAGGGCGCGAAGGGCGTCGACGGCGGCGCCGTGCGCCTCGTCGGCGGCTACGCCCGATAGGTCGACGACATGCGCGCGGCGGTCTCCCTCGGCATCCACAGCCACACGCCGGTCGACGCCGTGCGTGTGCTCGCGCCGCGTCTCGAACGGCTCGGCTTCGCCGCCCTGTGGATCAACGACGTGCCCGGGGGTGACTCGATCTCAGGGCTGCGCGCCGCGGCGGAGTCCACCTCGACGCTCGGGCTCGCGACCGGCGTCATCCCGCTCGACCGCCGCCGGGCTGCAGAGCTCGACGTGCGGGATCTGCCCGCCGAGCGCACCACGCTCGGGATCGGCTCCGGCCAGGCGCCGCATCCGGTGCGGCTCGTCGCCGACGGGCTCGCCGCACTGCGGGCGGCGACCGAAGCGCGACTGGTCGTCGGCGCGCTCGGTCCGCGGATGCGGCGGCTGGCGGCCGAGAAAGCCGACGGCGTGCTGCTCAACTGGCTGACTCCGGAGGCGGCGGCCGAGGCCGACCGGGAGCTCCGCCGCGCGGCGGGCGAGCGTGCCGTGCGGAGCATCCTCTACATCCGCACCATCGCCGATGCGGCCGCACGACCCGCGCTCGAGCGCGAAGCCGACTCCTACGGCGCGATTCCCGCGTACGCGGCGAACTTCGACCGGCTCGGCATCCGGCCGATCGAGGCCACGCTCGACGGCGGCGGCGGCGAGCGGCTCGGCGACTACGACGTGGTGGATGAGGTCGTGCTGCGTGCGATCACGCCGACCGGCGGGCTCGCCGACCTGGAGCGGTTCGCCGAGGAGACCGCGGCATGGTTCGCTGATCGGCCTCATGCGTGACCGCGACGGCGCGACGGGCTACCCTGCGAGCATGCGCAGGATGACGAAGACCCGGAACGCTGCAGCGCTCACCGGGGTGCTGATGATCATCGGGCTCGGCCTGTCCGGTTGTGCCGGCGAGGCCGGCGACGACAGCGGCATCGACGCGGTCGGCACCTGGGGCGATCCGTCGGCCGAGAACGCGGCCTACCTGTCCCTCGACGCCGACGGCGGTCTCACCGGCAGCGACGGCTGCAACAGGCTCACCGGGAGCTGGAAGCTCAACCCGGCGGACCAGATCCAGTTCGAGCAGGTCGCGTCGACCCGGATGGCATGCGAGGGCGTCGAGACCCCGCTCGAGGGGCTCGACGTCGCCACCATCTCGGGTGACACCATGACGGTGTTCGGCGAGGCCGACGCGCAGATCGCGACGCTCGAACGCAGCTCGACCGAACCACAGTAAGGATGGCGAGCCAACTCGTCATCCGGTCGGCCGCGCGCGGGCTCACCGACTCCGTCATCCCGTTCGCCACCGCCGAGCTCATGCAGCGGCATCTCGTCGCACTGCGGTACGCGCTGCCCTACGACGCCGGGCAGATCCTCGTGTTCGACCGCAGCCGCGACCGGCACCGGCAGGTGGCGCAGGTCGGCTACTCCGACGAGATCGCGCGGGTGATGGCCGAGGAGTTCACCCTGAACTGGCCCCGGCCCGTGTGGGAGCCGGTCATCGAAGGCGACGATCTGCCGCCGACGATCGGGTCCGAACGCGATGTGCCCGCGAGCTTCCGCCGGTCGAAGATCTACGACGAGCATCTCGGGCCGGCCGGGTACCGTGACGGGCTCACGCTCGAGCTCCACCATCGCGGTCGGTACGTCGGACTGGCCAACTTCTCGTCGTACACGCCGGAGTTCTACACGACCGAGTTGCGGCGGCGGAGTCTCGCGTTCGCCTCGCTGCTCGGGCATGCGGTCAACGCCACCGCGCAAGATCTCGAGGGGGTGCCGCTCTCGGCGGCCGCGTCGACGCTCGGTCGCGACGGCGCCGTGCACGCGGTCGACGGTCGTGCGCCCAGCACCCTGACCGGGCACGACGACTTCCGGCGGACCGCCGCGATGCTCTTCGACTCGCCGCAGACCGACGTGGCGTTCCTGTGGAACCTCGGCACGTCGTGGTTCAGGGTCGTGCTGCGCCGGCAGGCGGAGGACGCGTTCTCCGGGCACGAGTCGATCGTGGTCGTCGAGGAGGAGATCGAGCGCCCCTACGGTCTGACCCCGACCGAGCTGCGGGTGCTCACGCGGCTCGTGCTCGGGTCCTCGAACGACGAGATCGCGCGTGCGATGTCGATCGGCGTCCGCACCGTGCACACGCACATCTCGGCGATCCTCGCCAAGCTGGGCTGCAGCCGGCGGTCGCAGGCCGTTGCGAGCGCCATCCGCAACGGGCTCTTCCGTCCTGAGGACGCACCGGACGCGTCGCTCGCGGACCTCATCCACTGAGCACACCTGCGCGGTCTGCGCTGAGCCCACGTGCTCTGTGCGTCGCGCGTCGCCGTGTTTCGCGTACGTAACGTTTCCGCGCGCTCGTCGCGATCTCCGCATTTGTACGGAGAAACCCGGCTGACACCTCGCGTACGTTCTGTCTTCACCAAGGGGCATCCGGCCCTTTCCCGACTGACTGGACTCGACCATGCACCGATTCACCCGCTCTGCGGCCGTCGTCCTCGGCGCCGCCGCTGCGCTGCTGCTGTCCTCCTGCGCCGCCGGCGACGCGACCGGCTCCGAGACCTCCGGCGGAGACGGGGGCGGGAGCAAGGGAGCGGTCGCCATGAGCTTCGCCGGCCTCGACATCCCGATCTGGGTCGACCAGCTCGCGATCATGGAGCCGATCATCAACGAGGCCGGCTACGAGTTCCTGAGCGACGACCCCGCCTGGGACATCCAGACCCAGGTCAACAACTGGGAGAACTGGATCCAGCGCGGCGACGTGAAGGCGATCCAGGGCTACCCCGTGCAGTCCGATTCGATGGTGGCCGTGACCGAGAAGGCGCAGGCGGCAGGCATCCCCGTGCTCGGCTACGCGTCGGCCTGGGAGGGCACGTCGGCTGCGGTGCTGCTCAACAACTACGAAGACGGGGTTCGGCTCGGCGAAGAGGCCGGGGCCTGGATCGAGGAGAACACGGAGGGCACGCAGCCGGTCGCGCTCCTCGGTTACTGGGAGACCGACCTCGGCCGCGAACGCAGCGAGGGCATCGTGGCCGGGCTCGAGAACAGCGGCGCGGACGTCTCCATCAACGAGATCTCCGTCATCAACCTCGATGACGGGTACGCGGCCGCGCAGAGCCAGCTCGCCGCGCAGCCCGACACGAAGATCTGGCTGGGTATGGCCTCCGAGCCGCTGCAGGGCGCGTACCAGTACCTGACCGACCAGGGTGTCGCCGAGGACGACCCGTCGTTCCTGCTCGGCGCGCTCGACGCGACCGACGAGATCCTCGACATCGTCGCGGTGCAGGACTCGATCTGGCGCCTGAGCTACATCCTGCCCGCGAAGGTCCTCGCCGAGGCGAACGCGTCGCTGCTCATCGCGGCGGCCGAGGGCGATGAGCTCGAGGACATCGTCATCGAGTCGATCCAGGTCACGCCCGACAACTACGCCGACTTCTACGTCAACCAGTAGCGCCATGCCGGCTTCATCGACGCTCCGGCTGGAGCTGCGCGAGATCACGGTCGACTTCGGCGCGACCCGGGCCCTCGCCCGGGTCACCGCCGACATCGCGCCCGGCGAGATCGTCGGACTCCTCGGGCACAACGGCGCGGGCAAGTCCACGCTGTTCAACGTGCTCGCGGGGGTCATCCGGGCGACGAGCGGGTCGTTCCTCCTCGACGGCGATGAGGTGCCGAGCGGCATCACGCCGCGCGACGTCGCCTCGCTCGGCATCGCGATCCTGCACCAGGAGCCGGCGCTCGCGTCGAACCTGACGGTGTTCGAGAACCTCTGGCTGGCGCAGTCCGCGGAGCGCGGCGTCGATCGACGCCGCGCGGCCGCGGACGCGCTGGCCAGGGTCGGCGCCGAGCTCGACCTCGATCTGCCGGTCGCGAGCCTGAGCCTCGGGCAGCGCCAGCTCGTCGGGCTCGCGCGCGGCGTGCTCGGCCGGGACATGCGCGTGCTGCTCCTCGACGAGCCGACGGCGGCGCTCGGCAAGCACGAGACCGAGGCGCTGCACCGGCTCATCCGGCGCTTCGCCGACGAGGGCGTCACCGTCATCTACGTGTCGCACCGGTTGCCCGACATCCTGTCGGTGTGCGAGCGGATCATGATCCTCTCGGGTGGCCGGCTGGTCGCCGACGAACCGGCCTCGGCGTTCACGCCGCAGCGGCTCGCGCGTGCGCTCGCCCCGGATCTCGTGACCGTCGAGCAGACGGCCGCGGAGACCGGGGAGGTCGGCCTCGCCGTCTCGCACGGCGCGCACTGGCTCGAGGTGCGCACGGGGGAGGTGGTCGGCCTCTTCGGCATGGCGGCGGGCGACCAGTTCCGGCTCATCGAACGGCTCTTCGGCGTACACGGGCGGAGCCGTTTCGAGCTCGACGGGGCCGAGGTCGAGGTGGCGGCGCCGCGCCAGGCCATGCGACGCGGCGTCCACCTGGTCCCGGCCGACCGTGAGAAGGACGGGCTGATCTCCGGGCTGAGTGCTGCGGAGAACGTCTTCCTGCCCTGGTATTCGGCGAGCGGCTCTGGATGGTGGATCGACGAGCGAAGCGGGACGGCCACATACGACTCGGCGCGCGCGAAGCTCAACATCATGGGGCCCGCGCGCTCCGAGCCGATCGACGGCTTCTCGGGCGGCAACCGGCAGAAGCACCTCCTGGCCAGGTGGATGTTCGCCGAACAGCCGCGAGTGCTCCTGCTCGCACAGCCCACACAGGGCGTCGACGTCGGCGCCAAGGCCGACATCGTGCGTGCCGTTCGCGAGCTCGCGGCGAGCGGGGCGACCGTCGTGGTCGCCTCCGCCGAGTCCGACGAGATCGCGTCGATGTGCGACCGGGCGTACGTGCTGCTCGGTGCGCTCGTGCGCGAGCTGCCTCGCACCCCCGACTTCGACGAGCGCCTGCTCGCCTCCCTGCTCGACCTCGCGGACGGCGCCGAGCGCCCCAGCACCGAAGGAATCGCCTCATGAAAACCTCGTCAGCGATCTCGCTGTTCGTCGCGAAGAACGGCATCTTCGCCGCACTCGTCCTGCTCGTGGCGCTGTTCGCGATCCTGAACCCGAACTTCGCAACGCTCGGCAACGCGCAGAACATTCTGCTGCAGTCCGCCGAGCTCGGGCTCATCGTCATCCCGCTCGCCTTCCTCGTCATGTCGGGCTCGCTCGACCTGTCGGTCGGCTCGGTCGCCTCCGCGGCCGCCGTCACGTCGGCCCTGACCATGGCCGCGACCGGCAACACTCTGCTGGGTCTCGCGGTCGCGCTCGCGCTCGGCGCCGTGGCGGGTGCGATCAACGGGTTCCTCATCGCCTACCTGCGGCTCAACCCGATCGTGGTCACGCTCGGCTTCCTCAGCATCTGGGGCGGTTTCGCACAGCTGATCACGGGCGGCAAGACCGTGCAGCGGTCGAGCCTGCCCGAAGACTTCCGCGCGATCGGCACGTTCAGCATCGGGCCGGTCCCGCTGCAGATCGTGCTGCTGGTGCTTGTCGTGGCGCTCGGCTGGTACTTCCTGCGCCGCAACAAGCTCGGCAAGGAGGTCCTCGCGATCGGCGGCAACGAGCGGGCCGCGCACCTCATGGGCATCAACGTGCCGCTGCGGCGCTTCCAGCTGTTCATCGCGTCGGGTGTCGCCGCCGCGATCGCCGGCGTCATGCTCACCGCGAAGGTGCAGTCGGCGAGCCCGGTGATCGGCTCGGGCATGGAGCTCCAGGCGCTCACGGTCGTGCTGCTCGGCGGCGTCGCGTTCGAGGGTGGCATGGGGCGTATCTCGGGTGTGGTCGCCGGTCTGCTCTTCTTCAAGGTGCTGAGCAACGGCCTGGTCTTCCTGCAGGTCTCGCCGTTCGTGCAGACCATCCTCGTCGGTGCGACCCTCGTGGTCGCCGTCGCGCTCGACACGTCGATCCAGCGGATGCTGCGTCGCGCGTGGGCCCAGCTCGGCAAACGCACGGCGCAGGGCCCCGATCAGCATCCCGATCCAGACGACGAACCCGAGACGGCGCCGGCATCGACCGCGCGCGGAGGAGACGCATGACCAGGAACACCGGATACGTCTGGCACGAACGGTACGGATGGCACGACACGGGCACGTTCGCGGGCATCGTGCCGCCCGGGCCCATGGTGCAGCCGTTCCACAACTTCGAGTCGCCCGAGTCGAAGACGAGGTTCAACAGCCTCGTCGAGGTCAGTGGCCTCGTCGAGCACCTCACGAAGCTGCGCCCCGCCCTCGCGACCGAGGAGGACGTGCTGCGGGTGCACACGCCCCGGCACCTCGAGCACATCAGGTCGCAGAGCGAGGCACAGCTCGGCGACGCGGGTGACGGCTGGTCCCCGTTCGGCCGGGGCGCCTACGAGATCGCGCTGCTCGCGGCCGGCGGAACGATCACCGCCACCGAGGCGGTGCTGACCGGGGCCGTCGACAACGCCTACGCCCTCGTGCGTCCGCCCGGGCACCACGCCGAACGTGACCTGGGGATGGGCTACTGCCTGTTCGCCAACATCCCGATCGCGATCGAGTGGGCGCGTGTGCACCACGGGGTCGAACGCGTCGCGGTCGTCGACTACGACGTGCACCACGGCAACGGCACCCAGCACATCTACGAGGACGATCCGGACGTGCTCGCGATCTCGCTGCACCAGGACCGGCTGTTCCCTCAGGACTCCGGCCTCGTCGACGAGAGGGGGTTCGGGGCGGGGGCCGGCGCGACCATCAACGTGCCGTTGCCGGCGGGCAGCGGGAACGGCGCCTACCTCGCGGCGTTCGAGCGCGTCGTCGGCCCCGCGCTCCGCGCGTTCAAGCCGCAGCTCATCATGGTCGCGAGCGGCTTCGACGCGTCAGCGGTCGACCCGCTCGGGGGGATGACGGTCACCGCGAGCGCGTACCGGTCGATGGCGAGCACCCTCGTCGCGCTCGCCGACGAGCTGTGCGACGGCCGGCTGGTCTTCTCACACGAGGGCGGCTACTCGCCCGTCTACGTGCCGTACTGCGGTCTCGCCGTCCTCGAGGCGATCAGCGGCGTCGAGACGGGCGTGCCCGACCCCTACGCCCACTCGTTCGAGCACTCGCCGGCGCATCCGCTGAAGCCCTGGCAAGACGAGGTCATCGGCGCGAGCGAGGCGCTCGCGCGACAGCTCGGGCTCGTGGTGTAGCGAACCACGACTGATCGAGGCGCCCGGGCGGAATCGCCCGGGCGCCTCGTCGTGCCGGCCGGGTCCTGGAGGTCAGCCGGCGAGACCCAGGAACACGATGGCCCGCCGCTCGAACTCGACGAGCTGAGTCGAGGAGAGCCGGCCGACCATTGCGCCGACATTCGTGCGGCGGACGGTCGTCAGCTTGTCGATCATGATGAAGCTCCGCTGTGAGATGCCGGAGGTCGGGTCGGCGGGGACCTCGAGGCGGAGCAGGGGTGCGTCGATGTCTGTGGTCGTGAACGGGCATACTGTGACCGAGTCGGTGTCGAAACGGTCGTCTTGCACGATGAGCGCCGGCCGTGGTTTGGAGGCGTAGACGCCGCCGGCCACCAGCCAGATCTCGCCGCGTCTCACTCGTCCCAGTCCGTCGAGACGGCTTCGACGAAGTCCTGGTCATCGGTCAGTCGGCTCGCGTCCGCGACGAGTCGCGCCTGCCGGTGGGCCTCGGCCGCGAACTCGGCCGAGCGTACGTCGGGCACCCAAATCTGCACCGGGCGCAGCCCTTGCTCGCGGAGCCTGGCACGGTGCGCACTCACGCGTTCTCTGACAGCCATACCTTCATGTTACATGTAACGCGAGATGGTGAAAAGGGAAGCAATAGATGCTCGCATCGCTCGGTGCGATTATCTTCGGAGGTTGCGTCCGTTGTTCGTGGTCCGCCTGGTCGGATAGCTGACGAAGCGGCGGCATCTCAAGTGGTCGCCTGCTCGCCGGTCCCCACCGGTACGGTATGAGCAACTGGGTACGAGCAGGCCCGTCGGCGCCGAAGACGACAGATGGCCTCGAAGTTCGAAGAACGACGCGCAGTGCTACCGCCGATCTGGCGGCGTCCGAGTAAGTGCCTTGATAGGAGTTGGAGGAACTGCGTGGCGATGCGCGACGAGGCGAGCGGAGAAATCGAGTCGATGTCCGACGGTGTCCTGATCAAGGTGATCGCTGTGCTTGACGTTGGGTATATATTCCTCGGACGCACGGTGAGCGGTGGTAACTCGCGCTTCTCCTTCACTGAGCCCGTTGACCTGCAGAGAGGCGACGTGATCTTCATCAATGAACAGCAGTGGTCTCGTGCGCCTAGTTCCGCTTGGGTGGACGACAGCGGGGTCGGTGTGGTCCGAAAAATCCTTGATGATGGTGTTGTCATTGAGACTAGCGGTGGTGGCATGCGGGTCCTTGATGGTGTTCCACGTATCGAGATCGATTCTGGAAATACGATCCAATACACAGAAATTGACGGCATCATCCGCGTGTTATCGGAGACGCCCCTCAGATATCGAGATTCAGGGATTGACGAGGACCTCGGCGAATACATTGTTAGGCCCGGCGATACGAAGCTGACTTTTGATTCATTCGGCGGGTACGAAGACGTCAAAGCCCGAGCGCGAGAACTCATTGAGACGCAACTGGATCGAGCTGAAGAACTTCGGAGAATCGGCGCGAAGCCTGTCAAAGGTGTGATCTTCACGGGCGCTCCTGGCACAGGAAAAACCCATCTCGCTCGTGTCATCGCAGACGTTGCGGACGCGGTCTTCTACCTTGTCAGTGGGCCGTCAATTGTGAGCAAATGGGTTGGCGATAGCGAAGAAGCTCTTCGTCGACTCTTTGAGGATGCGGCTAAGAAGCCTCGAGCGATCATCTTCTTCGATGAGATCGACAGCATTGCGGGGCGTCGTTCGTCTGATACCAACGGCGAGTCCAAGCGCGTCGTCGCCCAGCTACTTACTCTTTTAGACGGGTTCGAGGCGGACAGTAACGTCATCGTGATTGCTGCCACGAACCGTGTGGAGGATATTGATGAAGCACTCCTGCGTCCAGGCCGGTTCGACTGGGAGATTCAGTTCAATCTGCCGGCCCCACAGGATCGTTTCGAGATTTTGACACTGAAGGCGAACGAGCTCGAGACGGATGTGAATCTCCCGCTGGAGGAACTCACGACGGCAACCGAGGGCTGGTCAGGTGCCATGCTGACGGCGCTGTGGACCGAGGCGGCACTCCTAGCGGCCGGTGATGGCCGCGTGAGCATCGCAGACGAAGACCTCGCCATCGCCTTCGAGCGCGTGCGCACGCGGCCGGTTCACGTTAGATCGGAATCGTCCAATGTCGCTTAGGACGTCGATGCGGCATCCGATCAGGACGTTAAAGGCTTGGCAGGAAGGCCGCCGTCACCGCGCTGACAGCGAAGAGATTAGGCGTCAACTGCCGCTGCGTGAGTTCGTCTACCTCGATGCCGTGAGCCTTCATAGTCTTCTTGTCTCGCAGACTGACACCATTCCGGAAGCGATCACGCAGGCAATTTCCCGCGCGGATGAAGCTGAGCTGATTGGGACTATGGGCGCTTCGGTGGGAACTGAGCTCGTGGGCAAGGCGGAGTCAAAAGTCAGCGCTCGGTATCAGACGAGCAACAGCGATAGCACACAGAGCTCGCGGAAGGCGATAATTCAAACCCTCTTCAAGGAGCTGCGAGAGCTCCCGCTTAGCTTTGGTCTCGTTGCTCCCGCGCTGACGCCTAGGGCGTTCGAGCAAGTGAGTGAAATGCAAAGCGCGAAGCCGAACATCGCCGAGAACGCCACTTCGTTCACCCGTGGTGCTCTCATCGAAGTCGAAGTGGTACTCGCAGTAGACCCAGTCTTCAAGCTCGGAGCGATGATGAACGAGTGGTCCGCCATGGCGGACGACTTCCCCGGGATGTTCGACCGCGGGGTGCTCGGATTCCTTCGCGAGTCGGCACCGATTATGAAAGTGCTCGACCGCTTTCTCGCAGGCCTCATTCCCGTCAAGGCGACGGCTGTGAATTATGTCGTCGTCACGGTCGAGGGGGTGGAGTACGTCGCACATAAGCACGCGATCAAAGATCTTCACCTGGAAACAAGGCCGTTGCGGATCGCGGGTGTTACGGAGCACCTAGGATTCTGGAAGGACGTGCGCCGAGTGTTGTTCTCGGAAGCCCGTTTTACGATGCTCTGTCGTGTCGCTCGGGATGGTCTTCACGACAAGTGGACCCCGGTCAAGCTGGCGGACCTCTTTAGTGAAATCGCGCCCGGCTTCGTCGACCAAATCAATGCAATCCGGTCGCCGACCGCTGCCGACGTTCCTGGTTCAGGCCTCCAGGCTCAGAATCTCGTGATGGCGGACGCGCTTGTGCGCTACAAGGATGCAATCGTGGCGACGAGTCCGTCGTGGACAGATGAAGGCAATAGTGCCTTTGTAGAACTCGTCACTCAGGTGTCGGCGGGGTCGTCCGATGCGGTTGCCCAGAAGGAGGCATTCGACCGCGTGCGGGATTTCGCGGTGGGCCAGATGGGCTGTCAGGCGCTCTCGCCGGAGCACGACTTGCATGCGCGTCAAGAGGCTAGGGCTAAGGCAGGACTCAGGCTGTTCCCAACGCCAATGTCGAATGTCCGGGTTTCGGCTGCTGCTGCGGCGCAGGCGAACTCGTTGCCGGCGGCCACCACCGATGAGCGAATCCTCGACACGGAGATCATCGCAATTTATTGGTGACGTCAGACAGATCGACAGGCCGTGGTGACTTCGGCTGTGCCGCGAGCGCCGCCCGGCGGCAGGGTCCGAGGTCGCGCCCGGTGAGATTCGTATACGCCGCGGTCTGCGACGCGCGCGAACCCGCATACACGACCGAAGCCGCGGTCGCCCCAAAACAGGGGTCAGGTCAGCGCTGGGTGGAACCGTCGCCGGGGACGTAGCTCTCGTCGTCGGCGGCATACTCCGCCCACTTCGAGGCTTCGTCCTCGTACGGGTCGTGCTGCCCGTTGGTCAACTCGCGCTCGAGCGCACTGTAGTCGGTGTCGGGGCTGAAGTACTTCAGCTCCCGAGCGACCTTGGTGTGCTTGGCTTTCTGACGGCCGCGCCCCATGCGTGACCCCCTTACGACGTCTGGCCGGGTGGAGATGCGTCTCACCCGGCTCACTCTGATGATGAACACGCTTGCCCGCCAGTTTAGCACCGCTGGTTGATCTCCCCTCCTGTGGTTCGCGGCGCAGACATGCTGAGATGGAGTGTGCATCCCGTGCCCGAGCGAGTGAAGGTGGCGGTGGTCGGCGCCGGTCAGGCCGGGCTCTCCGTCGCCTACTATCTGCGGCGGTTCGAGCTCGTGGCGGACGAGGACTTCACCATCCTCGATCGGGCGCCAGGACCGGGCGGTGCGTGGCAGCACCGGTGGTCTTCGCTGCGACTCGGCACCGCGCACCGCGTCAACGATTTGCCGGGAATGGCGGAGCTGGGGTTGAGCTTCGACGACGCCGACCGGCAGCTGCCGGCGCGTGAGGTCGTGGCCGACTACTACGGGCGGTTCGAGGAGCACTTCGAGCTCCGCGTGCACCGGCCCGTCCAGGTCCGCCGGGTCGAGAACGCCGGCGCCGATCTGAAGATCGACTTCGAGGATCTCAGCGCGCCCGCCCCCGAAGAGCCCGTGGTCGAAGCGCCGAAGGCGCGCGGCTTCTTCGGCCGTCGCCGGAAGACGTTCCACGAGGTCAAACAGGCCGCCGCACCTCGGCACACGCTGCACGCGCAGTTCCTGGTCAATGCCACGGGCACCTGGGGTTCGCCGTTCGTGCCGTTCTATGCGGGTATGAGCGATTTCCGCGGTCGGCACCTGCACACCTCCGACTTCGTCGATGCCGAGCAGTTCCGCGACCAGCGCGTCGTCGTCGTCGGCGGCGGCACGTCGGCCATCGGCTTCATGCTCGAGCTCGAGGACATCGCCGCCGAGCTGACCTGGGTGGCGCGCCGACCGATCGACTGGCTCGACCGGCAGGAGCTCGACCTCGAGGGCGCATCCGCCGCGGTCGCCGTGCAAGACGAGGCGGCACGATCGGGTCGCGCGCTGCCGTCGATCGTGAGCGGCACCGGGGTGCCGAAAAGCCGCCGCATCGCGGCGGCCATCGAGCGGGGTCACCTGGTCGCACGGCCGATGTTCGACCACATCGAGGCGGACCGCGTCGTGTGGGCCGACGGCGCGTCGGCCGGTGCCGACGCGATCATCTGGGCCACGGGATTCCGGCCCGAGCTGCGTCATCTCTCGCCGCTGCGCCTCCGCGAGAAGGCGGGCGGCGTCGCGGTCGGGCAGGGCGCCGTGTGGAACGATCCGCGGGTGTTCCTCGCGGGGTACGGACCGCAGGCCTCGACGATCGGCGCGAATCGCGCCGGTCGCATGATCGCCCGCCAGATCATGGCGATGCTCTAGCAGCCGGGTCGGCAGCAGCTGTCGCAGTTGCGGGGCTCACGGTGCGGGGGCCGGGGTGGCGGATGCTCCGCCGCGCGGCGCCGAGCGCACCGCACCGATCGACGCGGTGACGACGAGCGCGACCGCGATCGCACCGACCCAGGTGAAGGACTGCCCGAGCAGCACGAGCCCCGCGATCGTCGCGATCGCGGGTGCGAGGCTCATGAGTACCGCGAACGTCGAGGCAGGCAGCCGCCGCAATGCCACGAGCTCGAGCGCGTAGGGGATGGCCGAGCTCAGCAGTGCGACCGCAGCGCCGAGGAGGAGCAGATCGGGGCGCACGAGTGCCGACCCGGCCGTCGCGATGCCGAACGGCAGGATTATCACGGCGCCGAACGTCATAGCGATCGCGAGCCCGTCGAGGCGTGGGAATGCCGCGCCGGTGCGCGCGGAGAGCAGGATGTAGAAGATCCACGCCGCTCCCGCGGCCGCGGCGAGCATGACGCCGACGGGGTCGAGATGCCCGAAGCTGCCTTGGCCGAGCAGCACGACCCCGATCGCGGCGAGTGCGGCCCAGAGCCAGGCCGACGCGCGGCGGGCCGCGATCACGGAGAGCGCGAGCGGGCCCAGTACCTCGATGGTCACTGCGGCACCGAGCGGGATGCGCTCGATCGAGAGATAGAACAGTCCGTTCATGGTGGCGAGCACCGCGCCGAACGCGACGACGGTGGCCCACGCGCGCACCGATCTGCCTCGCCAGCTCGGCCGCGCGATCGCGAGCAGGATGAGCGCCGAGAACACGAGCCGGAACGTCACCATGCCGAGCGGCCCGGCGCTCGGGAACAGCAGCACCGCGATCGACGCGCCCGCCTCCTGCGCGGTCAGTCCGAGGACGACGAGCCCGGTCGCGCCGAGCGGACCACCGACGAGCTGGGAACGGCGTTGCACTGGCCGAGCCTATCCCGCATCAGCTGAGCGGGGGCGCGAGTCGTCGCTCGGACGGGCGTGAAGCCACTTCGTGCGTCCCCGTCCGCCTCGGGGGGCGGTCAGCGTGGGCGCTTGGTGGTCGAGCCTTCGAGCGGGCGACGCGGCACCGGGCGCGGCGGGCGCACCGGTTCACCGCGGCGGTCTTGGCCGGGCAGCGGGCGCGAGCGCCGGCCGTAGATCAGGTCCGAGGAGTCGAGCAGCCACGGCACGAGCGCGACGGTCACGCCGTGCACGAGCATGAGCTTCTGGCGGATGCGCCGGGCCTTGTGGTTGTGCAGCAGGTTCTCCCACCAGTGGCCGACGATGTACTGCGGCATGTAGACGGTCACCACTTGCGGGCCGAACTCCTCGCGGCGCTGCTTGATGTAGTGGACCAGCGGGTAGCTGAGGTCGCGGTAGGGCGACGACAGGATCCGCAGCTTCACGTGGATGTTCTGCTTCACCCAGTCGCGTTTCAACTGTTTCGTCTGCGCCTCGTCGAGCGAGACGTGGACGGCCTCGAGCGACTCGTGCCGGGCGGCGATGGCGTAATCGAGCGCCTTGAGCGTCGGCTTCTGCATACGGCCGACGAGCACGATCGCGTGGTCGCCGTTCGCACCGAACGTCGTCGTGGGGTCGGGTTCGATCTCGCGCTCGACGTCGCGGTAGTACCGGTGGACCCCCAGCATGAGCAGGAACAGGATCGGCATGAGCACGAACACGATCCAGGCGCCGTGGGTGAACTTCGTGACGGTGACGACGATGAGCACGACGGCGGTCATGACGGCACCAAGCGCGTTGATCACGAGCGCGCGCCGCATGGCGGCGCGCGTCAGCGGCTGCGCTTCGGGTGGGACGGGCGAGCGATGCTGCTTCGCCTTCTTCGGCGTGTGCTTCACGGGCGACGGATGCTTCGCACCCTGCAGCTCGCGCAGCCAGTGCCGCACCATGCCGGTCTGCCCGAGGGTGAACGAAACGAACACGCCGATGATGTAGAGCTGGATCAGCACCGTGAGGTTGGCCTGGAACACCACGAGGATCAGGCTCGCCGCGAGGGCGAGAATGATCACGCCGTTCGAGTAGATGAGCCGGTCGCCCCGGGTCGAGAGCGACTTCGGAGCGTAGCCGTCACGCGCGAGCACCGAGCCGAGCAACGGGAACCCGTTGAACGCGGTGTTCGCCGCGAGCAGCAGCACGAGCGCGGTCGCCGCCTGGATCACGTAGAAGAAGACGGTCGCGTCGCCGAACGTGGCCGCGGCGACCTGGGCGATGAGACTCCGCTGCGGCTCGGTCGCGCAGTCGGCCCAGCCGATGAGGTGGCATGGCACCTCGGCGTAATGCACGCCTGAGATCAGGGCGACGGCCGTGAGCCCGGCGAACAGGACGATCGCGATGCCGCCCATGGCGACGAGGGTGCGCTGGGCGTTGCCGATCTTCGGCCGGCGGAACGCCGGCACGCCGTTCGAGATCGCCTCCACGCCCGTCAGGGCGGAGCATCCGCTCGCGAAGCTGCGCAGCAGCAGGAGGACGATCGCGGCCTGCGTGAGCGACTCGGCCTGCACCTCGTACTGCGCCGACTCGGCGACCGGCGGGTCGCCGAGGGCGGTGCGGACGAGGCCCACGACGACCATGACGAACACGCTGCCGATGAAGAGGTACGTCGGCACGGCGAACGCGCGCGACGACTCGCTCACGCCGCGCAGGTTGATCGCGGCCAGGACGATCACGAACAGCACCGCGAGCTCGACCCGCCACGGGTTCAGCTCGGGGATGGCCGAGATGATGTTGTCCACGCCGGACGCGACCGAGACGACGACCGTCATGACGTAGTCGACGAGCAGCGCCGACGCGACCACGAGCCCCGACTTCTCGCCCAGGTTGCGGTGCGCGACCTCGTAGTCGCCGCCGCCGGACGGGTAGGCGCGGATCAACTGGCGGTAGCTGGCGACGACCGTGACCAGGAGCACGACCACCGCGAGCGCGACCCATGGCGCGAACGAGAGGAAGGCGAGCCCGCCGACGAGCAGGATCATCAGCAGCTCTTGCGGGGCGTACGCGACCGACGAGAGCGGGTCGCTCGCGAAGATCGGCAACGCAAGGCGCTTCGGCAGGAGCTGGCCCTCGAGCTTCTCGGTGGGGAGCGGGTCGCCGATGATCCAGTGCTTCGGGGATCTGAGCTCGGCCGGAGGTGCGTCTTGGCTCGTGGCTGGAGGTGTGTCCTCCTCATGTATCACGGCGGATGACACTACTCCTGCCGTTCCCAGTGTCAAGTGGTCCGGGATTGCTAGCATGGCGAGGCCCGCCGGGGCGCGTCCCCACGTGGCATCCGTACCGGCGACGACAGGATTCGACCATGACCGCGCAGCTCCGACCCACCCGCTCCCGTCGTTCGCCCCGCGCGCTCGCCGCTGCCGCGGCGCTCCTCGGAGCCGCGTTCCTCGCGGTCGCCGCGGCGTCGCCCGCGGTCGCACACGACGAGCTGCTGGGCTCGACGCCCGAGCCCGGTCAGGTGCTCGAGGCGGCGCCCGAAGCGGTCGAGCTCACGTTCAGCAACGACGTGATCGCGACCGGCACGGTGATCGAGGTGGTCGATCACCACGGCGAGCAGGTCGACGTCGGGGCGACCGAGGTGCTCGGGCCGGATGTCTCGGCGACGCTGCCGGGCGACCTGGCGGGGGAGTACCAGGTGCGGTGGCGCGTGGTGTCGTCCGACGGGCACCCCATCGAGGGCACGATCGACTTCGGCGTGGGCGCCGGCGCGACCGGTGTCTGGGAGTCGGAGCCGCCGCACGACGCCGGGTCCGACTCCGGGTCGGACGACGCGGCGACGACCGGTGACGACGGCGGGCCCGGCGGCTGGGCGATCGCGGCGTTCGTGGTCGGCGGTCTCGTCATCCTCGGGCTCGTGATCGTGCTCGTCGTGCGCACGACCCGGCGGCGCCCGCCGGGCGCCGTCGCGCCGTGACCGAGGCGTCTGAGGCGGCCGGGTACGGGCTCGACCCGTCGACCTGGGTGCCGATCACGCGCGAGGACCGAGAGGTCGTCGGCTACCTGCAGCCGACCTCTCCCGACTTCGCGTCGGTGATCCCGCGGAACCGGCTCGGGCACGCGGTCGGCGAGCCGCAGGAGTACGTCGACGCCGAGGAGCTGCTCATCGATCGCGGCATCGCCGAGCTCGCCGAGCATTGGCGTCTCGACGGCGGCGACCAGGCGCTCGCGATCGCCGAGCTCTCACCCCACGGCATCGTGCTGCGCGACGCGCTGCTCGCCAAAGCCCTCGTGCCCACGGACGACGTGCACGTGCCGTGGCCCGACCTCGCGGGGCGGCTTTCGCGCTGACCCTGTCCGCGCGGTGCGGCAGGCGTTGCGGGCTCGAAAGGCAAGTATTTCAGAATTCTGAAGTCTTACCATTCTCATTCTGGGGAATCGTCGCTAGCGTACGAGCGCGCCTTGGCGGACGCTCACCGGCCGATCGAGGCGAGTCGACACTGACCGCATCGAAGGACTGGTGGATGGATGCTTCAACTCTTGAGTCCGCGCGTGATGTCACGCGCAGCGGCGACCGTGGTCGCCTTCGCCTTGCTGATGACGACCGCCGTCGGGCCGGCGCACGCCGACCCGGGGGACATGGCGGCAGATCCGGTGGTCATCGACGCCGGCAACGGTGTGGCCGTCGTGGTCGATCCCGAGCTGCGCCTGTTGTCGATCACCACGCCCACACCCCTCAGCTTCCATTCACTGCTTGCGGGTGAGTTCTCGAATTCGTACTTCTGGGGGACGGGGTGGGGGTATGGCAACGTGTCCGTCGGGGACGGCGGGCGCTTCACCTTCCCTCAACTCGGCACGTACGAGTACGACCCGACCTCGCCGACGCGGCTGCGCGACTACCCGAAGGACGATGTCGTGGCCTCCGTCGAACCCGGCCATCTGCCGCCACGAGGAGAAGTCGTTCCCGCGCTGGATTATCAGGCCTCCCTGTATCACCGAGACACACGGACGACGGACTACTTCGATGGGGGCGGCGTGCTCATCGTTTCGATCACGGAGGGCGGCGGGCGCACCGATTGGGAGTACCGCCTCGATGTGGACGAGGTGCCCAGGCTGCTTCGCATCCGGCACGCGGACGACTCGGTGACCCAGATCGACTGCATTTCCGATCGGTACTACCGCATCGCTGCACCCGGCGGGGTGGTGCGCCTTCTGCAGACACTCGAGCTCGGCGGGTCAGAAAGCCCGTACCGATTTTTCGGGGATCGCGAATACACCGAGTTCGTCTATGCGTCACCGAGTGGCCAGGGCCCGCTCGTCTCGGTGCAGACGATCAATCCTTCAACCGGCGACCAAACAGTCATCGAGATCGAGTGGGATCTGTTCGCCCCAGAGCGTGTCGCGCGCGTCCTGAAGGACGGCCAGGTCGTGTTTCCCATCAGCTGAGCGACGACCGATGCGGCAGTCATGAAGAGGAGAGCGTGATGAGACAGGGAAGAGGTATCCACATGAGATACACGTTGCGCAGGTCGAAGGGTCGGACGGTGGCAGTCGTCGTCGCTCTCGGGATGGTGCTCGCCAGCACCTGTGGGTTCGCTCCTGCGTCGGCGGGCGATCGAGGAGCTGACTCAGATGCGGTCGTCTTCGATCTTGGGAACGGTGTCGCCGCGCACATTCAGCCGGTGACCAGTGAGGTGAGATTTACGACGCCCACACCGCTGGTGTGGGACCCGCGCCTCCTCGACCTGAACAATTACGACTTCGGTGCTGGATGGACATTCGACCAGATCTTCGTCCGCGGGCTGGACTTTTACATTCCCGCCTTGGGGAGATTCTTCGAGTGGGACGGGTCTTCTCCCTCGGGCCTCATCGGGTATCCGTGGGACGACCTGCGGGTGGATGTCGCGATCGGTGGTGAGGTGCCGGCGCGCGGTGACATTCCAGCGCGAAGCTACGACTGGACGATCCGGTACCTCGAGACGAACGTCACTGAGTACTTCAACCGTGACGGAGATCTGATCGCTTCGATCAACTCAAGTACCGGGGCCCGGGATGATTGGGTGTGGAACCTGAACCGAACTCTCAATCGTGTCGTCGACGATTCCGGGGGTGTGATTCGATCCGAACGAGTCGACCCGGCCGAGCACCATTTCACGATGCCGGATGGTCGGCTGATCTCCACTCAGCTCGATGGAGGCCGTGTGTTCCGAATCCTTACTCCATCGCAGAGTACGACCTTCGTGATGACGACGCCGAGATGGCTCACCAGGACCGAGGATGCGGCGGGTGCCACGAATCCACGCGAGTACCAGTTCGTTTGGGAGGCAGGGCGCACCGGCACTGCGCAAGACGTGTGGTACCGCGATCCGGTGTTGGATTGGCGAATCGTCTGGCGCGGGGGCGAATTAGAAGAAGAAGACGTGAGCGGATAACTCGCCCCGCCGTTCAGAACCTGATAGCATCGAATCAATCCCATATATTACAATACGAAAGGTGTGACCTATGACTCGTATGTTTCGTTCGCGGCGCGGGTTTGTTGCGGTTGTCTCCGGGCTCGTCGCAGCGGCGACGCTCGCCGCGCCAATGGCTGCCGTCGCTGCTCCATCCGAGGGTGAGAATGCGGTTTGGCGGGTTGTCGACGCGGAGCTCGAGGACGGGGAGCGGGTCGCGCAGGTCGGCGTCATCTTCCAGTGCGCCGCAGGCCAGGAGGCGACCGTCCGGGTGCGCCTCTTCCAGGATGCCAGTCGCCAGGGTGTGGCGACGGGGAAGGCGAAATGCCTTGGTGCGGCGCAGGCGTTGAAACTGCAGGTTGCGTCCGCGGGGGACCCCTGGCAGTACGGTCGCTCAGCCGCGTATGCGCAGATCTCCGACAGTGCTACCGGCGGAGAGCAGGCGTACGTCATCAAGATGCAGAAGGCCCTGGACCTCCCGAAGTAGTGACGACCGCGGCTGATCGCCGTTGAAGAGGTTCGCAGCGCCCCTCGTGATGTGAGGGGCGTTGCGGCGTTCTGGAACGTGTCCCCGCGGTCGCGGTGGCTCGCGACCTCACGCCGCGGGTGGATGGAGGACCCAGACGTTTGAGGCGGCCCAGGTGCCCTTCGGGTGTTCGAAGTCCTCTTCGCCCTCGAGGGTGAAGCCCGCCTTTCGGCAGATGGCGTTCGACGCGGCGTTCGCGACCCTCGGGTAGGCGTAGACCGGGGTGCCGGGTTCGCGGTGCGCGGCGTCGGCGACGGCGAGCCGCAGTGCAGCGGTCGCGAACCCGCGGCCCTGGTAGGCGCTCTCGACCGCCCAGCCGGTCTCGAACGCCGGCTCGCCGTGATGCTCGTGTCGCCAGTAGCCGATCGTGCCGACGCCCTCGGGGTGATCGGGCGTCACGATGCGGAACATCCACGCCGCGCCCTCGCTGCCGAGCCGAAGATACCGCTCGTGCCGGGCGACGAGCTGCTCCTCGGTCTCGGGCCCGCCGAGGTACGTCATCATCTCCGGCGCATTGGCGCGCCGCAGCGTCTCGAGATCATCGGCGGCCCACGGCCGAAGGGCGACGTCGCTCATGCCCACAGTGAACCACCCGCCACCCACACCCGCCTGCGCCGAGTGATACCGAAACGACCCGAATCGGGCTGCATTTCGGCATCACTCGAGTCAGATCGTCATCCCTCGCGGGCGCGGGGGTCGTTTGGCGGGAGCGTTGACTTGGCCTGGGCGGGTCGCCTAGGGTTAGTCGAGACCTAGGCGTGAAACGATTCATTTGCGCGCCCGCTGCTGCGTCAACGACGACGATTGGACGACTGTGCGCCCTGCCGCCTTCCCCTCCGCACTCCGCATCTGGCCGGCTGCTGCGATCGCCGCGGTCCTCGCGGTCACCCTCATCGCCCCGCCCGCGGCCGCCGCGACGAACGTGAGCGTCGAGGCGCTCAGCGTGTCCGGGCAGGCTGAGCCGATCGGGGTCGGCGGCACCGAGCCCGAGTTCGGCTGGCAGCTCGCGGGTGATCGCCGAGGCATCCAGCAGGCCGCCTACCAGGTGCGCCTCGCCGAGTCGGCCGACGCGCTCTCGTCGTCGACCGTGTGGGACACGGGCCGCGTCGAGTCGCGCGAAAGCATCGCCGTCGCATACGACGGTCCCGAGCTCGCGTCGCAGCAGGACTACTGGTGGCAGGTCCGGGTCTGGGACGACGAGGGCGTCGAGTCGAGCTGGAGCGAGCCCGCGCACTTCCGCACCGCGATCCTGCACCAGGACGAGTGGCAGGGCGACTGGATCGGCGGTCCCGACGCCGCCGATCGGCTCTCGCAGTGGACCGACTACACCGTCTCGACCGACTTCACGCTCGTACCGGGCACCGCGTTCGGGCTCTTCCTGCGCGCCGAGACGCTCGGCAACTCGTACATGTGGCAGCTCAACGACGAGGCCCCCGGCAACCCGCGCCTGCGCCCCCACGTGCGCACCAATGGCGGCTGGTCGACGCTGCCTGAGGTGTCGCTGACGTCGCGGGGCCTCGCGGCCGACGTGCTCAAGCAGCGCGCCTCGCTTGAGATCTCGCTCATCGGCGACCAGATCGTGACCACGATCAACGGCACCGAGGTCAGCCGAGTCACGAACACCCGGTACAGCCGCGGGTTCGTCGGCGTGCGCACCAGCCAGAGCACCACCGCCAACGAATCCGTCGTCCTGCACAACCTGCACGTCGAGACCCCGGGCGGCGAGGTCCTCCTCGACACCACATTCGACGGCGAGAACCGGCTCTCGCGCGGCACCCTCGTCGAGGGCGGCGTGCAGCTGACCGGCAACCACGAGGCGATCGTCACGTTCGACGACCGCGTGCCGCTGCTGCGCACCGAGTTCGACGTCGACGGCGAGAAGGAGATCCGTCGCGCGACCGTGTCGGCGACCGCGCGCGGCATCTACCAGCTGCGCCTCAACGGCGAGAAGGTCGGCGACCTGCAGCTCGCGCCGGGATGGACCGACTACGGCACCCGCATCCACTTCCAGACGTACGACGTCACCGACCAGCTGCAGGCGGGCGCGAACGCGCTCGGCGGCATCGTCGCTCCCGGCTGGTACTCGGGCCGGCTCGCGCACATCGGCGACCAGAACTACGGCACCCGCGACTCGCTCATCGCGCAGCTGCGCATCGAGTACGCCGACGGCACCGTCGAGACCGTTGCGACCGACGGCGACTGGACGACGGCCCCCGGGCCGTGGACCGCGGCCGACCTCATCGACGGCGAGAGCTACGACGCCCGCCTCGAGATCGACGGCTGGGATGTCCCGGAGTTCGACGACTCGGACTGGGAGTCGGTCTGGGTCGCCCCGTCGGCGACCGACAAGCTCCAGCCGCAGCCCGACGAGCCCGTCCGCGAGACCGGTGTGCAACAGGCGATCGAGCGCACCGAGCCCGAGCCGGGCGCGCACGTCTACGACCTCGGCCAGAACATGGTCGGCGTCGTGCGCGTCACGCTGCGCGGCGAGCCCGGCCAGACGGTCAAGCTGCGCTACGCCGAGGAGCTCAACCGTGACGACGGCACCATGTACACCGCGAACCTGCGCAGCGCGAAGGCCACCGACTACTACACGTTCGGCGACGAGGGCGAGGTGGTCTACGAGCCGTCGCTGACCTTCCACGGCTTCCGCTACCTCGAGATCACCGGCACCGACCAGCCGCCGGCCCTCGACGAGGTCACCGGCCGGGTCTGGAACTCCGACCTGCGCATGACTGGCGAGCTCACGACCTCGAGTGCCATGCTCAACCAGCTGCAGTCGAACATCGTCTGGGGTCAGCGCGGCAACTTCCTGTCCATCCCGACCGACACGCCCGCGCGCGACGAGCGCATGGGCTGGTCGGGTGACATCAACGTGTTCGCGCCGACGGCGTCGTACAACATGGACACGGTGAACTTCCTCGCGAAGTGGCTCGTCGACCTGCAGGACGCGCAGCTCGCCAACGGCGACTACATGGGTGTGGCGCCCTACCACCCGAACCTCAGCTGCTGCGGCGGCGGCACCGGCTGGTCGGACGCGGGCATCACGGTGCCGTGGGCGATCTGGCAGAGCTGGGGATCGACCGCGCCGATCCGCGACGGCTGGGAGTCGATGACCCGGTTCATGGACTTCCTCGAGCGCACCTACCCGAGCGGCATCCGCCCCTCGAGTTATGCGGACTGGCTGAACCTCGACGACCCGACCCCCGGCAACGTGCTCGGCACCGCGTACTTCGCCTACGTGGCCGGCCTCATGTCGGAGATGGCCGACGCCATCGGCGAACCGGCCGACGCCGAGCACTATGCCGAGCTCTCCGAGCGCGTCGCGGCGGCGTTCGCCGACCGCTTCGTCGCCGACGACGGCACGGTCACGGGCGACTCGCAGGCCGCGTACGCGATCGCGATCGGCATGGGTCTCGTGCCCGACGAGCTGATCCCCGCGGCAGCGGACCGCTTCGAGGCGACCATCGCCCGGCGCGACTTCCACCTGTCGACCGGCTTCCTCGGCACGCCGTGGCTCGTGCCCTCGCTCGCCGAGTCCGGCAAACTCGACCTCGCCTACCGCCTGCTCATGAACGAGACCTTCCCGTCGTGGGGCTACGAGGTCGCGATGGGCGCGACGACCATGTGGGAGCGGTGGAGCTCGATCCTGCCCGACGGCCGCTTCTCGAGCCCCGAGTATCCGCAGGAGGGCATGAACTCGTTCAACCACTACGCCTACGGCGCCATCGGCGACTTCATGTACCGCAGCATCGGCGGCATCGCGCCGGCTGAGCCCGGCTACCGGGACATCCGGATCGAGCCCGTGCCGGGCGGCGGGCTCACCTCCGCGACCGGATCGTTCGACTCGCGCTACGGCACGATCAGCTCGTCGTGGCGCATCGTCGAAGGCGGCTTCGAGCTGGACGCCACCGTGCCCGCCAACACGACGGCGACCGTCGTGTTGCCGGCCGGCACGCAGTGGGCGGTCACCGAGGGCGGAGTGCGGCTCGACGATGTCGACGGCGTGACGGACGTCACGGTGACCGATTCCGGCGTCGAGGTGCGGATCGGCAGTGGTGAGTACGCGTTCCGGGTCGACGACGCGGCCGACCTGCTCGGCGCCCTGCTCGACGCCATCGACGCCGCGGGAGACCCTGCGGCCGAGCTGCGTCCGATCGCGATCGCCGCGCTCGAGGCGTTCGTCGACCGTGCGCCGCTCCGCGAGGTGCTCGGCCATCTCGCCGAGCTCCTCGAACGGCTCGACGCCGCCGAGCCCGGCGACGCGGCAGCCCTCGAGCCGGTGCTGCGCGCGCTGGGCGCCTCGACGGCCGCCCTGACCGGGGTCGAGAGCGCGCTCCGGCCGACCGGCGAGGTCGCGCTTCCCGGCTCCTCGGCGGGGGTCGAGCTGACGCTTCGCAACGGGGCATCCACCGAGGTCGACGGCATCGAGGCGACCGTGACCTCGCGCGACGACTGGACCGTCGATCCCGAGCGGCAGCGCGCCGACGGCGCGCTCGCCGTGGGCGCGACGGCCGTGCTGACGGCGTCGGTCGAGGTGGATGGCTCGGCCGAGCCGGGTGACATGGGCGCCGTCGACGCCTACACGCGCTTCGACCTCGGCGGGAACCGTCTCGTCGTCGCCGCGGCCACGACGCTCGCCGTGGACTCGCCGATCTCGCTCGGCGACCCCGTGGTCGCACCCGCCTCGGCGGGCCCCGAGTCGGTCGTCGCGGTCACCGTGCCGGTCACGAACTCGGGTGCCGTGCCGGTGACCGCGGAGGTCGTCGTCGACGTGCCGTCCGCGTGGGGCGCGAAGCCGCGCTCGGGCAGCCTGATCGTACCCGCCGGCGGCACGATCGAGGCGCTCGTCGAGCTCGCCGTGCCCGTGACCGTGACGGCCGTGGAGTACTCGCTGCCGGTCACCGCGGTGCGGGGCGACGCGGTGTTCGACCGGGTCGACACGACGCTGCCGGTCACGCTCGACCGGGTGCAGTACGACTGGATCGACTTCGGCAACTCGGCGTCCGAGCAGGCGCACGGCATCGCGCACAGCGGCTCGTCGGGGACGAGCACCGAGGCGGGCCTGACCCGCCGCTACTCGCACGGCGGCGTGGCGAACTCGTGGTTCGAGGCCACGGTCGCGGTGCCCACGA
Organism: Agromyces protaetiae; assembly: GCF_030866785.1. NCBI lineage: Bacteria > Bacillati > Actinomycetota > Actinomycetes > Micrococcales > Microbacteriaceae > Agromyces > Agromyces silvae. Next base: position 3,475,269 of record NZ_CP133018.1, on the reverse strand, counting down.
GCGGCGAGTTCCGGCTCCGCGCGATCGAGACGTTCGGCAGGGCCGGGACGAAGGACTACTTCATCACGGCCGACGGCGTCGAGATCGCGCAGCGCCTGCACACCGAGTCGGCGGGCGGCGCGTACACCTACGAGATCGACGTCACCGGGCTCGCAGAGCAGGCGGCGGACGGCGAGGTCGTCATCCGGTTCCAGCGCACCGCGGGGTCGTCGCACAACGACGCGTCGATCGCGGACCTCTGGATCTACGACCCGGCCGTGAGCGATCACGTCGACCTCGGATTCGGCTACTCGGAGACGCAGCACCGACTGACGGCGGCGCCCTCGTCGGCGACGTCGACCGAGGCCGGCCTGACCCGCCGCTACTCGGGGGTGAACACCCCCGGCTCGTGGTTCGAGTTCGACCTCGCGGTGCCGGCCGGCGAGCCCGTCGTGATCCGCGCGATCGAGACCTACGACGGCCCGCAGCAGAAGGACTACACGGTCTTCGCGGACGGGCAGCCGATCGACGTGCGTTCGATGCCGCGCACCGAGAGCGGCTCGGGCACGCGCGTGTACCAGGCGCTTGTCGCCGACACCGCGCTGACCGAGGACGGCGTGCTCCGGATTCGCATGCAGAAGGCGAACTCGGGCCCCGAACGGCACGACCCCTCGATCGCAGACGTGTGGGCGGTCGCGCTCGCGCCCGACACCGTGGCGCCCGTCGTGAGCGCCTCGCTCGACGACCGCGGCGTGGGATCGGCCGGCTGGGCTCGAGGCGACGTCGACGTCACGATCACGGCTGTGGACGGCCGCGACCCGGCGCCCAGCGTCGAGTACGCGGTGGGCGATGCGCCCTACGAGGCGTACACCGGTCCGTTCGCGGTCACGGCCGAGGGCGAGACGGTCGTGCGGTATCGCGCGACGGATGCCTCGGGCAACAGCCGCGACGGTGAGACGGTCGTACGCATCGACCGGACCGCGCCGAACACCGAGCTCAGCCTGAGCGGTGCGCCGACGCCCTCGGGCTGGCATGCCGGCGGGACGACGGCGACCGTGGTCGCGGAGGACGCCGCGAGCGGGGTCGCCTCGGCCGAGCTGCGCATCGGCTCGGGTGCGTGGCAGCCTGCGCTCGAGCCGGTCGCCCTGCCGGACGGCGAGTACACGGTGGAGTATCGCAGCCGCGACGTGGCCGGCAATGTCTCCGAGGTCGCACAGCTGGCCGTGCGGGTCGACGGCACGGCGCCCACCCTCGAGGCGGAGATCGACGGCGTCGCCGGGCTCGCGGGCTGGTGGATCTCCGCGGAGGCCGAGGTCCAGGCTGAGGACACGGGATCCGGCGTCGCCTCGATCGAGGTCCGCGTCGGCGGCGACTGGGTCGCCTACGACGGGCCGGTCGGCCTGCCCGAGGGTGTCTGGGTCGTCGAGGCCCGCGCGACCGACCACGCGGGCAACGTCGAGGAGATCGCGCTCGACGAGGTCGCGGTGGACGGCATCGCGCCGACCGTGACCGCCGAGGTCGGGAACGACCGGATGCTGCGGGCCGCGGGTGCCGACGAGGGTTCGGGTGTCGCCGCACTCGAGTACGCGGTCGGCGACGCCGACTGGGCCGCCTACACCGGCGCGGTCAAGATCGCGACCGACGCGGTGTCCGTGTCGGTGCGCGCGGTCGACGCCGCGGGCAACACCAGCGCGGTCACGGTGCTCGATCTGCCGGGCGGTCGGATCACGCCGTCGCTGATCGGTGCGGGTGGCGAGGTGCACGTGAGCGCGACCGGCTTCGCGCCGGGCGAGCAGGTGCGGATCGAGCTGCGCTCCGACCCCGTGCTGCTGGCGACGGTGACCGCCGACGCCGAAGGCCGCGTCGACGCGACGGTCACGATTCCGAAGACGACCGCCGCCGGCGCGCACCAGCTGGTCCTCACCGGGGTCCAGTCGGGCACCGTGCTCGCGTTCGACCTCGAGGTCACGGCCTTCGTATATCCCGGCACGACGATCCCGGTGACCGGCGTGACGCTCGCGCCCGCACTCGCCCTCGTGGCGCTGCTGCTCGGGCTCGGCACGATGCTCGTCATCCGCCGCCGACGTTCCGCGGACGTCGCCGAGTAGGGCGCCGACCGCCCCGAACACGACGAGACCCCTGATCGGTTCGGCCTTCGTGCCGTTCCGACCAGGGGTCTCGTCGTGCTGGGGGTCGATGCGGGGGTAGGAAACGGAGGGTCAGGCGCCTCGCTGGAGTTCCGCGAGCAGATCCGCGCGCACTTGCGCGAGCTGCGAGCGCAGCCGATCGACGGCGCCGGCCGACACGCGCCCCCGATGCGCCTGGGTCCGCAGGTCGGTGCGCAGCTGCTGCCGGAACTCGTTGATCACGAGCTCGGCCTCATGCACGGCGCGGTTCGAGTCGACGTGCAGGTTGGTCGTGCCGCCCGAGCCGCCCGAGCCGCCCGAGCCGCTGCCCGACTTCGCGGCACGCTTGGCCTCGCTGGCCGCGCTCGCGAGGTCGGCGCGAAGGCTCCGCATGGCGTCGTTCACCGACGCGCGTACGCCGTCGGCGAGCCGCCGGATCGAGTCGGTCACCTCGTCTTCGATCGCGTCGAGCTCGGGGCGCCGGGCCTCGAGCTCGGCTCGGCCGGCGTCGGTGATGGCGTAGACGGTCTTGCGCCCGTCGGCCTCCTTGGTGACGAGGCCTTCCTCTTCGAGCTTCGCGAGGCGCGGATAGATCGTGCCCGCGCTCGGTGAATAGGTGCCGCCGAACCGCTCGGAGAGCGCCTGGATCAACTCGTAGCCGTGCCGAGGCCGCTCGTCGAGGAGGGCGAGCAGGTAGAGGCGCAGGCTGCCGTGGGAGAAGACGGGCGGGGTCATTCGGATGCTCCTTCGCCGACGCCGTCCGACGCTTCGGCGCTGCCCGATGCGTCCGCGCGACCGGCACCCGCGCGGTGCATGACCGAGATGTTGCCCGTGACGCTGTTGGCGCTGAGGTCGAGCCAGTCGCCCGCGAGTTCGCCGACGGTGCGCTCGAACCCCTTGCCGAGCACGCCGCGGAACTGCGAGTCGTCGATCAGCAGCGTGCCGCTCACCGAATTCACGCGATAGCGGGCGCCCGAGCCGAGGTCGCAGCGCACCGTGAGATCGCCCGACACCGTGTTCGTGTCGACCTTGGCCGGCGTGCCCTTGGCGTCGAGGATCATGCTTCCCGACACTGTCTTGGCGGTGAACGCCGAGATCTCGCCCGAGGCGATCACATCGCCCGACACGGAGTTCGCCTTGACCCGGCCGACATGGTTGCCCGCGGAGAGCTCACCCGAGACGCTGGACAGCTCGACGTCGCCGCGGTGGTTGTCGACGACCACGTCGCCGGACACGGTGCTGAACCGGGCGTCACCGTCGAACCCTGAGACGAGCGCCTCGCCGGTGACCACGCCGAGCTTCAGCGCGACCGTGCGCGGCGCGAGGATCGAGACATCCGCCTTCGCGTGCCCGCGGAAGTTCGCGAACACCTCGAGGAAGTTGTCCCAACGCAGCTGCGGGTGGTCGATCTCGAGGCGGTCGCCGTCGATGGACACGGCGAGGTCCTTGCCGCTCACGTTCGAGATCTCGACACGCGCGCCGGGCTCGTCGTGGGCGATGAGGTCGACCTTGCCTCCGACGAGGCTCACCTTGAGGGTGCGGACGAGTTCGAGGTCGATGACCCGGCTCTCGCCCGGTGCGATGCTCCACTGCTCGATGGTCATGGTCGTGCGCTCCTTCGATTCGCGCGATGCGAGTCACGCTATATCGCGTCTATTAAACTCACGATATAACGCGATCTACAGGACGGCAAGGCCGGACCGCGGGTCCGCGCCGATCCCAGGGCCGCCTCGGGGTTGACCTTGACGTAACGTCAACCTCTAACGTGGCATCTCGTACCGAGCACCGACGCCGACACATCGGAGGGCACCATGGACTGGTCGATCCAGGAGATCGCGAAGCTCGCGGGAACGACGAGCCGCACGCTCCGGCACTACGACGACCTCGGGCTCCTCACGCCCTCCCGTGTCGGCTCGAACGGCTACCGGTACTACGACCAGGCCGCGCTCGTGCGCCTGCAGCGCATCCTGCTGCTGCGCGAGCTCGGTCTCGGGCTGCCGGTCATCGGCGAGGTGCTCGAGGGCGAGGCGTCGCAGGCGCACGCCCTCGCCGGACATCTCGCGTGGCTCAGGCAGGAACAGGATCGGCTGGCGCGTCAGATCGCGTCGGTCGAGAAGACCATGCATGCCGTGGAAGGAGGTGAACAGATCATGGCACACGACATGTTCGACGGATTCGATCACACGCAGTATCGCGAGGAGGTCACCGAACGCTGGGGCGCTGACGCGTACGAGCGCGGCGACCGCTGGTGGCGCGGCATGAGCGACGAGGAGCGCGCGGCCTGGAAGGCACGTACCGAGGAGCTCGGACGCGACTGGACCGCGGCGGCGACCTCGGGCGTCGCGCCCGACGGCGACGAGGCGCAGGCGCTCGCGAAGCGGCACGTCGAGTGGCTCACCGGCGTGCCCGGCACACCCGCGCACGGCGGCGATGCGAAGGGGTACGTCATCGGCCTCGGCGAGATGTACGTCGCGGATCCGCGCTTCGGCGCGAATTACGGCGGCCAGCAGGGCGCCGAGTTCGTGCGCGACGCGCTCCGCGTGTACGCGAACGCACACCTCTAGCGACCCCACCCCGAGCCCCGACGCGGGGACGCGAATGGTCGCTCCGACGAGCTCGGGCGACCATTCGCGTCCCCGCTCGGTGAGCGGGCTAGTTGGCTGGGGAGTCGTCGGGGATCAGCGGGGGCTCGGGGCGGCTGGGTTCCGGCACGGCAGGGTCGAGGTGAGGCCCGGCCGCGGCCGAGGCATCCGCTCGCCTGATCGCGAAGAGCGGGATCGCCCACCCGCAGAGCGGGCCGATCGTGAGCGCGAACAGCACTGTGCCGAGGCCGACGTTGCCGCCGAGCAGCCAGCCGATCGCGAGCACGATCGCCTCGATGCCGGTGCGCACGATCCAGATGCGCCAGCCGGTCGCGCGGTGCAGTCCCGTCATGAGCCCGTCGCGCGGGCCGGGGCCGAAGTGCGCGCCGATGTAGAGGCCGGTCGCGATGGCGAGGACCACGATGCCGCCTGGCAGCAGCAGGATCCGCGCCCACAGGTCGAGGCCCTCGGGGATGAGCCAGAGGCCGACATCGGCCGCCGGGCCGACGAGCAGGGCGTTCATGAGCGTGCCGAAGCCGGGCTTCTGCCGGATCGGGATCCAGAACAGCAGCACGACGCCGCTCGTGAGGATCGTGATGAGGCCGAAGTTCATGCCGGTCTGCTTCGCGATGCCCTGGGTGAGCACGTCCCACGGCGCGACGCCGAGCTCGCCGCGCACGATCATCGCGATGCCCATGCCGTAGAGGAACAGTCCGACGTAGAGCTGGACGAGACGGCGGGTGAGCACGCGACCGGAGTCGCGGAACGAGGGCGGAAGGCGAAGCATGAGATCTATCCAATTCCTCGATTGGCCTTTCATCAAGTAGCCAATCTTCCTAAAGTGGCTTGTATGACGGATGCCTCGCTCAGCGCCCGTGCGCTCGAAGGCCTGCTCGGCGATTGGCGCACCGGCGGCCTCGGCGGCGCCCGGGACGCGGCGTACCGCGCGCTCGCCGAGCGGGTCCGTCTGCTCGTGCTCGACGGGCGCGTCCCCGTCGGCACCCGCCTGCCGGCCGAGCGCGACCTCGCCGACCGGCTGGGGCTCAGCCGAACGACGGTGACCGCTGCCTACCGTTCGCTGCGCGAGCAGCATCTGCTGCACAGTGTGCGCGGGTCGGGATCGGTCGCGCGGCTGCCTGGCGTGCCGACCCGGCTGCCCGCTCCGCCCGCACCCGACTACGTCGACCTCTCCAAGGCGGCGCCGCCCGCGTTGCCGTGGCTCGGCGAGGTCGCGCGCGAAGCGGCCGAGGAGCTCCCGCGGCACCTCGGCGACTCGGGATTCGACCCGGTCGGCACGCCCGCGCTGCGGGCCGCGATCGCCGACCGGTACACCGCTCGCGGGCTGCCGACCGAACCCGACCAGATCATGGTCACGATCGGCGCGCAGCACGCTATCGCCCTGCTCACGCGCGCGGTCGTGGGGCGCGGTGACCGTGCGGTGATCGAGGCGCCGACCTACCCGCACGCGTACGACGCGTTGCGGGTCGCGGGCGCTCGTCTGGTGACCGTGCCCACCGTTCCCCAGGGTGAGCCGGGTTCGGCCGACGACGGCGAGGCGCTGGCCACGGCGTTCCGGCACGCCAACCCCGTCGCGGCCTATCTCATGCCCGATTTCCACAACCCGACGGGCCGGTCGCTCGACGAGCCGGCGCGTGAGCGCGCGCTCGACGCGGCGGCGCGGCAGGGCACGGTCGTCATCGCCGACGAGACGATCGGCGAGCTCGACATCGACCGTCGGGTGCGATACCTGCCGCTCGCCGCCTACGGGCCGGCCGTCATGATCGGCTCGGTCGGAAAAACCGTCTGGGGTGGCATCCGCGTCGGCTGGATCCGGGCCGACCGGCCGCTCATCCGGCGCCTGCTCGCAGTGCGCACACCCGGGGACCTCGGGACGCCGATCCTCGAGCAGCTCCTGGTCACCCGCCTGCTTGGCCGCATGGATGAGATCGTCGAGCTGCGTCGTGAGCAGCTGCGCGAGGGGCGGGCCCATCTCGAGTCGCTGCTCGCCGAGGCGTTCCCCGAATGGGACGTGCCGCACGTCGACGGCGGCATCGTGACCTGGGTCAACCTCGGCACACCGGTCAGCTCCCAGCTCGCGCTCGCCGCCCGCGGACAGGGCCTGATCGTCGCCGCCGGACCCAGGTTCGGCATCGATGGGGCGTTCGAGCGATTCCTGCGGCTGCCGTTCTGCTACGACGCCGCAACGACGGATGCCGCGGTCTCGGCGCTCGCCCGCGCGTGGCGCGGCCTGCCCGCTGCGCCGGCCCCCGACCCGGCACTCTCGCTCGCCGCCGTCGTCTGACGGTCGACGGCGCGGGCACGCGGCGTTCGGTGGGGTGTCGAGGCGTCCCGGAGGCGCTGCCGGTCGTTCACCTGACGGTCACGTGGCGTCTGCCCCGTACGGGCACGCTGAGGGCGTTCTTGCCCCGTTTCGACCGAAGGTGATCCATGCTGCCCTCCCGGCCCCTGATCCGGCGCGCTGCGGTCCCGCTCATCGTGAGCGCGGCCCTCGTGACCGGATGTCTCGCCACTACGCCCGCCGCCGCCTCGCCCCTCCGCGCCGCGCCCACCCCGATCGTCGACGCCCCTGAGGTCTCGGCCGACGGTGCTGCGCTGTCACTCCGCACGCTCGGCACTTACGAGAGCGGCATCTTCGACGAGTCCGCCGCCGAGATCGTCGCGTACCACGGCGAGCGGCTCTACGTCGTCAACGCGCAGGCCGGGCTCATCGACGTGCTCGACGTCAGCGACCCCGAGCTCCCGGTGAAGGTCGGCGAGCTCGCGGGCGACGGCGTCGCGAACTCCCTCGCCGTGCGCGCCGACGGGCTCGGCGTCGTCGCCCTCGAGGACCGCGACGACAAGACGGCGCCCGGCCGGCTCATGTTCTTCGACGCCACGGCCGCCCAGCCCGCGCCGCTCGGCACCGTCGTCGTCGGCTCGCTGCCCGACATGGTCGCGATCTCGGCCGACGGCACGCGCGCCGTCGTCGCCAACGAGGGCGAGCCCGCCGACGACTTCTCGAGCGACCCCGAGGGCTCGATCGGCATCGTGGCTCTTCCGGCGACGGTCGCCGCGCCGACGCAGAACGACGTGCGCATCGCGAACTTCCACGAGTTCGAGGCCGGCGGCTCGAAGACCCTGCACCCGGACGTCCGCGTGTTCGGCCCGACGCCCGAGGCCGACCTCCCGGTCTCGCGCAACCTCGAGCCCGAGTACGTCGCGATCGACGGCGACGTGGCGTACGCGGCGCTGCAGGAGGCGAACGCGATCGCGGTCGTCGACCTCGTGCACGCGAGCGTCACCGACATCCTCCCGCTCGGCTTCGTCGACCACTCGGTCGCCGGCCACGGCATCGACGCCTCCGACCGGGACGGCGGGTTCGATGTCCGCACGTTCGCCGGGCTCAAGGGCATGTACCTGCCGGACGGCATGCAGTCGTACCAGGCAGCAGGTGAGACGTACCTCGTGACCGCCAACGAGGGTGACGCGCGCGAGTGGGGCGACTACGTCGAACCGTCCCGGGTGAAGGACCTCGGCAAGGGCGGCCGCGCGCCGGTGTGCACGACGAGCCCGGCCGCAGGCCTACTCGGCGACGCGAACCTCGGCCGCCTCAACGTCTCGACCGCCATGGGCCTCTCCCAGGACGGCACGTGCTACGAGGAGCTGTACGCCTTCGGCTCGCGCTCGTTCTCGATCTGGGACACCGCGGGCAACCAGGTATTCGACTCGGGTGAGGCCTTCGAGCGCATCACCCACGCGGCCGCGCCCGAGTTCTTCAACTCGAACCACTCCGAGTCGAACTTCGAGGGCCGCAGCGACGACAAGGGGCCCGAGCCCGAGAACGTCGCCATCGGCGAGGTCGACGGCCGCAGCTACGCGTTCATCGGCTTCGAGCGCGTCGGTGGTATCGCGGTGTTCGACATCACGACGCCCGCCGACTCGACGTTCGTCACCTACCTGAACAACCGCGACTTCAGCGTGTCGGTCGAGGACGACGGCGTGGAGCACCTCGCCGCGGCCGGCGACCTCGGCCCCGAGGGCCTCGCGTTCATCCCGGCCGAGACCAGCCCGACCGGTGAGCCGATGCTCGCGGTCGGCAACGAGGTCTCGGGCACCACGACGCTGTTCGCGATCGAGGGTGCGGGCGACACGGATGCCTCGTCGCTGCAGCTGCTCTCGATTAACGACTTCCACGGCCGCCTCGAGCAGGACCTCGGCTCGGGCCTGCCGGGTGCCGCGGTGCTCGCGGGCGCGGTGGAGCAGCTCCGCTCCGAGCACCCGAACACGGTGTTCGCGTCGGCCGGCGACAACATCGGCGCCTCCACGTTCACGTCGTTCTCGCAGCAGGACCAGCCGACGATCGACGCGCTCGTCGCGATGGATCTCGAGGTCAGCTCGGTCGGCAACCACGAGTTCGACGCGGGCTACCGCGACCTCGTCGACCGGGTGATCCCGGCCTACGGCGACGCGGGCCTCGCGCTCGGCGCGAACGTGTACCTGAAGGGCACGCAGACCCCGGCGCTCGACGAGTACAAGATCGTCGAGACCGGCGGCGTGAAGGTCGGCTACATCGGCACCGTGACCGAGCAGACGGACTCGCTCGTCGCGCCCGACCGCATCGACGAGATCGAGTTCGGATCCCAGCTCGAGGCCGCGAACCGCGTGGCCGCGCAGCTGCGCGACGGCGACGCCTCGAACGGTGAGGCGGACGTCATCGTCCTGCTCGCGCACGACGGCTCGGAGGAGACGTCGTGCGACGTCGTCGCGAACGAGGACTCCGTCTACGGGGAGCTCGTGCGCGAGGCATCCGCCGACATCGACGCCATCTTCTCGGGACACACCCACAAGAACGTCGCGTGCGAGTTCCCCGTCGAGGGTGCTGCGTTCGACCGCCCGGTCGTCTCGGCCGGCGAGTACGCCAAGCACCTCGGCCGCATCCAGCTGACGATCGACCCCGTGACGAAGCGCGCGACCGGGGCGACCGTGGACACGCTGCCGCTGCTCGTGGACGGCGCCGCCCAGTACCCGGCCGACGCCGACGTGCAGGCGATCGTCGATGCCGCGGAGGCCGAGGCCGACATCGTCGGTGCGGTCGAGATCGGCTCGATCTCCGGTGACATCCTCCGCGGCGGGGCCCCAGCCGGCGCCGACCGCGGGGTCGAGTCCTCGCTCGGCAACCTGGTCGCCGACCAGCAGCTCTGGGCGACGTCGGCCGCGAACGCGGCGTTCGCGGGCACGCCGTCGGAGATCGCGTTCATGAACCCGGGCGGACTCCGCGCCGACCTGCTGCACGGCGAGCACGGCACGGTCACCTACAAGGACGTCGCGAGCACGCAGCCGTTCGGCAACACGCTGTTCCAGATGGACCTGACGGGCGCGCAGATCAAGGAGGCCCTCGAGCAGCAGTGGCAGCACGACGGCTCGAGCCGTCCGAAGCTGCACCTGGGCGTCTCGGAGGGCTTCAGCTACGTGTACGAGCCCGAGGCCGCGCGCGGCGAGCACATCGTGTCCATGTCGTTCCAGGGTGAGCAGATCGCGGAGGACGACGTCTTCCGCGTCACGGTGAACTCGTTCCTCGCGCCGGGCGGCGACAACTTCGGTGCCTTCGCCGACGGTACGAACCGGGCCGACAGCGGTCAGATCGACCTCGTCGCCGCGGTGTCGTACTTCGAGGAGTTCGTCACGGTCGACCCCGCGCCGCTGGGTCGCTCGGTCGTGGCCGGTACTGATTGGGCGGATGTCTCGCTCAGCAGCCCGACCGTGCAGCAGGGCGGCTCGTTCGACGTCGCGGTCACGGGCCTCGCGCCCGGGCAGCAGATCTCGGCGACGCTGTTCAGCGCACCGCTCGTGATCGATGGCATCCCGGCGGCGAACGCCGACGGCGCGGTGTCGTTCACGGTGCGCGTGCCCGCCGACTTCGCGGTCGGCGCGCACACGCTGATCGTCGAGTCGGCCGGCTTCGAGCCGATCGCGAATGCCGTCACGGTCACCGCCGCTGGCGGCGCCGGCGGTGCTGGTGGCGGGGCGGGCTCCGGCCTCGCCTCGACCGGTGCCGACGTGCTCCCGGGCCTCGTGCTCGCGGCGCTCCTCGCCGCGGCCGGCGCCTTCATGGTGATCCGCCGTCGCCGGGCGGCGGGTCGCACGCAGCCGTAGGCTCGAGGCGGCCCGCCCGAACGGGCGGACCGCCTCAACCCCACACGTGTCCAAGCCAGCCAGAGGCATCAGGCTGGAATTCGAGAACGACCTGATCTATCCTCATGAGTGGTAGCAGTTCCGTAGCGGACCAGGCGCCGACTCCGAAGGCCCGCTTTCATGCGGGCCTTCGTGGTATTCACGTATATCATTCTGGCGTGCTCCTCTCTGGTGGGTTCGAACAGCTGGTGCGTCGAGCGGCGACTCGCGTCCGGGAATCATCTCGCGGTGTTGGGTGGATCTGATCCGACTGCCATCGCTGCGTCACGACGGCGGATCCCAGATCGCTGACGAAGGCATGGCGAGGCGGCGGCCCGGGCGTAAGGCCCGGGTCGCCGCCCGCGAGTGGATGACCCGTCCGCTCAGTTGCGGGCGGCGAAGCGGCGGAACCCGAAGAGCAGCAGCCCCGCGAGCAGCACGAGGCCGCCGGCGATCGCCAGCCCCGCGACATCCGCACCGGTCGAGGCGAGCACGCCCGTCGAGGACGCGCCGGCCGTGATCACCGTGGCGCCACCGATGCCGGCGACCGAGGAGCCCGGCGTCATCGATCCGTCATCACCGGGAGTACCCGGAGTGGTCGGGTCGGTGGGGTCCGTCGGGTCCACCGGCGTGCCGGGGTCCGTCGGGTCCGTCGGGTCGGTGGGGTCCGTCGGGTCCGTGGGATCCGTCGGGTCCACCGGCGTGCCAGGGTCGGTCGGCTCACCGGGGACCACGATGGTCGTCGGGCCTTCCGTCTCGCTGTCGCCGATCACGCTGATGGCGTTGCCGCCGATCGTGATCGGCAGCGAGATGCCGGGGATGATCTGCGAGCCGCCGAGCAGGCTGTCGGACCCGTCCGTCGTCGCCCCACCGGAACCGCCGGTGCCGGGCACCACCACGGTCTCGGCGTCGGTCGACGAGGTGTCGCCGACCACCGAGATCGCGTTGCCGCCGACCGTTACGGGCAGACCGAGCTCGGGCAGCACCTGCGTGCCGCCGAGGATCGAGTCGTCGCCACCGGTCGTGGCGGTCGAGCCCGATCCGGTGCCGCCGATCACGCCGGTCGTGGCGCCTTCGCTCGAGCTGTCGCCGACCACCGAGATGGCGTTGCCGCCGACGGTCACCGGGGCGACCGCGTCGATGATGGCCTGGGTGCCGCCGAGCACGCCATCCTCACCCGAGGTGCTGGGGCCTTCGGCCTCGCCGCCGGCCGCACCGGTGTCCGTCGAGACGCCGGTCGTGGCGCCCTCGGTCCAGCTGTCGCCGACGACCGAGATGGCGTTGCCGCCGACGGTCACTGGCGCCTCGACGCCGCCGATGATCTGGCTGCCGCCGAGGATGCCGTCCTCACCCGAGGTCGAGGCGCTGCCCTCGCCCGTCGAGCCCGCCGTGCCGCTGCCGGTGGTCGTCTCGGTCGAGGCGCCCTCCGAGCTGCTGTCGCCCACGACCGAGATCGCGTTGCCGCCGATCGTGATCGGCACCGCGATGTCGATGAGGCCCTGCGTGCCGCCGAGGAGCGAGTCGTCGCCGCTCGTCGAAGGCGCAGGCGCCGGTGCCGGTGCCGGTGCGGCTTCCTCGGCAGGTGCCGCGGGAGCCGGCGCCTGCTCGGTCGACGCCTCCGTCGACGACGCGTCGCCGAGCACGCTGATCGCGTTCCCGCCGATCGTCACCGGGATGGAGACGTCCACGATCGCCTGGCTGCCCGACCCGATGCCGTCGTCACCCGAGGTGACCGGCGCCTCGGCCGGCGCCGCGGCCGGCGTCGACGTGACCGTCTCAGCCCCCGACGACGATGCGTCGCCGAGCACCGAGATGGCGTTGCCGGACAGGTTGATGGGCAGGTCGATGGCGACGCCGGCCTGGGTGCCCGAGAGCACTCCGTCCTCGCCGCCGGTCTCTGCGGCGTGTGCCACGCCGGCCCCGAGGAGCGTGATGCCCCCGGTCATGAGGGTCGCGTACAGCGCCCTCGTTGCGAACCGCTTGAGGTCCATGATGATCAGTCCTCCTGACTGAATGGGTGAATGGAGCCCGGAGACGCGAGTGCGCCCGAGCCATGACCGTGTCCGCCTGCGCGGCGGAACGGCCCCCGTCAGTCAGGGGTGGTGTCGGTGCCGAAGACCGGCGACGACGGCAGCGCGTCGTCGACCGAGTTGAGGATCAGCGATGCGGTCGCGCCCAGCGTGTCCGCATCGAAGACGGCGTCGGATGCCCCGGCGGCGCCGCCGGCCGCGGCACCGTTCGCGCCGGCCGAGCCGGTCGCCCCGGGCGCATTGATCGGCGCGACGGGAGCCGGCGTAGGCGTGCGCTGGTCGTCGCCGGAACCGCCCAGGATCGCGGTGGACGGCGCGGATGCCTCGGGCGTCGCGTTCGGCGCGCCGCCGGACAGGCCGCGCGTCCACGAGGCGGCGGCAGCCGCTGACGAGCCGGATGCCTCCGTGGCGCGCGCAGCGTCACCTGCGCTGCCCACCGGAGCGCTCCCGGGTGCGGGAATGGCGGGCGTCGGCAACGCGGGCAGGCCGGGCACGCCCGGCTCGCCGATGATCCCCGGCAGCAGCGGCACGTCCGGGATCGTCGGCAGGACGCCGCTCCCGGGCAGTTCGCCGACGCCGCCGACGACCGTGTCGAGCGTGCCGTCGACGAGGTCGGTCACGGGCGTCACGATGCTGCCGAGCAGGCGGTCACCGACCAGATCGCCCACCAGCGGAAGCCCGCCGACGACGCCGTCGAGCGCGCCCACCACGGGCCCTGCGACACCACCGACGAGACCGCCCGATGTGGCATCCGTCACCGCTTCTGAGACGTCGCCGACGAGGCCGATCGCTGCGCGGTCGACGCCGTCGAGCACCCCGTTGACGAGCCCGGTCGTGCCGTCGACGACGCCGGGAACGCCGGCCACGATCGTGCCGACCGACGGCGCGGCCGGCGTGGCCGGGGGAGCGGGCGTCGCCGGAGCCGGTTCGGCCGGCGCGGGTGCAGGAGCCGGCGCGGGCGCAGGGGCAGGGGCCGGAGGCACCGCGGCGGGCGGCGGTGACACCGCCTGGAGCACGGGCTCGACCACGGCGTTCACCGGCGCGACTGCGGTGTCGACGAGGTCGCCGACCGCGTCGCCGACGGCGCCGGTGGTCTCCGAGACCCCGCCGAGCACCGATCCGACGGCGCCGAGCAGACCGGATCCGTCACGGTCGTCGGCCGAGGCGCCTTGCGCGCCGGAGATGAGGCTGATGGTGAGCCAGCCTGCCGAGACGGCGGCTCCGAGGAGGGCATAGCGGAGGAAGGGTCGACGACGTGTCTGCGTCGTTGAGGACATCTCCACCACCCCCATGGTTGCGCAGAATGATAAACCGGAGAGTTAGCTTCCCGAAACCCCCCTTGCGGTTTTCGTGGCAAAAGTGCTAGGGCAAAGCGGGTATTCAGCTCCGCGTGACATCCGGCTGGTATGAATCGTGTCATGCACCTGCTTGCGAAACTCAGCATGAAGAACCGCGCGCTGATCGCCCTCATCACGGTCGTCGTCGCCATCTTCGGCGGGATCTCGCTCACCAGCCTCAAGCAGGAGCTCGCCCCCTCGATCGAGTTCCCCCAGCTCGCGATCGTCACGAGCTACCCCGGTGCGTCACCCGACGTCGTGAACGCCGACGTCTCGACGCCGATCGAGACCTCCATCCAGGGCATCACCGGGCTCGAGTCGACCTCGACGACGAGCTCGACCGGCCTCTCGCGGGTGACCGCGAGCTTCACCTACGGCACCGATCTCGCGTTCGCCGAGCAGAAGCTGCTGTCGTCGGTCAACCGGATCTCGAGCCAGCTGCCCGACGACGTCGACCCGCAGGTCGTCGCGTTCAGCATCGACGACTTCCCGGTCATCTCGGTGGCCGTCACCGGCACCGACGACATCAGCGCCCTCTCCGACGAGATCACGCGCACGACCCTCAGTGAGATCAACGACCTCGACGGCGTGCGCGAGGCGACGCTCGTCGGCGACGTCGGCCAGCGCGTGACGATCACCCCGGACCAGACCGAGCTCGCCCTCCGCGGCCTCACCCAGGCCGCGATCCGCGATGCCCTGCAGCAGAACGGCCTGCTCGTGCCGGCCGGCACGATCACCGAGGGCGACTCGACCTTCTCCGTGCAGACCGGCACGCGCATCGGCAGCGTCGACGAGATCTCCGCGCTGCCCCTGATCGGCGGCGCCGGTGCGGCCACCATCGCCGACGTGGCATCCGTCGAGCTGACCGACAACCCGGTGACCAGCATCTCGCGCGTCGACGGTGAGCCAGCACTCACCATCTCGGTGACGAAGCTGCCGGCGGCGAACACCGTCGAGGTGTCGAACGCGGTGACCGCGCTGCTGCCGGATCTCACGGCCGCGCTCGACACGACGAACCCGGGCGCGACGTTCACGGTCGTGTTCGACCAGGCGCCCTACATCGAGCAGTCCATCGAGGCGCTCGCCGTCGAGGGCGTGCTCGGGCTCGTGTTCGCGGTCCTCGTGATCCTCGTGTTCCTGCTGTCGGTGCGCGCGACGCTCGTCACCGCGATCTCGATCCCGACGTCGGTGCTGGTCACGTTCATCGGCCTGCAGGTGTCGGACTACACCCTCAACATCCTCACGCTCGGCGCGCTGACGATCTCGATCGGGCGCGTCGTCGACGACTCGATCGTCGTGATCGAGAACATCAAGCGGCACCTCGTCGCGGGCACCGACAAGGCCGCGACCATCGTGCGCGCCGTGCGGGAGGTCGCCGGGGCGATCACGGCATCGACGATCACATCGGTCGCGGTGTTCCTGCCGATCGCCCTCGTCGAGGGGGTCACGGGCGAGCTGTTCCGTCCGTTCTCGCTCACGGTCACGATCGCGCTGCTCGCGTCGCTGCTGGTCTCGCTCACGATCGTGCCGGTGCTCGCATACTGGTTCCTGGAGCCGGCGAAGCGGCACAAGCACAGCGAATCGGATGCCTCGGCCGCGGCGTTCGTCGAGGAGAGCGGGCCGGCGGGCGTGTCGGCCTCCGGGCCCGACGAGCTCGAGCACCCCTCGCGCCTCCAGCGCGGGTACCTGCCGATCATCGGCTGGACGCTCAAGCACGGCGTCGCCACGCTCGTCGCCGCGGTGCTCGTGCTCGGCGGCACGATCGCACTGACGCCGCTCATGAAGACGAACTTCCTCGGCTCGTCGGGCCAGAACACCTTCCAGGTCACGCAGGAGCTGCCGGTCGGCACAAGCCTCGACGCGCTCGAGGCAGCGTCACAGCCTGTCGAGGAGGTGCTGCTCGGCACCGAGGGCATCGAGACCATGCAGACCTCGATCGGGTCCGGCAGCGGCCTCACGGCGGCCTTCGGCGGCGGCGGCGCGACCGTGACCTACTCGGTCACGACCGACGAGAGCGCGAACCAGGACGACCTCCAGGCCGAGGTGCGCGGTGAACTCGACGGCATCGACGGCGCGGGCGAGATCACGCTCGCCGCCTCGAGCGGGTTCGGCGCCTCGAACGACATCGAGGTCGACATCACCGCATCGAACGACGAAGACCTGCGTGCCGCGACCGACGCGGTGGTCGCCGAGCTCGACGGCCTCGACTCGCTGGCGCAGGTGACCTCGAACCTCGAGGAGGGGCGGCCCTACATCGCCGTCGAGGTGGACCGCACGGCCGCGGCCGACGCGGGCTACTCCGAGGTCGCGCTCGGCGGTTTCGTCTCGGCCGCCATGCAGCCGCAGTCCGCCGGCTCCGTCGTGATCGACGAGAAGACGCTCACGATCTACCTCGCGACGGAGAACCCGCCGACGACGGTCGAGGCGCTGAGCGCGCTCGAGGTGCCGACCACGACCGGGCTCGTCCGGCTCGACAGCCTCGCGACCGTCGCACAGGTCGACGGACCCGCGACCGTGACCACCGTGCAGGGGCTCCGCAGCGCGACCGTGTCGGCGACGCCGTCGGGCGATGACCTCGGCACGGCGAGCGCCGCGGTCTCGGCCGCGGTCGAGTCGGTCGACCTGCCGGCGGGCACGTCGGCCTCGCTCGGCGGCGTCACAGCCGACCAGACCGAGTCCTTCGCCCAGCTCGGGTTGGCCCTGCTCGCCGCGATCCTCATCGTCTACATCGTGATGGTCGCGACGTTCCGCTCGCTGCTGCAGCCGCTGCTGCTCCTCGTCTCGGTGCCGTTCGCCGCGACCGGGGCGATCGCGCTGCAGATCATCACGGGCATCCCGCTCGGCGTCGCGTCGCTCGTCGGCGTGCTCATGCTCGTCGGCATCGTGGTGACGAACGCCATCGTGCTCGTCGACCTCGTGAACCAGTACCGCGATCGGGGTATGAACGTGCGCGAGGCGCTGCTGCACGGGGCATCCCGTCGTCTGCGGCCCATCCTGATGACCGCGCTCGCGACGATCTTCGCGCTGCTGCCGATGGCGCTCGGCATCACGGGGCACGGCGGCTTCATCTCGCAGCCGCTCGCGCTCGTCGTGATCGGCGGGCTCGTATCGTCGACCGCCCTCACTCTCGTCGTGCTGCCCGTGCTGTACGACCTGGTCGAGGGGGCGCGCGAGCGTCGCCGCGAGCGGCGCGCGGCGAGTGCGGAGCCCCCGACGCTCGTCGACGCCTGACTCACCCCTGAGAGGACGGCATTCGTTCTGTTTCGACGCTGAAACTGGACGAATGTCGTCCTCACTGATGGTGCCCGTCCCGTTCACGGAGAGTTCACCCGGAGGTTCCTCGGCTTCAACCGGACCGCATGCCCGGGCTTCATAGGGTCGGGGGCATGTCAGTGACCCTCGCACCCGTGTCGCAGCGCGTGCGCGCCGCGCTCCGCGAACGCATCGAACGTGGCGAGTGGGCGGCGGGCATGCCGCTGCCGAGCGAGGCGGCCCTGTGCCGCGAGTTCGGCACCTCCCGCGGACCCGTCAGGCGGGCGCTCTCGGCCCTGCGCGCCGAGGGCTTCGTGGTCGGCGGGCGCGGGCGCGCGCCGATCGTGGGCAAGGTCGTCCCGGCACAGTCGCTGGCGACGTTCCGCTCCTTCACCGAGTGGGCGACCGACGAGGGCAAGTCGCCCGGAACGCGCACCCTCACGCTCGAACGCCGCGCGTCGACGACGACGATCGCGGGCCTGCTCGAGCTCGACGAGGGCGCGGTCGTGGTCGACCTCGTCCGCGTGCGACTGCTCGACGACGTGCCGATCATGATCGAGCGGGCGTCGTTCGTCCCGGAGGTCGGCCGGCATCTGTTCGGGTTCGACGTCGACCACGGCTCGGTGTCGGCCGAGCTCGCGCGGCACGGCGCGCCGCTCATGAGCGCGAGTCACACGATCGACGCGGTCGCCGCGAACCGCCTGGACGCCGAGGCGCTCGGCATCGCGGCGGGTGCGCCGCTGCTGCGCGAGCGCCGGCTGTCGAAGGATGCCTCCGGCCGCCCCGTCGAGCACGCGGAAGCGCGGTACCGTTCGGAGTTCGCGACGTTCCGCATCGACAACCGTGCGAAGGACGACGCGGGCCCGATCGAGGTGCGCTCGGGCGTCTGACGTTCGCCCGTCCGCGCCTGCGCCCCGCTCGCCCGCCCGCTGCTCAGGAAGAACCGGATCGCCTCCGGTGTGTCGGGCGTGCGCCGTCGGCGTGTCGCTCGGTGCTTCCTGAGCAGGGAGGTGGAGAGGCATCCGCTCATCCCATCTGGTCAGTGTGCTCGCGTGGGTGGCACGCGCCCAGCCGCCGGTCCGTGCGCTCCAGCGCCCATTTCCCAATTCAGGAAGAACCGTCCCGAGTGCGGTGTGTCGGGCGCTCGCCGTCGGCGTGTCGCTCAGTGCTTCCTGAGCAGGGAGGCCTTCTCGATCGGGCGGTGCGGGCCTAGCCTGGGGCGCATGACGATCGAGCTCGCGCGCCGGCGCGGCGAGGCATCCGGGATCGACGCGCTCGAGTGGGCACCGCGGTGGACGGACTCGCCGGATGCCGACGCCTACAGCCGGGTCACCGACCCCGAGCGGTTCCGCGTGCTGCAGCCGTTCGTCCTCGCGGTGCTCGCCGACCTCGAGGCGGAGTTCAACGTGCGGCGCGAGCCGGCCGGCACTTTCTCGGGCGGTGCGGCCGAGCACGTGCGGTGGTCCGATCCGGTGCGGCTCGTCCCGGCCGATGCGAAGGCGGCGCCGCTCACCGTGGCGTTCACGTCCTTCCCGGGCGTGCTCGTCCGATTCGGCGAGGCCACCGACGTCGTGCTGCCGTTCTGCGGCTGCGACGCCTGCGACGACCTCGTGCAGCACCTCGTCGAGGATCTGCGGTTCCACGTCGAGGCGCTCGTGACCGGCGGCTTCGCGGAGTGGCACGACGCCAAGGGTGCCGGCCACCGGTTCGCAGTCGGCGCGTGGGGCACGAACTCCTCATTCACCCCCAGCGACGACCCGCCGACGATCTCACCCTTCCGGCACGACTGGGCCCCCTGGCCGCTCCGCGTCACCGCCTCGCGCTGAGCTCCTGCCTCGCTCGGCGACCTTTCCCGCGGAGATCAGTCGCTCAGCGCGGCGCGAGCGGATGCCTCGGGGCTGAGATCGAGGCGGCGCAGCAGCTGCGCGTTCAGGGCGACGATCACGGTCGAGAGGCTCATGAGCACGGCGCCGACCGACATCGGCAGCACGAACCCGATCGGCGCGAGCACGCCCGCCGCGAGCGGCACCGACAGCAGGTTGTAGCCGGCGGCCCACCAGAGGTTCTGCCGCATCTTGCGGTAACTCGCGCGCGACAGCTCGATGACGGAGAGCACCGACCGCGGGTCGCTCGATGCGAGGATGACACCGGCGGAGGCGATCGCCACGTCGGTGCCGGCGCCGATCGCGATGCCGACGTCGGCCTGCGCGAGCGCGGGCGCATCGTTCACGCCGTCGCCGACCATCGCCACCGAACGGCGCTCACGCTGCAGCTCGCGGACCTTCGCGGCCTTGTCCTCCGGGCGCACTCCGGCGAACACGCGGTCGATGCCGAGCTCGGCGGCGACGGTGCGCGCGACGGGCTCGGCGTCGCCCGTGATCATGACGACCTGCACGCCGAGCGCGTGCAGCGCGTCGACCGCCTCGCGCGACTCGGGCCGGATCTCGTCGGCGAGCGCCAGGGCGCCCGCGACCTCGCCGTCGACGAGGACGTGCAGCACGGTCGCACCGCCCCAGGCGACGGATGCCTCGAGCGGGACGAGTCCGTGCCGTTGCAGCAGGGCCGGGCCGCCCACCTCCACGACCGCCGTCGGTCGAACGACGCCCGACGTCTCCGTCGGTCGAGGAGTGCCCGAGTCATCCGTTGGTCGAGTAGTGAACGACGAAGGAGGACGCGTATCGAGTTCCGATCGTTGCCGTTGTCCTTCGGCGTGCGGCGTCTCGATGCGCTCGCCGGCGCTCGCGACTCGACCGACGGAGGTCGTGTCCACGAGGGCGCGGACGCCGACCGCGGCCGATGCGGTGAAGTCGGTCGCGGTGAGTCGCGGAAGGCCGCGCGCGGCGGCGGCCTGCACGATCGCTCTCGCGAGCGGGTGCTCGGAGTCGGCCTCTGCGGCCGCGGCGAGGGCGAGCACCTCGTCGAGATCGCGGCCGGGTGCCGCCGAGGCATCCGTCATCGCCGGCTCGCCCTTGGTGAGCGTCCCCGTCTTGTCGAACAGCACCGCGTCGACCGTGCGCATGGTCTCGAGTGCGAGGCGGTCGGTGACGAGCACGCCGCCGCGGGCGGCGCGCTCGGTCGCGATCTGCACGACCAGCGGGATCGCGAGGCCGAGCGCGTGCGGGCAGGCGATCACGAGCACCGTGATCGTGCGCATGACGGCGTCGTCGGGATCGCCGAGCAGCGTCCAGGCGATCGCGGTGAGCACGGCCGCGCCGAGCGCGAACCAGAACAGCCACGCCGCGGCCCGGTCGGCGAGCCGCTGCGCACGCGAGGTGGAGGCCTGCGCCTGGGCGACGAGCCGCTGGATCCCCGCGAGTGCGGTGTCGGCACCGACCGCGGTCACGCGGACCCGGATCGCGGTATCGGTGGCGACGGTGCCCGCGACGACCGGTGCGCCGGGGCCGCGGGTCACGGTCGTCGACTCGCCGGTGATCATCGACTCGTCGACGGCGGCCGTGCCGTCCACGACCTCGCCGTCGGCCGGGACGCGGCCGCCCGGGCGGACGACGACCACGTCGCCGACGCGAAGCTCCGACGGGGCGACGGTCTCGGTCGTCGAGGTGCCGTCCGAGGCATCCGTCACCCGCTCGGCCTCGTCGGGCAGCAGCGCCGCGAGCGCGTCGAGCGCGCTGCCGGCCTGCGCGACGGACCGCATCTCGATCCAGTGGCCGAGCAGCATGATGACGATCAGCAGCGCGAGCTCCCACCAGAAGTCGAGATGGTGATCGAGCAGGCCGAGGCTCGCGCCGAGCGAGGCCCCGTAGGCGACCGTGATCGCGAGGCCGATGAGCAGCATCATGCCGGGCGTGCGCGCGCGGAGTTCCGACCAGGCGCCGGTGAGGAACGGGCGGCCGCCCCAGACGAACATGATCGTGCCGAGGACCGGCGAGATCCACGGTGTGACGGCGAGATCGGGCAGCGAGTAGCCGAGGATCGACGCGAACATCTGGGAGAAGGCGACCGTCGGGATCGCCAGCGCGAGGTTGATCCAGAACAGGCGGCGGAACTGGGCGACGTGGCCGGCGTGGTCGTGGCCGGAGTGCTCGGCGTGGCCGTGCCCGGCGTGGTTGGCGTGGCCGGCGTGGCCGGCGTGGCCGGCATGCCCGTGCCCGCCAGGCGCGTGGCCGGTGTGCTCCGCGTGGTCGGCGTGCCCGTGCCCCGCGTGCTCGTGGTCGGTGTGCTCGTGGCCGGTGTGGTCGGAGTGGTCGGCGCGCTCGCCGTGCTCAGCGCCGCGGGAAGTGGGTTCGTGACCCGCGGGTGGGTCCGAGGTCGCACCTGCAGCGCCTCCACCCCACTCACGGTCCCCGGACCCACTTCTTGCGGCGCTGGCCGCAGCCGTTCGTGCGACGTCGTCCGCGGCAGCGTGGCCTCCGGGACCCGCGGCGTGGTCCGCATGGTCGTGTGTCATGTCCGCATCCTCTCTCGGTTGAGGGGCGAGGATATACCCCCCGGGGGTATTAACGATCGACCGTCAGTGGTATTCCCGGCTGGCGCAGAGAGCGGCTCGCGATGGAGGTCGTTTCTCGCGTCGGAGTGCCGAATGGTTCGACCTCCCGTGCGAAGAGCGCCCTCCCATGCGAAGTGCGCCCTCCCATGCGAAGAGCGCCCTCCCATGCGAAGAGCGCCCTCCCATGCGAAGAGCGCCCTCCCATGCGAAGTGCGCCCTCCCATGCGAAGAACGACCTCCAACGCGACGGAACGAGTGCCACGGATGTGTGCGGAGAGCGAACGCGCGCGCGCCCGAGGCATCCGGTCTGCTGTGATGGCCGCATGAAGCTGCTCATCCTTGGAGGAACCGCCTGGCTCGGCCGGGCGCTCGCCGCGGACGCCGTGCGCCGCGGCCATCGTGTGACCTGCCTCGCGCGCGGCGAGGCCGGCGACAGCGCCGACGGTGCCGAGCTCGTGACCGCCGACCGCTCGCAGGCCGGTGCCTACGACGCCGTCGCCGATCGCGACTGGGATGCCGTGATCGACGTCACCCGCCAGCCGGGCTTCGCGCGCCGCGCGGCCGCGGCGCTCGCGGACCGGGTCGCGCATTGGACGTTCGTCTCGTCGGGCAACGTCTACGCCCGGCAGGACGAGCCCGGCGCGGATGAATCGGCCGAGCTGCTGCCGCCGCTCTCGGACGACGAGTCGACCCCCGACACGTACGGCGAAGCCAAGTCGGCGATCGAGCAGGCGTACCGCGAGGCGCTCGGCGGGCGACTGCTGGTGATCCGGCCGGGTCTGATCGGCGGGCCCGGGGATGCCTCGGGGCGATCGGGGTACTACCTCGCGCGCGCCGCGCGCGACGACGACCCCATGCTCGTTCCCGCGATCGCGGAGGCGGCCACGCAGCTCATCGACGTGCGCGACCTCGTGAACTGGATGCTGGACTCGATCGAACGCGGCCTGACCGGGGCGTTCAACGCGGTCGGTGACCGGTCGACGGTCGGCGCGTACCTCGCGGCCTCGCGCGAGGCCGGCGGGCACCGCGGTGAACTCGTGGAGGTGCCGGGTGCGTGGCTCGCCGAGCAGGGCGTCGCCGAGTGGTCGGGGCCGGAGTCGCTGCCGCTGTGGATCGCGGACCCGACCTGGGCGGCCTTCCAGGATCGCTCCAACGCCGCCGCGGTCAGGGCGGGATTGCGTATGCGGCCCCTCGACGAGACGCTGACCGACCTCCTTGCGTGGGAGCGCGCCGAAGGCCTCGACCGCCCGCGCGGAGCGGGGCTGACCGCGGCTCGCGAGCGAGAGCTCGTGGCGGTGTATCCGAACATGCACTGAGCCGCCGAACGTGCATCACGCATGCTCCTCGTGCACTGTACAGCGTGCGACGAGAATATTAGCATTGCAGATGCGCGCCGGATCCACGATCAGGTGGAGATCCCACGGCGCACCTCTCGACCGTGAGGACCACGCCGATGCCGTCATCTCGTCTCCGTCCGTTCGTACGCCTCGCGCTCGCGGCGATCCCCGTCGCCGTGCTCGGCGGCCTGGCCGTCGCGCCCGCGCATGCGTCGGTGTCTGCGCCCGTCACCGACGTGCCCGTCACCGACGTGCCCGTCAGCGACGTCCCCGTCACCGACGCGCCCGTCGCAGGCGCGCCCGTCGCCGACGATCCCTCGGCCGAGCACCGCGGGCGCTATGTCGCCCTCGGCGACTCCTACGCCTCCGGCTTCGGCCTCGAGCCGTACTCGTCGCTGCCGGTGGCGGGCTGCCTCCAGTCCGAGGTCGACTATCCGCACCGCGTCGCCGACGCACTCGAACTGCGGGTGACGGATGTCACGTGCGCCGGCGCCTCGACGGCGAACGTGATCGACACACCGCAGCGGACCGCATCCGGGCTGCTCGCGCCACCCCAGTCCGATGCGCTGAGCACCCGCACCGAGGTGGTCACGCTCACCATCGGCGGCAACGACCTCGGCTTCTCGACCGTGCTGCCGCAGTGCCTCGCCGCGAGCGCGGCGGGGCCGCTGCTCGGCGACCCGAGCGTGCCGAACTGCGAGAGCGTGCTCGCGCCGGGTGGGCTCGACACGCTCGCGCTGCGGCTGCGCGACGAGGTGCTGCCGGCGGTCTCGGGTGCGCTCGAGGTGATCGCCGAGAAGGCCCCCTTCGCGATCGTCGTCGTCGTGGGGTACCCGTCGATCTTCCCGTCGCCCGCGGACACGCCCGAGGGTGGCTGCTTCGTGCCGGCCTTCGGCGACGGCACGCCGCCGTTCCCCGAGAACTCCTTCCCGTTCACCGACGTCGACACCGCCTATTTCCACCGGACCCAGGCGGCGCTCGAGGCGGGCCTCGGCCAGGTCGCCGCCGAGCACGGTGCGACGTTCGTGCCGGCTATGGCCAGGAGTGCGGGTCACGAGCCGTGTGGGACCGACGCGTGGGTGAATGGACTCACGTTCACGAGCCCGGTCGCGGTCCGCGATGGCGGGTTGCACCCCAACGAGGCCGGCGTGGCGTTCCTCACCGAGGAGGTCGCGACCGCCGTCGCGGGCAGGTGATCGCGCGTGGGGTAACGCGTGGGTGGCCGGCTCGTCCGGTCGCTCCGCGTCTGGCATGACAGACGCTACGACGGCCGGATGTCTCGTCCGAGGCATCCGGCCGTCGTTAGCCTGGCCGCATGGCCGACGCCCTCCCGCACGATCCGCTCTGGCCGCGCGCGGGCGCGTGGCCGGAGCCGAGCGACCTGGAACCCGGCGCACGCGCCGACCTGGTGCTCCTGGGGGTGCCCGCCTGGCGCACCTCGCTGTCGCCGACGAACGCCCACACGACCCCGGCGGCGATCCGTGCCGCGCTGCGGCGGTACTCGCCCGCGCTCGCGCCCGGCCGCGGCGGGCCCGACGAAGGGCGCGACCTTGCGGGTCTTCAGGCGGCGGACGCGGGCGACGTCGACGAGCCCGACGGGCCCGCGGGGGAGCGGCGCACGGCGGCGGCCGTGGCCTCGGCGCTCGAGCGTGGATCGGTGCTGCTCGCGCTCGGGGGCGACAACTCGGTGACCGTGCCGGTCGCACTCGGCGCGTGGGGCGCCGAGCTCGCCACCGCCGGGCTGGTCACGCTCGACGCGCACCTCGACCTGCGCGACGGGGTCTCGAACGGCTCGCCCGTGCGCCGGCTCGTCGAGGCCGGTCTCGACCCGACGCGCATCGTGCAGATCGGCATCGCCGACTTCGCCAACTCGGGGGCTTATGCGCGGCGGGCCGCCGGGCTCGGCATCACCGTCGTGCACCGCGACGAGCTGCATCGGCGCACGCCCGAGGAGGTCATGCGGGAGGCGGTCGCGATCGCCGGGGCGGCCGGCGGCCCGGTGCACCTCGACATCGATGTCGACGTCTGCGATCGGTCGGTCGCGCCGGCGTGCCCCGCGTCGGTGCCGGGTGGCCTGGCCGCGTGGGAGCTGCGCGCGCTCGTGCGCGAGGCGGCGCGCGATCCGCGCGTGCGCTCGGCCGATCTCGTGGAGATCGACGCGACGACGGATGCTCCGGACGGGCGCACGGTCCGCCTCGCCGCGCTCTGCGTGCTCGAGATGCTCGCGGGGATCTCGCTGCGCTGACGGGGCGGTCGGTGTGCCGCGGGCGCTCTGCCGGGGCCGTTGCGAATGATGATGTCGTCGGCCTACAGTATTAATATGCAGCGCGAAACCCGACGAATGCGCACGCGCGCCGACCTGCACGGCGCCAACCTGCACGGCCGGAGCCTTCCCGGCTGGGGCGGCTCGGCCGTCGCCCTGGCCGCTTCGAGCGATCGACCGCTCGCCTGGATCCTCGATGACACGGGTGGGTCCTGCGTCTGCGAGGCCCCGGCCGATTCGTTCGTGCCGACGCTGTGGTTCGAGCTGACCGTGCCCGACGGCGTCGCCGCCATCGAGATCGATGCGGTCGGCGGCGGCGAGGTGCTGGGCCCGGTCGAGCGCCCGGCGTTCGGCACCCGGGTTCGCGCGAGGGTGCCCGCCCGGGCCGGCGAGCGTCTCAGCGTACGGACCAGCGGCATCGTCTCGGCCGACGGCGGGTCCGAGGTGACGTTCACGTCGAATTGGGCCGACCGGTGGGTGTTCGCCGCCGGAGGGCATCGCCGGGCTCCGAGCTGGGGGCCGGTCGGTGCGGTGATCGAGGAGGGCATTCATGCCGGGCCGGGCCGGGTGACCATCGCCTGGCGACTCGACGACCGGCCGTAGGGGTCGCGCCTCGCGCGCGACGGTGGAAGGCTGGGCGGGTGAAGACGCTGTTCATCGTGCGCCACGCGAAGTCCGACTGGGGACACCCCGGCCTCGCCGACCATGACCGGCCGCTCAACGATCGCGGGCGCGGTGACGCACCGCGCATGGGGCGTCGCCTCGCCGAGCGCGGGGTGCGTCCGGGCCTCATCCGGTCGAGCACGGCGCTCCGCGCCCGCACGACGGCCGCGGCGCTCGCCGACGAGCTTGGTCTCGACGAGGCATCCGTGCAGCTCGACGAGTCGATGTACGCGACGAGCGTCGCGCACCTGCTCGAGGTCGTCGTGGAGCTCGACGACACGGCGGCGACGGCCATACTCGTCGGTCACAACCCCGAGTTCAGTGCGCTCGTTGGCCGACTGACCGGTGCGGACGTCGAGTTGCCGACCTGCACGATCGCGGAGGTGCGGCTGCCGGTCGAGCGCTGGACGGATGCCGCGGACGCCGCCGGCGAACTCGTCCGTGTCGACTCGCCCAAGGACTGACGGCGGCGGGATCTCCGTCACGATCTGCGGGTGTGTCGGCGCTGACACCCGCGCATGTTGACGGGATCGGCTCGACGCACGTCCGTACCGATGGAACACTCGAGGCGTGTGGATCGGCTGGACGGAGTTCGACCTGTTGCTCGGCGACGTGCACTCGTTGAAGCAGAAGCGTGCCGTCGTGCGGCCGATCGTCGCCGAGCTCCGCCGTGAGACCGACGCGAGCGTCGCGGAGGTCGGCGATCAGGATCTGCACCGCCGTGCCGCGATCGGCGTGGCCGTGGTGGCCGGCTCCGCCGGCTGGGTCACCGACGTGCTCGATCGTGCCGAGCGGCTCGTCGCCGAGCGGCCCGAGGTCACGTTGCTGTCGGCCAGGCGCCGCATGCTGCGCGGGGACGACGAGTGAGCACGGTGGCCCGACCTGCTGGTGGCTACTCCGCGGAGCGCTGAAGTATGTCCTCGGCGAGCGCGACCGCGGTCGCCTCGGTGCGCGCAGACACGTTGAACCAGTCGTCACCGATCATGAGGTCCACCGCGCAGATCGAGCCGTCTCCGAACTCATAGCATCGGGCGATGGCTGGCTCGGCGGAAGGGAGGCCTGCGATCTCGACCGGCATGCCGACCTGTGCTTCGAGCATTCGAGTGAACGCCCACCGCCCGTCTCGGATCCACGAGAGCGTCGCGGCCGAGTTCATGTCTTCCTCGCCGGACCATGCACACCAGAGGTTGCCGGCGATCGACGCGGCTTCGGCCCAGTCGCTCCAGCCGCCGCCGCTCGGGCTTCCGGGGAGGACGTCGGGACGTGCCGTCGTGGATCGAACCGACTCGAGCGGGAGGAGTGATTCGCACACGCCGACGTGCGAGGCCTCTGAACGCTCGACGAAGGATGGGGGAGCGGCCGGGCCGGCGGCCGCGACGGTATCGATCACCGAGTCGCGCAAGAGGTGCCATCGAGCAAGGTCCATCGCCGCCGTGGTCGCTCCCACCGTCTCGATGGTCACCCAGGCATCATTCACGCCGGCACTTGCGAAGCAGGAGCCCGTATCGACGCCGCAGTCGGGCGACCATCGGTCGAGATCGAGCATGCCATCCGTGCGCGGGGACCAGCCGACGGCCGGGCGCGGCGTCACCGAGATGGTGACCCCCACATGCTCAGGTGAGACGCCGTACTGGTCGTTGCTCGCAACGCCGTTCGACCACTCGCACACCGTTCCCCCGATCGACATGATCGACGTGCGGCGCGGAATCGAGATGCCGACCCCGGACGCGGTGACGATCGGGTCGGCGGGTGCGACCGACACCGGGAACAGCGCGTTGATGAGCGCGGGGTCGACGAGGGTGTCGCAGTCGAGCCCGTAGCGTGACGCGGGTTGCCCCGGCTCGACTTCGAACTCGGGCGGCGCCGGCGTGGCGCTCGGGGTCGGTTCGGGTGTGGGTGACGCGGGTGGCGTGAACGTCTGGGAGGGTGGTGCCGCGACCGGGTCCTGGGATGCGGCGACGGTGATGGCGTACGCCGCGGTGGCGCCGACGCCGAGGAAGAGCGTGACGCCGAGTCCGAGCGCGAGACCGCGGTGGATCGAGCGGCCGCGCGCGGCCGGTGCAGGTTCCTTCGCGGCCTGTTCGAGCACCTGCTGCTTCATCGAGACGAGCATGCGGTTCAGCTCGTCTCCGGTGGGGGGTTCAGACCTCATCGAGGGTCACCGCCTTCCTCAGCCGGTTCCGGCTTCGGGATACACGTTGTTTCACGGCGCCGACGCTGAGCCCGAGCTCGCGGGCGGCGTCGGCGTAGGGGAGGCCGTCGATCAGGCACAGCTCGCACACGCGGCGATCGATCGGGTCGAGGGTTTCGATCTCGGCGAGCACCCAGCGCAGGTCGTCGCGCGCCGTTTCGGCGTCGTGGTGGTCGCGGACGGCGCCGGCGGCGCCTGCGGCGCGCAGTTCGTCGAGTTCGTCGGCGTCGTGTTTCGCTGCCTTGCGGGCGGCGTTGAGCGCGAGGTACCTGCAGGTCACGAGCAGCCAGGGCAGCAGGGATGCCTCGGCGAGTGCGATCTCGTCGGCCTTGCGCCACATGGTGACGAAAGTGTCCTGCACGATCTCCTCGACGTCGGGCCGGCTGGCGGCCATCGCCCATGCGTACCGGGTCACCGCGGCGGCATGCCGGTCGAACACGACCGACAGTGCCCGCTGATCCCCGCGCGCGACCCGGTCCAGCAGGTCGGCATCGGTGCCATCACCCTCGTCCACGTGCACCTCCTCACCCTAGAAGTGTCGCGAGACGGAGAAAGGTCACACACCCGTCCGATTCGCTGCCACACGGTCGAGCGATGTCGCGCAAAATGCCGTATCGGCGACACGACCACGACCGCATGCGCGACACCGCCGCCAGAGCTCGCGCGAACGGTTCGTCCGCGGGAGCGGTGACGACCACCTGCGCGACACCGTGGCCTGACGGGGGGCACCCGGGCAGGTGGGTGGGCCAGGCGGGTGGCACGCGGGTGGCACGTGGAGCGCGGGCGACGTCACGGGAGCCGGGTGCCGGCCTGCCAGACGCTGCGGACGAGGGGAACACCGGGCCGGTACGCGAGGTGGATGTGGCGTGGCGCGGCGAGCTGCACGAAGTCGGCTCGGGCTCCGGCGCGAAGCACGCCGACGTCGTCGCGGCGAAGTGCCCGGGCGCCGCCCGCGGTCGCCGCCCAGAGCGCCTCGGACGGGGTCATCCCCATGTCCCGCACGGCGACCGCGATGCAGAACGGCATCGAGCTCGTGAAGCTCGAGCCCGGATTGCAGTCGCTCGCGAGCGCGACGGTCGCCCCCGCGTCGAGCAGGCGGCGCGCGTCGGGGTACGGATGCTTCGTCGAGAACTCGACCCCGGGAAGCAGGGTCGCGACCGTGTCGGACGAGGCCAGCAGCGAGACATCCGTGTCGCTCAGATAGGTGCAGTGGTCGACCGACGCCGCGCCGAGCTCGACCGCGAGCGCGACGCCCGCGCCAGGACCCAGCTGATTGCCGTGCACGCGCACGCCGAGGCCGGCCGCGCGTCCGGCTTCGAGGACGCGGCGCGACTGTGCCTCGGTGAACGCGCCGCGTTCGCAGAAGGCGTCGATCCAGCGCGCGTGGGGCGCGCACGCGGCGAGCATGTCGCCGACGACGAGGTCGACGTAGGCGTCGGCGCCGCCCGCCTCGGCGAACTCCGCCGGCACCACGTGCGCGCCGAGGAACGTCACCTCATCGGTCACCTCGCGGGCCAGTCGGACGAGGCGCTCCTCGTCGTGCACACGCAACCCGTACCCCGACTTGATCTCGAACGTGGTCGTGCCCTGCGCGTGCATCTCGGCCACGAAGGTCGCGAGCCGGTCGCGCAACTCGTCGTCGGTCGCGGCGCGCGTCGCCGCGACGGTCGACCGGATGCCTCCCGCCTCATACGCCTGCCCCGCCATGCGGGCTGCGAACTCGTCGGCGCGGTCGCCGCCGAACACGAGGTGCGTGTGACTGTCGACGAAGCCCGGGATCACCGCATCGCCGCCGAGGTCGACCACGTCGACGGCCGCATCCCAGAGTGCCCGGTGCTCGTCGCCGTCGCGGGCATCGTCGCGCGCTCGGCCGGGCCCGAAGTCGGCGTGCGGGCCGCGCGCTCGGTGGCCGCCGGCTCCAGCGTCGCCGGGTCCGCGCCGGTGTCGACCTGCGTGTTCGGCGGCCTCCGCCGCGCGACCGACCGGGCCGACCCACGAGACGAGTCCGTCCTCGACGAGGACCGCCGCGTCGCGGACGATCCCGAGGGCACCGCCTTCGCGCCCCGGCGTCGGGTCGTTCGTGACGAGCTCACCGATGCCCGTCAGGAGCATCCGCTTCACGCCGCCGTCATCGCTCACGCGCCGCTCCTCCCGACCGTGCCCACCCGCGTCCCCGCGGTTCCTTGCTCAGGAGGAACGACGCGGCACGCCGGCCGAGCGGCATCCCCGTCGGCGTGTCGGCCCGTTCTTCCTGAGCAAGGAATCGGGGCTCGTGCTGCGCAAGGAATCGAGGACGTGGGGGGACGGCGGACGCGTGCATGCGACGGGCCGGCTCACGCATCGCGCATCGGTACGCGGAGGCCGCGCTCGCGCGCGACCTCGACCGCCCGGTCGTAGCCGGCGTCGACATGCCGCATGACGCCCGTTCCCGGGTCGTTCACGAGCACCCTCGCGATCTTCTGGGCCGCGAGGTCGGTGCCGTCGGCGACGACGACCTGCCCGGCGTGGATCGACCGGCCGATGCCGACGCCCCCGCCGTGATGGATCGACACCCACGTCGCACCCGACGCGGTGTTCAGCAGCGCGTTGAGCAACGGCCAGTCGGCGATCGCGTCGGAGCCGTCGGCCATGGCCTCGGTCTCTCGATAGGGACTCGCGACCGACCCGGCGTCGAGGTGATCGCGCCCGATCACGATCGGCGCGCTCAGCTCGCCCGACGCGACCATCTCATTGAACCTCAGTCCGGCGAGGTGCCGTTCCTGATAGCCGAGCCAGCAGATCCGCGCGGGCAGTCCCTCGAAGTGCACCTGCTCGCTCGCCTGCGAGATCCAGCGCCGGAGGTGCGCGTCCTCTGGGAAGAGCTCGACGATCGCGCGGTCGGTCGCGGCGATGTCTGCGGGGTCGCCCGAGAGCGCGACCCACCGGAACGGCCCCTTGCCCTCGGCGAACAGCGGCCGGATGTAGGCGGGCACGAAGCCCGGGAACTCGAAGGCCCGGTCGAACCCGCCCAGCGCGGCCTCGGTGCGGATCGAGTTGCCGTAATCGAACACCTCGGCTCCGGCGTCTTGGAACCCGACCATCGCCGCGACCTGCTTGGCCATGCTGCCCCGAGCCCGTGCGGTGAACCCGTCGGGGTCCCGCGACGCCTCGGCCTGCCAGTCGGCGAGGGCGACCCCGACCGGCAGGTACGAGAGGGGGTCGTGCGCGCTCGTCTGGTCGGTCACGATGTCGACCTGCAGGTCGCCGGCCCGGTGTCGGATCAGCAGCTCGCCGAAGACGAGCGCGGCGTTGCCGACGACCCCGACCGACCGTGCCGCACCATCGCGCTTGGCGGCGACGACCCGGGCGATCGCGTCGTCGAGGTCGGGCGCGACCTCGTTGAGATAGCCGTGCTCCACCCGCCGGCGGAGGCGCGACTCGTCGACGTCGACGATGAGCGCCGCGCCGCCCTGCATCGTCACCGCGAGCGGCTGGGCGCCGCCCATGCCGCCGCAGCCCGCGGTCAGCGTCAGTGTTCCGGCGAGGGTCGCGCCCGAGACATCCGTCGCCCCGCGCTTCGTCGCGAGCGAGCGCGCGACGGCGCCGAACGTCTCGTAGGTGCCCTGCAGGATGCCCTGCGTGCCGATGTAGATCCACGAGCCGGCCGTCATCTGCCCGTACATCGTGAGGCCCAACGCCTCGAGTCGTCGGAACTCGGGCCACGTCGCCCAGTCGCCCACGAGGTTCGAGTTCGCGATGAGCACGCGCGGCGCCCACTCGTGCGTACGGAACACGCCGACGGGCTTGCCCGACTGCACGAGCAGCGTCTCGTCGGCCTCGAGCGTCTCGAGCTCACGGACCATGGCGTCGAACGCCGGCCAGCTGCGCGCGGCCTTGCCGGTGCCGCCGTACACGACGAGGTCTTCGGGCCGCTCGGCGACCTCGGGGTCCAGGTTGTTCATGAGCATCCGCAGTGGCGCCTCGGTCTGCCAGCTCTTCGCGGTGAGCGTGCTGCCGCGCGCAGCGCGGACGGTTCGGGGTGCTCCGGTGGTCATGCGACGATGCTCGCGCAGGCGGCGTGGGCCGGCAATGGATGCCTCGGTCGCGGCGTCTGGGATCCCGGACGCCTGCCTGCTCGGTGGTCAGCCGAGGGCGATACCACGAGCGGCGAGGAACGGTTTGGCATCGACCGCGACGCCGCCGAGCCGCACCTCGAAGTGCAGGTGGCACCCGGTCGACGCACCCGTCGAGCCGACGGCGCCGATCAGCTGCCCGGCCTCGACGCGCTGGCCCGGTGAGACGAGCACGCCACCGTCTTTCAGATGGGCGTACCCGGTCGACACGCCGAGGCCGTGGTCGAGCAGAATCCAGTTGCCGTAGCTGCCGTTGACGCGCGCCTCCAGCACGATGCCGCCGGTCGCGGCGAACACCGGCGCACCGCAGCTCGCGGCGATGTCGGTGCCGCGGTGGAACTCGTTCACACCGGGAACCGGCTTCTCGGGCCGCGGGCCGAACTCATCGCTCGTGCGCCCGCTGACCGGCAGCGACCAGCCCTGCTCGCTCAGCTGCCCCGAATCGGATGGCAGCGAGTCGATGAGCTCCACGCTCGACGCGGCGACGCGGGTCTGCAGTCCCGACAACTCGGCGCGCGCCTGCGTGACGGTCGCCTCGGTGGCCCGGACGTCCTGTTGACGCTCTTCGACCGGGACGGCGTCGACGTCGGCCCAGGCGGAGAGCGCGCGCTCCTCGGCGGCCTCGGCCTTCGCGTCGAGTCGCTCGGCGAGGTCGAGCAGCTCGTCGGCCTCACCCTCGAGCTCGGCCATGCGCGCCATGCCGCTGAGCCCGGCGAGCAGGTCTTGCCCGGCGCCGTAGGCCGCGGCCATCGACGCATTCGCGGCATCACCGCTGCGGTCCGCCGTCAGGTACGCCCGCCCGGCCTCGTCGGCCTTCTCGCGAGCGTCGGCGGCCACGCCATCGAGCTGGAGCGCCGTGGTGCGGGCCGCGGCGCGATCGGCCTTCGCCGAGGCGAGGGCGGCCTCGGCGCTCCGGAGCGCGAGCGAGGACTGGTCGAGGGCGGTCCGAGCGGTCAAGAGACCGGCCAGTCCCGGGTCGGGGCTCGACGCGATGCGCAGGACGGGGCCGTTGCCGATGAGCACCGGCGCTCGGACGGGAGCCGGCGCGGGCGCCGCTGGCGCCGGCGCGGGCGACGGGGTGCCGGTCGGCGGGGTCGTCGGCGGCGGCGTGGTCGGTGGCGGGGTCGTCGGTGGTGGATCCGTCGGCGGCGGATCGGTCGGCGGAGGGTCGGTCGGGGGCGGGTCCGTGGGTGGCGGATCGGTCGGCGGTGGGTCCGTCGGAGTTGGCGGCGGGTCGCTCGGCGTGGGCGGATCGGTCGGCTCGGACGACGGCGCCGGCGTGGTGGGCGTCGGCTCCGAGGTGGGGGCGGCCGTCGCGGGCGGCGTCGTGGGCGGCACCTCGGCGGCCTGCGCGGGTGCCGCTGCGCCGAAAGCGAGCACGAGTGCGGCGAACCCGGCCGAGAGCACCGTGCACTTCCGCCGGACGGAGTTCGCCCGGCGCGGAGTCCTGTGCGTTCGTTCGTTCGACGACATCGGGTATCCGTCCGTTGCCGGAGAGGGAGTCAGCCGACATCGCTGTCAGCGCACTTTGCTCCGGCAGGCCCTAGTTTGGCATCGACCCCAGGCGTGCACAACAGCTCTGCGCGAAGCATGTGGTCGATACGGCGATCGATAATGGTATGTGAGTATATCAGACGGTCGCGGATGCCGCGAGCACGGCATCCGAACGCACCAGCTCGACCACGGCCTCGATCTCGGGCGCGAGGAAGCGGTCGGGACCGGGGCCGCCGCCCGAGGCATCCGTCACCATCGACGCGACCACCCCGGTCGCCGGGCCCGCGCTGAGCGGCGTACGGAGCGCGAGCCCGCGCGCGGCCGTCATCAGCTCGATCGCGAGCACCCGCGTGAGCCCGTCGATCGCGCGCCTGAGCTTCCGGGCAGCGGCCCACCCCATCGACACATGGTCCTCCTGCATCGCCGACGACGGGATCGAGTCGACCGAAGCCGGCACGGCCAGGCGCTTCAGCTCGGAGACGAGCCCAGCCGCCGTGTACTGCGCGATCATGAGGCCCGAGTCGACGCCGACCTCGTGCGCGAGGAAAGGCGGCAACCCCTGGTTGCGCGCCGGGTCGAGGAACCGGTCCGTGCGTCGCTCGCTCATCGAGGCGACATCCGCGACCGCGATCGCCAGGAAGTCGAGCACATACGCGACCGGCGCGCCGTGGAAGTTCCCGTTGGACTCGACGCGGCCGTCGCGCGTGAGCACCGGGTTGTCGATCGCGCTCGCGAGCTCGGCGCCGGCGACGGATGCGGCGTGCTCGACCGTGTCGCGCGCCGCACCGTGCACCTGCGGCGCGCAGCGCAGCGAGTAGGCGTCCTGCACGCGCGTGCATTCGGGGCCCTTGTGGCTCGCGACGATCGGCGAGCCGGCGAGCAGACGCCGCATGTTCGCCGCCGAGACCGCCTGGCCGCGCTGCGGCCGGAGCTCGTGCAGGTCGGCCGCGAACACCGCGTCGGTGCCCATGAGGCCTTCGACGCTCATCGCGGCGGCCAGGTCCGCCGTGTTCAGCAACGCCCGGAGGTCGTGGATCGCGAGGGCGAGCATGCCGAGCATGCCGTCGGTGCCGTTGATGAGCGCGAGCCCCTCCTTCTCGGCGAGGCGCAACGGCGCGATGCCCGCGTGGTCGAGGGCGGTCGCCGCGTCGGTCAGCGCGCCGGAGGCGTCCCGCACCTCGCCCTCGCCCATGGCGGCGAGCGCGCAGTGCGCGAGCGGGGCGAGGTCGCCTGAGCAGCCGAGCGAGCCGTACTCGCGGACGACGGGCACGATGCCGGCGTTGAGGATCGCCGCGTAGGTCTCGGCGGTCTCGCGCCGCACCCCGGTGCGGCCGGTCATGAGGGTCGAGAGCCGCAGGAGCATGAGGGCGCGCACGACCTCACGTTCGACCTCGGCTCCGGCGCCGGCGGCGTGCGAGCGGATGAGGCTCGCCTGCAGCTGGCCGCGGCGGTCTGCGCCGATGAAGGTCGTGGCGAGCGCGCCGAACCCGGTCGAGATGCCGTAGTGCGGCTCGGGATCTTCGGCGAGCGCCTCGATGGTCGCGCGAGCCGCGGCGACCGCGTCGAGTGCGGTCGTGTCGAGGACGACGGATGCTCCGTGGCGGGCGACTGCGACGACTTCGTCGATCGTGAGCGGGCCCACGCCGACGGCGACGGGCGCCGGAACCTGAGACTGAAGCGTTCGCATGCATCGATCTCATCGCGCGAGGGTCTCGGCGGGAACGCGTGCGGGTAGGCTTCCGTCCGGTATCCCGGACGGCGATGGAGAGGGGCGTCATGCCCGGCGAACGATCGAAGGTGCCTGCGGCCGACCAGACGCTGCAGATCCTCGCGCACCTCGCGGCGCAGCGCGGTCCCGTGCCGGCGGCCACCATCGCCACGGCGCTCGGCCTGCCGAGGTCGTCGGTCTACCACCTCCTCGCCGTGCTGCAGGAACGCGGTTTCGTCGTGCACCTCCCCGAGGAACGCCGGTACGGACTCGGCGTCGCGGCGTTCGAGCTCTCGAGCGGCTTCAGCCGTCAGCAACCGCTGACCCGGCTCGGCCGGCCGCTGGTGGCCGCGCTGGTCGACCGTGTCGGTGAGAGCGGGCATCTCGCGGTGCTGCACGGCCGGGACGTGCTGTACCTCGTGGAGGAGCGCGCCCCGCGCAGGCCCTCGCTGGTCACCGACGTCGGCGTGCGTCTGCCGGCGCATCTGACCGCGACCGGCCGGGCCATGCTCGCCGCGCTGCCACCGGCGCAGCTGCGCGCGCTGTACCCGGACACGCCCGCGTTTCCCGAGCGGACCGGCGGCGATGATGGGGGTGAACCGTGGTCGTACGGTCGGCTGAAGCGCCTGCTCCAGCAGGTGCGGGCCGATGGGCGCGCGAGCGAGCACGGCGAGGTCACCCCCGGGCTCGCGTCGATCGGCGCGGCCGTGCTCGACCATGTCGGCTGGCCGGCCGCGGCGATCGCCGTCACCTTTCCCGAGGACACCGCGCGCGGCGCAGTCGACACCATCGCCGATGAGGTGCGCGAGGCCGCTGCGACGCTCAGTCGGCGGATCGGTGCGCACGCCTGACGGCGGCTGCCAGGTTCTGCACACCCGACCGCGCTAGCGTGCTGAGCGGCGCGAGATCCCGGCGTGCCGCGCGTCATCCTCGCGGATGACCGCGGGTCGCTCGGGTGTCGGATGCCTCGGGGGCGAACCAATCCGTAGCATCGACGGAGAGCACCCGACGATGCCCGCCGGTGTCACCGCCGCGCGCGCCGACCGCCTGGACCGCCGACCCCGACCCCCGGAGCCGACATGACCGCCCTCGTCACCGCCACCACCGATCACGGATTCACCGGTCTCACCGGCTTCGCCGCCGACGTGCTCACCGCACTCGGTGACATCGGCGTCGGCGTGCTCGTGTTCGTCGAAGTGCTGATCCCACCGATCCCGAGCGAGGTGATCCTGCCGTTCGCGGGCTACCTCAGCCAGGCCGGGGAGCTGAACCTCGTGTGGCTCATCGTCTGGAGCACGCTGGCCTCGCTGCTCGGCGCGCTCGTCTTCTACGCGCTCGGGGCGTGGATCGGCCTCGAGCGAGCCATCCGCTGGATCGCCTGGACCAGGCTGGTGAGCCTCTCCGACCTCGAGGCCGGGGCGCGCTGGTTCCACAAGCACGGCCAGTGGTCGGTTCTGGTTGGGCGCGTGGTGCCGGGGGTGCGGAGCCTGATCTCGCTTCCGGCGGGCGCCGACCGCATGCCCCTCCTCATCTTCTGCCTCTTCACCGCGATCGGCTCGGGCCTGTGGAACGGGCTGCTGATCGGCGTGGGCGCCGCCCTGGGAACGCAGCACGAACTGCTCGACGAGTACCTGAAGTACCTCGACTACGTCGTCTACAGCGCCATCCTGATCGCGCTCGCCGTGCTCATCATCCGGCGCTACCGCGAACACCGTGCCCTCACGCGGCGCACCGCGGCGTCCGACGACGCCGACTGACTCGTCAGGTCGGCTCACCCGGGCGGATCAACCCTGATTCGTACGCGGCGACCACCGCCTGCACCCGGTCCCTGAGGCCGAGCTTGGCGAGCAGTCGCGTGACGTGCGCCTTGACGGTCGCCTCGCTCAGGAACAGCTGCTGTGCGATCTCGAGGTTCGATCGGCCCTTCGCGAGGCACAGCCACACCTCGCGTTCGCGCGGGGTGAGGTCGGCGGGGCCGGGGTCCGCCGCGTTCGGCGGCGGGGCCTGGATGTAGCGCTCGATGAGCCGCCGTGTGAGCGCGGGTGCGAGCAGGGTCTCGCCCTGCGCGACGATGCGGACCGCGTCGATCAGTCGCTCCGGCGGCGCATCCTTGAGCAGGAACCCGGACGCACCCGCCCGGAGGGCGCGGTACACGTACTCGTCGAGATCGAACGTCGTGAGGATGAGCACCTTCGGCGGATCG
Source organism: Agromyces protaetiae (assembly GCF_030866785.1). NCBI lineage: Bacteria > Bacillati > Actinomycetota > Actinomycetes > Micrococcales > Microbacteriaceae > Agromyces > Agromyces silvae. The sequence continues at coordinate 3,437,374 of NZ_CP133018.1, read as the reverse complement.
GGACGGCTGACGAGGGCCTCGGTCGCCGCGATGCCGTCGAGTCCGGGCATGCGGATGTCCATGAGCACCACGTCGGGCCGGAGCGCGACCGCGGCATCGATCGCCGCGTGGCCGTCGCCGGCCTCGCCGACCACCCGGCAGTCGGCCGCCTGGAGGAGTCCGACGATGCCCGACCGCACCAGGGCGTGATCGTCGACGACGAGCACGGATGGGTCGGCGCCGGCGGTCATGCGCCGGCCTCCAGCGGCATCGAGAGTCGCACGAGCCAGCCTCCTTCGGGTCGCGGCCCCGCGTCGAGCGTGCCGCCGTAGACGCGCGCGCGCTCGGCCATGCCGGGCAGGCCCTGGCCGCTTCCGGCGAGTGGTTCATGAGCGGATGCCTCGGGGCGAGGCCGACCGTTCTCGACGACGGCTTCGACGGTGCTGCCGCGGCGACGGACCGTGACCGCGACATCGGCGCCGGGCGCGTGTCTGCGCACGTTCGTGAGCGACTCCTGCACGACCCGGTAGACCGCGAGTGCGTGGCCGTCGCTGAGCCCGTCGCGCGAGGGGTCGCCCTCGAGCGAGGCGTCGACCTCCAGGGAGCATGGGTGGCCGAACGCCTCGGTCTCGGCGACGAGCTCGGGCAGCTGCGCGATCCCGGGCTGGGGGTGGTAGAGCGCGGGTTCCTCGCGGAGCACGCCGAGCAGGTTCCGCATCTCGCCCAGGGCCTGTTGTGCGGTACGCCGGGTGAGCTCGAGGTGCTCGCCGGCCCGTTCGAGATCCTTCGGCAGGAACCGCTGTGCCGCGGCGGCCTGCAGTGCGATGATCGAGAGCGCGTGCGCCACGATGTCGTGCAGCTCCCGTGCGATGCGTTCGCGTTCGGTCGCGACGGCGTCCTGTGCGAGCTGCGCCGAGCTTCGCCGGGCCTCGTCCACCGCCTGGGCGCGGTGTCTGACGATGCGCCCTCCGGCCCATGTCGCGCCGACGAAGAAGACGAGCAGCACGGTTCCGGCGGCGTCGACACCCGCACCGAAGTAGCCGAGTGCGTTCGCGGTGAGCATGGCCGCGATCGGCACCACGCCGACCAGCGCCGCGAGCCACCACGGGGCGACGCGCTCACCGACGGTGAAGGTCGCGATCAGCAGGCTCGGGAACGGATTGAATGTCGCATCCGGGCCGGCGAAGCTCGCGTGCACGATGAGCGCGGCTGCGACGATCAGCATCACCGTGATCGGCAACCGCCGCCGCACCGCGAGGGGCAGCGAGATCGTCAGGGCGAACGCGAGCTGCGTGGCCGGCGCGGTCGACGGGATGAGGAGGGCCTCGATCGTGGCCCACGCGGCGACCACGCCCGCGATGGCGAGGTCGAGCGGATTGGTCCACGCGCGCCGACCGGCGGGCCGGTCTCCGGCCGGGGATCGGCCTCCGACAGCTGAAGCGGACCGTGACGTCACGTCTCGATGCTAGGGCGCGGTACGCCGCCGGGGAATGCGACGAAGGTCGAAGATCCCGGCCGACGTTCGTCGGCGGGGCGTGCCGCCCTCCGGCCGCCCGGAAGCCTCCGAACGGCGCCGGAATCGGCGACTCGCAGTCGATGTCTGCGGTGGTCGACGAACCATAGCGTCGTCCTCGTTCGGCCGCCGTGGCCGATCGCACCAGACCGTCAGCGATCCGAAAGGCATGCTCGTGTCCACCAGCTCCGCACCCCAGCGCACCGCGTCCGTCGTCCCGGGAGCGGCCTTCCCGCGTGAGGGCCGTGTCATCAGCCTCGTCACCGACCGGCTCGCCGGCTCGGCCGCCGTCGTCGCAGGTGTCCTGTCGCTCGCGACCGGCATCGTGCAGGCGCTCGTCCCGCAGACCGTGAGCGACACCATCGACCCGCACGTCCGCGTGATCCTCGCCGGGTTCACCATCAGCCTGTGGGCGCTCGCGGTCATGTATCTCGGGCTCGCCCGGCACGCCCGCTCGAGTTGGGGCGCCGTGGTCGCCGCGATCGGCACGACGCTGCTCACGGTCGGCACCATCAGCAGCGCGGTCAACGGTGCCGACCTCGAGTTCTTCCCGGCGGTCGCGATGGCCGCGAACGGGTTGTGGCTCATCGGCGGCATCGCACTGTGCGTCTCGCTGATCCGCGCGCGCCGGGTCAGCGTGTGGGTCGCGCTGCCGCTGCCGCTGCTGCAGCTTCCGCTGCTGTTCTTCTCGCAGTTGGGCGGCGGCACGGTCGCTGGCCTCTACCTGCTCGCGCTCGGCGTGATCCTCCTCACCGGCCGGATCGCGTCACGCGCGCACCGCACCGCCCGCTGACGCCACACCGCGAGCCGGCCCCGACCGCCCAGCGGTCGGGGCCGGCTCGCGGTCAGTCGCGATGGCCGGCCGCGGCCGTGGTGGCCTCGGTCTTCGCCGCCTCGGTCTTCGCCGCCTCGAACCGTTCGAGCGCCGACATGACCGCCGACTCGATCTGGGCGATGGTCGGCCCGCCCGCCGTCGGAGACGGGACGTGCATCAGCGGGCGAGGCGGTCGCGCAGGCGACGCGGGAGGCTGCGGCGGTCCGGGTGCAGGCGCGTCGGCGGAAGGTCGACGGTCGCGCGACCCTCGCCGAGGAGGACGCTCACGTCGAGCGCGCGCCGAGGGGCTGCGAGGAGCGCCGTCGCCGCCGGGTCCAGTCGCACGCTCAGCCGGCCGTCCCGCCCGACCCGAAGCCGGCGCCGGACCACGCGTGTCGTTCGAGTCGCGCGGAACGACACGGTCACGCCGCTGCCGCGTGCGACACCCGAGACCTGCGCGCTCAGCCGCAACGTGCCGCGCCGCAGCCGCAGCCTGACACGTCCGACGTGGGCGTCGACCTCCCGCGCCGGCACCCCGGCCCGGTCGAGCGCCTCGCGCTCGATCGCGAGCCAGGCCCCGGTCACCACCGCGTCGTCGAACCGCTCCGCGGTGCGCCGCGCGGCCTCGCGCATGGCGGCGCACTCGGCGGGCGTCGCGCGAACCAGCCGGGTGATCGCCGCGGCAGCCGCGTCGCGGTCGCCGTCGGCCACGAGGAATCCGTTCACGCCGTCTTCGATCAGGTCGGCGGGCCCGTAGGGCACGTCGTAGGCGATGGGCACGCAGCCGCGCGCCATCGCCTCGGCGAGGACGAGCGGCGATCCCTCGCTGCGGCTCGTGAGGAGCATCCAGGATGCCTCGGCGAACGCCTCGGCCCCGTCGGGCCGATGCCCGGTGAACGCGACCTCGCACGGCTGGTCCGCGGCGAGTCGTTCGAGTCGTTCACGGTCGGGCCCGTCGCCGACGATCGTCAGCGAGACCGGCGAGCCACCGGCGCCGCCCGCGCCGGCCATCGCGGCGATCTCGATCGCATCGCCCACCCGCTTGCGTGCGGTCAGCCCCGCGACCACGACCCCGCCGCCGCGCGCGCCGTGGCCGTCGGCGTACGCGGGCAGCGCGCGGCCGTTCGGGATCACCGCGAGATTGCCCGGGTCGCCGAGCAGCTGCACCGTGTCCCCGCGCTGACGTTCCGTGAGGAACACCACGGCGTCGAACCGCTCCATGCGAGCGAGGGCGGTCGCGCGCGACCGGCGCAGCGGCGCGTACGGCCGCGCTCGGCCCTCGAGGTGCGAGGCGTGCACGACGTGCACCGTCGCGAGGTTCGGGCGGCGAAGGCCCGCGACGAACGGCGCCATGGTCTTGCTGTCGACGACGGCGACGGCGGGTGTGTCGCCGACGAGCCGGTCGATCCACGCGGTGTAGCAGGCCCACGCCCCGGGCCACTGCCCGACTCGGGTCCCGCTCGTGTCGAACGCGGTCAGCCGCCTGCGCCCGCCCGCGACCGCCGTGCGCTCGTCGAGCACCGCGAGCGAGCCGTCGGCGCGCCGATGCTCGACGCGGGCGAGGTCGCCGGACCGGTCGCGGATCTCGCGGACCTCGACCGACGGCCCGCCCCCGCCGAGTTCCGCCAGCTCCTCGTACAGATTTCTGAGCCGCACACCGTCGGTCAGCTCACCCCGGTCCGTGAGGCGCTGCCGGATCTCGTCGTACCCGCTGCGCGGATCGAACGTCAGCAGGTCGACCGTGCCCCCGGTGGCCGCCACGAGCGCGCGTGAGCGGTGCAGCATCGCGGAGGTCATCCCGCCGAACCCGTCCGGAATCGACCAGGTGATTGCCAGACGCCGCGGCCCGAGCGGCGGCACGCCGGCGGGCGGCCGGCTGCCCGCCGGCGTGCTCAGCGCCCCGGCGTCAGCCATCTGCGCAGCGCCCTGGTCACGAGGGGCAGCACCCAGTACGCCATGACCGGCGTGAGCACGGCGGTCGTCAGGAGCACGCGCAGCCACAGCGGCAGCTCGCCCCAGCCCGGCACGGGCGTCATCAGGTACGTGAACGCGAGGTTCACCGGGAAGAACCCGAGCCAGATCGTCACCGCCTGCTTCCACCGCGGCGGGGCCGCGGGAACGGCCGTCGCACTCGCAGCCGAGGCATCCGTCGTGGGAGTCGAACCCGTGGGCGGCTCATCGAACCAGCCCTCGATGCCCGTGCGCCGTCTGCTGCGCTCGGAGCGCACGAAGCCCTCACCCATCGAGAGCCACCAGGTGCGTTCCGACGAACGCTCCCAGGCCTCGAGGGTGTCCTCGGTCGCGAACCGGTAGAGCATGTGCCAGACCGTGGAGTCCTCCCCGGCGCGGACCCAGCCGGAACCGAGGAACCCCGGGTACTTGTTCGCGAGGTTCACGCCCGTCTGCACCCAGACGGTCGCCTCGGAGATGCGCGACGGGTCGACCTCGCGGCGGATGGATACGGTGATGGGTTCGGTGGACATCGCCTGGCGAGTGTAACCGTCCTCGCATTTCACCCGGATGTCGGCCCGTGCGATCAGGTCTGCAGGACCGCGATCGGCTCGCTGGTCGGCTGCTCGGACCCGCCGGCCGGCTCGACCGTGATACCCACGACGACCCCGGGGTCGAAGTCGCCCTCGAGGATGCGCCACGCGTCCGCGTCGCCGCGCACGTCGAACGTGCCGGCCGGCACGGCGCCGGCGTCGTCGATGTACCAGAGCTCGTAGGTGCGGTCGCCGCCCACGTCGGGCAGGCCCGCCGCGCGGATCGCGCTCCGCCCCTGCTCCTCCGACCAGACGAGGGTCACCTCGCCGCCGTCGGCCGTCTCGATCGTCGCGGTCTGGGTGTCGGATGCCTCGGCCAGCTGCGCGAGCTCGCGCTGCGCGCCCCAGCCGTTGGGCCCGGGCCAGTTCACCCCGAACACGACGCCCGCGAGCACCAGGGCGACGGCCGCTGCGGACGAGATCGCGATCGCGAGCCGTCGGCGTGCACGGCGCGCCGCGAGCTCGTCGACCACGCCGCCGTCGGCCGCGCCGTCGTCGAGCGTGCCGCCACCGTGCGCCGCCCCGTCAGCCGCCGCGTGCGCCGCCGCGCCGGCCGCCGCCGCGCCGGCCGCGGTCGCCCGTCGTTCCTGCTCGACGTCGTCGAGCCGGGCGAACAGGCCGGCCTTCACGCTCGGCGGAGGCTCCTCCGCGGGCACCGCTTCGGCGAGGCCGGCCGCCGCGGCACCGAACGCCGCGACCTCGGCCTGCAGCTCGGGCGACGTCGCGAGCGCCCGCTCGAAACGCGCCCGCTCGAACTCGTCGAGGGCGTCGAGGGCGTAGCCCGGCGCGAGCGCGAGGAGGTCGGGGTCGACGCGTGACGACCGCTCCGAGTCATCCGCCCGGCTCATGTCGTCACCCCCAGCACCTCGCGCAGCCGAATCATGCCATCTCGCAGCCGCGTCTTCACCGTACCGAGCGGAACCTGCAGTTTCGCTGCGATCTCGGACTGCGTGCAGCCGCCGTAGTACGCCAGGGCGATGCACTCGCGCTGCGCTTCGCTGAGATCGCCGAAGGCGGCGTTCACGCGCTCGTGCTCGATGCGCACCTCGGCCGCCTCGGCGACGTCGTCGACGGGGACGGCGAGGTCGCGGGCGCCGGCCTTGAGATCACGTTCGCGGGACGCCTGCGCCGAGCGCACCCGGTCGACGGCGCGACGGTGCGCGAGCGTGAGCAGCCAGGCGACGGCGTTGCCGCGCTCGGGGTCGAATCGTGTGGCGGTCTGCCAGATCTCGAGGAACACGTCTTGCGTCACCTCCTCAGCCTGCGCGGCGTCGACGAGGAGCCGGCGTACGAGCCCGAACACGCGCGGTGCGGTCTGGTCGTAGAGCAGGGAGAACGCGCCTCGGTCGCCGCTCGCGGTCGCCACGAGCAGCTGTTCGAGGGTCCGAGGGCGGGAGTCTGGGTCTTGGTTCCCGCGGTCCACCACGTCGCCAAGCGTGGCAGAGACCACGGGACGCGGGAGCCCCTGGCGAGCGGCGAAGGGGTGTGGTAACGGGAGGTCGGCACGGGAATCCCCCTTTCGTGAGTCATCGGTGATTCGGAGCGGAGCCCGGATCCGATTGCACGTCTTGAGATCGACGCATTCGTCGTCGGGTTCCAATCCGTCGGCCGTGTGTCTCCGAACCCCTCGAAACGGCCCGCTCCCGGGTCGGCCAACGAAGGAGAAGATCATGCGATCGTTCCGCACCCGCAGCACACGTACCGCCCTCGCCGCATTCTCGATCACCGCGATCGCCGCACTCGGCCTCGCCGGCTGCAGCATGGGCGACTCGTCCACCGAGAGCGACGAGCCCGCGATGAGCGAGGAGGCCACGCCCAGCGAAGAGGCCATGGAGATGGACCCCGCAGCCGACCTCGTCGGCGCCGGCTGTGCGGCGTACGCCGAGGAGGTCCCGGACGGGCCCGGCTCGGTGGCCGGCATGTCCCAGGACCCCGTCGCGGTCGCCGCGTCGAACAACCCGATGCTGACGACGCTCGTCGCGGCGGTCTCGGGCCAGCTGAACCCCGAGGTCGACCTGGTCGACACGCTCAACGGCGACGAGTTCACGGTGTTCGCCCCGGTCGACGACGCGTTCGCGAAGATCGACCCGGCCGTGATTGAGTCGTTGAAGACCGACACCGCGACGCTGAGCTCGGTCCTCACCTACCACGTCGTGCCCGGTCAGCTCTCGCCCGATGAGGTCGTGGGGACGCAGACCACGGTCCAGGGCGGCACGGTCGAGGTGACCGGATCCGGCGACACCCTCATGGTCAATGACGCGACGGTCGTCTGCGGCGGGGTCAAGACCGCCAACGCGACCGTCTACCTCATCGACACGGTGCTGATGCCCGCGATGTGACCCGAGTCCAATCCGTTCGGGGCATCCGCTCCGAACCGCTGACCGGACACGACATCAGTCGTGCCACCAAGGAGGAGATCATGCGCAACTCACCCAACCGGATCGTCGCCACCGTCTTCGGCGCCGTCTACGTCCTCGTCGGCCTGCTCGGCTTCGCCGTCACCGGCGGCGTAGGCTTCATCGCCACCGAGGGCGGACTGCTCCTCGGCATCTTCGAGGTGAACCCGCTGCACAACATCGCCCACCTGCTGATCGGTGGCGCGCTGCTGATCGCCGGTCTCGCGAACGCACATGCGGCGAAGGTGACGAACACGGTCATCGGTGCGGCGTACCTGCTGCTCGGCATCGTCGGGTTCTTCATCGCGGACACGGGTGCGAACATCCTCGCCCTGAACACCGCGGACCACTTCCTCCACCTCGCGAGCGCCCTCGTGCTGCTCGGCGTGGGCCTGGGTGCCGAGCGCGGCCGCGGCGTTCGCGCGGCGACCGCCTAGGAAACCCGTCATGGCCCTCACGGATCACCTTCGGAGCTGGCCGATGCTCGCCGCCCTCGGCGCCGGGCTCGTCCTCACCGCGGTGGCCGCCGGCGCAGGGGGCTACGCCGGTGCGGCCCTGGTCGGGTGCGGCGTCGCCGCACTCGGCCAGGGCGTTCTCGCGCTACGGGCCGGTCGCATCGTCGCGCCGGCGACGACCCTGGGCGGATGCCTCGGGGTGCTCGCCGGTTCGGCGGCCCTCGTCGTGACCGGCAGTGCCGCGACGTCGGGCATCGCGGTGATGCCCCTGCTCGCGGCCGACCTGTTCGTGCTCGTGGTCGCGTTCGGCGCGGCCGCGGGAGTGCGGGCGCGGCGCCGGGGCACGGATGTCGCCCGTCGCGAGGCCCGCGCGCCGCAGCGGCGGCTGCCGGTCGTCGGCATGCTCGCGGGTGCCGCGCTCACCGCGGCGCTCGCGACCCCCGCCCTCGCGGCGACCGAAGCCGGCGACTCGGCGGTCCCGCACGGCCAGCTGCACGGCGACCTCGGCGGCCACACCGGCCACTGACGCCCCCGGTGACGGTCAGAGGCCGTCGACGGCGGTGTGCGGCTTGAGCTCGGCCGACGCCCGGATGTCGGCGTTGCGCTGCTCGCGGTTCTTCAGGAGCATGCGGTCCTCGCGGAGCGGGAGCTGCAATCGCTCCTCGGCGGCGACTCCGGCGCGGAGCTGCCGCACCCGCTCGACCTCGGAGTCCAAGACGGCGCCGAGCATGATCGCGACGTTCGACAGCCAGACCCACAGCAGGAATGCGACGGCGAAGCCGAGCACCCCGTAGTTGCGCTCGTAGGTCCGGAAGCCGACGACGTACCACCCGAACAGGGCCGTGGTGATCAACCAGGTCGCGAGCGCCGCGGTCGCCCCCACACTCAGCCAGCGGAAGTGGCGCCGCTTGACGTTGGGCGTCGCCCAGTAGAGCAGCGCGATGAGCGCGGACATCAGGATGGCCGCGACGGGCAGCTTCGCGAGGTCCCACCAGAACACGACGCCCTCATCGAGGCCGAGCCCTCGCGCGACCGCATCGGCGATCGGGCCGGAGAGGATGAGCAGCAGCGCGACGCCGGCCGCCAGCACGAGGACGATCGCGGCGACCAGGAGCATCGCGGGCCGCGACGTCCAGAACGGCCGGCCCTCTTCGACGCCGAGCACACGGTTCATGCCACGACCGAACACCCCGAGGTATCCCGAGATCGCCCAGAGCGCCGCACCCAGCCCGACGATCAGGGCGAACCAGTGGTGCGAGGCGGTCAGCAACTGTTCGACCGGGTCGTCGAGCGCCCGCACGGCCGACTCGCCGCCGAGGTCGGCGACGACCCGCAGCACCTCGCGCGTGACCTCCTCGGCGGTGCCGAACGCTCCGAGCAGCGCGAGCGCGGCCAGCGTCGACGGGAACACCGCGAGCACCGCGTAGTACGTGAGCGCCGAGGCGATGTCGACCGCCTGGTTGATGCGGAACTCGTGCCAGGTGCGCACGAGGATCAGTCGCCACTCCGCGCGGGTGATGGCAGTGGGGGTGTCGTCGTCGGGCACACGAGGATGATCGCAGTTCGCGCCGCCCGGGTCGAGCGCTTGCGGACGCGCGATCAGCCGAGGTAGGTGTGCAGGAAGCCCGCGACGCGAGCGCGCATGGCCTCGTCGAGGATCCCGATCGAGTGGGCGCCGCCCGGCACCACGGCCAGGTCCACCGGCACACCGGCAGCGCGCAGCGCCGCCGCGTACCCGAGCGACTGCGCGAGTGGGATCACCTCGTCTTCGGCATGGCCGATGAAGACGGGCGGGTCGCTCGCATCGAGATGCGTCGCCGCCGAGGCATCCGTCGCGAGCTCGCAGCCACCCGACATGAGGGCGGATGCCTCGCAACCGACGTAGGCCGCACTGATCGCCTGCAGCCACGTCGACGACCCCTCGAGCGCGTCGAGCGCGACCGGGCCCGAGAGCTGTGCGACCGCGGCGACCCGCGCGCCGACGTCGGTCGCGCCGTCGCCGGCCGCGCCGAGGAGCGCCGCGAGGTTGCCCCCGGCGGAGCCGCCGAAGACGCCGATGCGGGCGGGGTCGATCCCGAACCGCTCGGTCTGATCCGGCTCACGCAACCATTCGACCGCGAGCGACACGTCGTCGAGCTGGGCCGGGAACGTCGCGTTCGGGACGAGCCGGTAGTTCACGGATGCCGCGACGAACCCCTCGCTCGCGAGCCACAGACAGACGTTCCGCCAGTCGGCGTTGGCCTTGTCGCCGCGCGCCCAGCTGCCGCCGTGCACGGAGACCACCGTCGGGAAGGTCTCGCCGACGTGCCCGCCGACCGCCGGCGAGCTCGCCGGCCGGCAGACGTCGAGCGTCAGCAGCGTGCCGTCTTCGCGGGTGCCGTACTCGAGGTCGGCGTCGACCACGAGGCCCGCGGGCGGCGTGAACGTGCGGATACCGATGATCTCGCCCGGCACCACCTCGCTCGCCGCCTTCTCGCCGCCCGGGTCGATCTCGCGGAGCGCAGGATGGAACGCCGAGAGCGCGCCGGTGATCGCCAGCGCGGCGGCGACGGCCGCGGCGGTGAGGAGCCCACGACGGCGTCGCCAGGCCCCGCGGCCGCCGGAGGGAAGGGAACGGGACACGGGGGCTCCGGATTCGAGGGTGCTTGATGCTACCTCAGGTTCGGGCCGTTCGTGGACGCGGTCAGAGCCGCGGCGCACCGAGGTCTTTGGCCATGCACACGCTGTAGGGCTCGCCGACGTACTGGCCGAAGGCCGGGATGCGCCGGTAGCCGTGTTTCGCATAGAGCGCCTGCGCGGGCAGGTGCAGCGTGCCGGTCTCGAGCACGATCTGCCGCAGGCCGCGCGACGAGGCATCCGTCTCGATGGCGTGCAGCAGCCGACCCGCGACGCCCAGACCGCGCGCGGAGTCGGCGACGAACATGCGCTTGAGCTCACCGAGGTCGCCCGTGCCGTCGCCGCGGCCGTCGACGATCGCGGCGATGCCGACCGCCGTGCCGTCGCCGGTGCGCGCCACGTAGACCCGCACCTCGGCTCGTTCGAGCTGCGCGACGTCGAGCAGGAAGTTGGCCTCGGGCGGGTAGCCGAGCGACTGGGCGTAGGTCGTGCTGCCCTGGAGGAGCAGCTCGACGTCGGGTTGCCGGGGCGGTTCGACCGCGACGGACACGGGGTGGTTCACGCACCGAGCGTACGTGGCCGGTGTTACGTCGTCATTTCCTGAGGTGAATTCTCAGGCGACGTCGGGTAACGTGGTCAAGTCGGTCTTGGACACCGCGGAGTGCCGCGGATGGGTTTGTGAGTCCTGAGGGCCGGTTTCGTAGCGATATGGCTGCGGATAGTCACCGTATGTGAACGGCCCCGGTCGAGGATTGCCCGGGTTCTCAGGCGTGCTGCGCGCAAGCGTGCAGGTCTGCCATGTACACGAGTACAACCCAGGAAGTTCCACCATGCCCAAGAACAAGAAGCCCGCGGGCGGCCGACCCGCCCGCAATTTCGACCCGTACGCCAAGAACTCGCGCACCGGGACCACGCAGAAGCCCGGCTCCCGGAGCGCGGGCCACCGCGGTTTCCGCCCCGAGGAGGCCGGCGGCGAGCGCAAGGCGCGCTGGACGCGCGACGAGCGCGTCGCCGGCGGTCGCACGCCGCACCGTGCCGGCTCCGGCGATCGTGACGACCGCGCTCCTCGCGGCGCCGAGGGTCGCGATGACCGTGCGCCGCGTCGGTTCGATCGTGATGACCGTGCGCCGCGTCGGTTCGATCGCGACGACCGCGCGCCGCGTCGGTTCGATCGTGACGACCGTGCGCCGCGACGGTTCGACCGCGACGACCGTGCACCGCGTCGGTTCGAGGACCGTGGCGAGCGTCCGGCGCGTCCCGCCGACCGTGACGACCGCGGTCCCCGCCGGTTCGACCGCGACGACCGTGCGCCGCGTCGGTTCGACCGTGACGACCGTGCGCCGCGTCGCGATGGCGACGAGCGCCCGGCTCGTCGGTTCGAGAACCGTGACGACCGTGCTCCGCGTCGGTTCGATCGTGATGACCGTGCGCCGCGTCGCTTCGACCGCGATGACCGTGCCCCGCGTCGCTTCGACCGTGACGACCGTGCGCCGCGTCGCGATGGCGACGAGCGCCCGGCTCGTCGGTTCGAGAACCGTGATGACCGTGCTCCGCGTCGGTTCGATCGTGATGACCGTGCGCCGCGTCGCTTCGACCGCGACGACCGCGCCCCCCGGCGGTTCGAGGACCGCGGCGAGCGTGCCCCGCGTCGCTTCGACCGCGACGAGCGCCCCCGCTTCCGCGACGAGGAGCGCAGCCCCTCGCAGTTCTACCCCTCGAAGGACGAGCGCCCCCGGTTCACGCCCGAGGACGACGTCGTGCTCGAGCGGCTCGAGGCCCAGGCCATCCAGGCCGACGAGGTCGAGGGCGTCGGCTTCGCCGACCTCGGTCTCGGCGGGAACATCGTCCGTGCGCTGAAGGACCTCGGCGCCGAGTCGCCGTTCCCGATCCAGGCCGCGACGATCCCCGTCGTGCTCGAGGGTCGTGACGTGCTCGGCCGTGGCCGCACCGGCTCGGGCAAGACCATCGCGTTCGGTGCGCCGACCGTCGAGCGGCTCATGAAGCTGTGGGCCGAGCAGGGCAAGTCGGGCGGCAAGCGCCAGATGGGCCGGAAGCCCCGCGCCCTCATCCTCGCGCCGACGCGTGAGCTCGCACTGCAGATCGACCGCACCGTGCAGCCCATCGCGCAGTCGGTGGGCCTGTTCACCACCCAGGTGTACGGCGGCGTGCCGCAGGCCCGCCAGGTGGGTGCCCTGCGCCGCGGCGTCGACATCGTGATCGGTACCCCCGGCCGCATCGAGGACCTGCTCCGCCAGGGGCACCTCGACCTCTCGGACATCCAGATCACCGTGCTCGACGAGGCCGACCACATGTGCGACCTCGGGTTCCTCGAGCCCGTGCAGCGCATCCTCCGCGAGACCAGCGAGGGCGGCCAGAAGCTGCTGTTCTCGGCCACGCTGGACACGGGCGTCGCGGCGCTCGTCGACGAGTTCCTCGTCGACCCGGCCGTGCACGAGGTCGCCGGCGAAGACCAGTCCTCTGGCACGATCGAGCACCGCGTGTTCGTGATCGACAACCGCGACAAGCGTGACGTGGTCGCGCAGCTCGCGAGCCGTGACGGCAAGACGCTGGTCTTCTCGCGGACCCGGGCGTTCGCCGAGGACCTGACGGACCACCTCGAGGACTACGGCATCCGTGCCGTGGCCCTGCACGGTGACCTCAACCAGTCGCGCCGCACGCGCAACCTGCAGCAGCTCACGAGCGGCCGGGTCGACGTGCTCGTCGCGACCGACGTCGCCGCCCGAGGCATCCACGTCGACGACATCGACCTGGTGATCCAGGCCGACGCGCCCGACGAGTACAAGACCTACCTGCATCGCTCGGGTCGTACGGGCCGCGCCGGCAATGCCGGCCGTGTCGTCACGCTGATCCCGCGCAACCGGCAGCGTCGCATGAACGACCTGCTCGACCGTGCCGAGATCGACGTGGACTTCGAGGATGTGCGACTCGGCGACGAGCTGCTCAGCAACCTCGGGCCGGTCGAGCTCGCGGTCGTCGAGGCTGAGGCCGTTGCGGCTGAGGTCGAGGTCGAGGCCGACCGGGACATCGAGCCGGCGGCCGAGGTCGAAGCGGCCGAGGCTGAGCCGGCGCCCGCCACCGCCTGATCTCCCGACTCGCGCACGAAGGGGCACCCGATCTCGATCGGGTGCCCCTTCGCCGTCCCGCGTCTCGCCCCGCGCGCCCCGCGTCTCGCCCTGTGCGTCCTCTCGCCATGTTCGTTGCTCAGGAATTTCCGCGCGACACGCCGCCGCGCGGCGGATGACACGCCGGCGGGGCATCCGTTCTTCCTGAGCTGGGGTGGGGGCGACCCAGCCAGCCCGCCAGCCAGCCAGCCCGCCCGCCCGCCCGGCCCGCGCCGCCCGCGCATCCTGCCAACCCCGCCGTGTACCGGCGCCCGCCTCTTCCGGCGTCCCGGCGATCGCGCCGCGCGCCATATTCGTTGCTCAGGAATTTCCGCGCGACACGCGGCCGTGCGGCGGATGACACGCCGGCGGGGCATCCGTTCTTCCTGAGCTGGGGGCGGGGCGACCCAGCCAGCCCGCCAGCCCGCCTGCCCCGCCCGTCCGCGTCTCGCCCCCCGCGCCCCTTCACCCCGGCCTCCAGGTTTGACATACTGAATTCCTGAACGATCGGTCGGGAATTCCGGCGGGGTCGAGACGGCGTGGTCAGGAGTGGCATGGCAGAGGCGTACCTCATCGGCGGCGTGCGCACGCCGGTCGGCCGGTACGGCGGCGCGCTCGCCGGCGTACGCCCCGACGATCTCGCCGCGCTCGTGGTCGGCGAAGCGCTCGCCCGGGCCGGAATCGGGCCGGTCGAGCTCGCGGCGGGGGCCGTCGACGAGGTCATCCTCGGCGCGGCCAACCAGGCCGGCGAAGACAATCGCAACGTCGCCCGGATGTCGGTGCTGCTCGCCGGCCTGCCCGACGAGGTGCCAGGCATCACCGTGAACCGGCTGTGCGCCTCGGGCATGTCGGCGATCACGATGGCCGCGCAGGCGGTGCGCGCAGGGGACGCCGACCTCATCGTCGCGGGCGGCGTCGAGTCGATGACCCGTGCGCCCTGGGTGCAGGCCAAGCCGGAGCAGGCCTGGGGCAGGCCCGGGGCCGCGTTCGACACGTCGATCGGCTGGCGATTCCCGAATCCGCGGCTCCTCGCGCGCGACAAGGCGACGTTCAGCATGCCCGAGACGGCCGAGGAGGTCGCCCGGGTAGACGGCATCACACGTGCGGAGGCCGATGAGTTCGCGCTGGGCAGTCAGCGGCGCGCGGCCGCCGCGATCGCCGCGGGCCGGTTCGACGCCGAACTGATCCCGGTGCCGACCGCCGCGGGCGACGTGCGTGCCGACGAAGGTCCGCGGCCCGAGACGACGCTCGAGCGGCTCGCGGCGCTGAAGCCGGTCGTGGCCGGTGGCTCGGTCGTCACGGCGGGCAACTCGAGTGCGTTGAACGACGGCGCATCGGCGGTCGTCGTCGCGAGCGAGGCCGCGGTCGAGCGGTACGGCCTCACCCCGCGGGCCCGCGTGGTCGTCGGCGCCGCGGCCGGGGTCGCGCCCGAGGTGATGGGGCTCGGCCCGGTGCCGGCGACGCGGAAGGCGCTCGTGCGGAGCGGACTCGAGCTCGGCGAGATCGGCTCGATCGAGCTCAATGAGGCGTTCGCCACGCAGGCGCTCGCGAGCATCCGGCGGCTCGGCCTCGATCCCACCCTGGTCAACGCCGACGGCGGGGCGATCGCGCTCGGGCATCCGCTCGGCTCGTCGGGCTGCCGGCTCGTGGTCACTCTGCTCGGCCGCATGGAGCGTGAGGGCTCGCGGTACGGCCTCGCCACGATGTGCGTCGGGGTGGGGCAGGGCACGGCGCTGATCGTCGAGGCGATGCGATGAGCACGACGGATGCCTCGGGCACGCCCCTCCTCGTCGAGCACCGTGATGACCGGGTGATCGCCGTCATCGACCGCCCCGAGCGGCGCAACGCGATCGATCGCGCGACGATCGAGGCCCTGCACGACCTCTGCGCCGATCTGGAGCGCGATCCGCGCACGCTGATCCTGACCGGCGCGGGCGGCACGTTCGCCGCCGGCGCCGACATCGCCGAGCTCCGCGAACGCCGCGCGGCCGACGCGCTCGAGGGCATCAACACGCGCGCGTTCATGCGGATCCGAGCGCTGCCCATGCCGGTCATCGCCGCGGTCGACGGCTACGCGCTCGGTGGCGGGGCGGAACTCGCGTACGCCGCCGATCTCCGCATCGCCACGCCGGGCGCCCGGTTCGGCAACCCCGAGACCGGCCTGGGCATCATCGCCGCGGCCGGCGCAAGCTGGCGGCTCCGCGAGCTGGTCGGCGAGTCGCTCGCCCTCGAGCTGTTGCTCACCGGCCGCGTGATCGACGGTGAGGAGGCCTATGCCGCCGGCCTCGTCAGCGAGCTTCATCCGGCCGACGAGCTCCTGCCGGCCGCGCACGTGATCGCCGACCGCATCGCCGCGAACGACCGCGCGGCGACGATCGCGACGAAGCGCGCGTTCCTCGCACCGCGCGCGGCCCACCCCGAGATCGACCTGGAGTTGCAGGCGCAGCTGTTCGAGTCGCCCGAGAAGCACCGGCGGATGACCGCGTTCCTCGAGCGGCGGCGGCGGAGGCGGACATGACCGACGCAGACCGGTTCGACCCCCGGGTCGACGGCGTGGAGGGTCGCGGCAGCGGCCGCCCGGGCGGCGCCGGGCTGAGCAGCGCCGGCCGTACGGGCGTCGCCGGATCCGACGTTGAGAGCGGGTCGGGCCTCGCGCCCGACGGCGGCGTGATCGGCGATCCCGATCCCGTCGCGGCGGGTCTTCCGCACGAGATCGGCGTCATCGGCGGCGGACGCATGGGTGCGGGCATCGCGCACGCGTTCGTGCTCGCCGGAGCGCATGTCACCGTCGTCGAACGTGATGACGAGTCCGCGGACGCGGCGCTCGCTCGCGTTCGGCGTTCGCTCGTGGCATCCGTCGACCGTGGCGCGACGACCGAGCACGCCGACGCGCTCGCGGCGCGCATCGCCGCGGGCGTCGAGCTCGGCGACCTCGCCGATGCGGGGCTCGTGATCGAGGCCGTGCCCGAAGACGCCGCGCTGAAGATCGACGCGCTCACCCGCGCCGAGGCCGTGCTCCGGCCGGGCGCCGCGCTCGCCACGAACACGTCGTCGATCTCGGTCGACGAGCTCGGCGCCGCGCTGACGCGGCCCGGCCGGTTCTTCGGCATGCATTTCTTTAACCCGGTCCCGGCGTCGGCGCTCGTCGAGCTCGTGCGCGGCGCGGCGACCGACGGCGCGCTCGTCGAGCAGGCCCGCGGCTGGGTCCGCGCGCTCGGTAAGACGCCGGTGGTCGTGGCGGATGCCCCGGGGTTCGCGTCGTCCCGTCTGGGCGTCGCGCTCGGGCTCGAGGCGATCCGCATGCTCGAAGACGGCGTCGCGAGCGCGGAGGACATCGATGCCGCGATGACGCTGGGGTACCGGCATCCGGTGGGCCCGCTGCGGCTGACTGATCTCGTGGGTCTTGACGTGCGGCTCGGCATCGCCGAGTACCTCGCCCGCGAGCTCGGCCCGCGCTTCGAACCGCCGCCCCTGCTGCGCCGCATGGTCGCCGAGGGGCGCCTCGGCCGGAAGACCGGCGAGGGCTTCTACCTCTGGGAGGCGGAATGAGC
The DNA here is from genome assembly GCF_030866785.1 of Agromyces protaetiae. Taxonomy (NCBI): domain Bacteria; kingdom Bacillati; phylum Actinomycetota; class Actinomycetes; order Micrococcales; family Microbacteriaceae; genus Agromyces; species Agromyces silvae. Next base: position 3,420,385 of record NZ_CP133018.1, on the reverse strand, counting down.
CGGCAGCCCCTCCTCCTCCGCGTCACTTCTGCAGCGCCGCGCCAACAGTGCTGGCGCGGCGCCGCAGAAGTGGCGCAGCGCCAACCGAGGGAGTATACGAATGAATGACCATGAGCTGCCGATCCTGCCGAGCTTCGTGCGCGGCGAATGGTGGGCGCCGACGGCGCCCGACGCGACGGCGGCCGGCGAGGCATCCGCTGCCGTCGTCCGTGACGCGACGACCGGCGAGCCGGTCACGCGCGTGTCGACCGAAGGGCTCGACCTCGGGGCGGCGCTCGAGTACGCGCGAACGGTCGGTCAGGCGTCGCTCGGCGAGCTGACCTTCCATCAGCGCGCGGTGCTGCTCAAGCGGTTCGCGCTCGCGCTCTCCGAGCGAAAAGACGAGCTGTACGGGCTCTCGGCGCGCACGGGCGCGACCCGGAAGGACTCGTGGATCGACATCGACGGCGGCATCGGCGTGCTGTTCACGTACTCGTCGAAGGGCCGGCGCGAGCTGCCGAACGCCCGAGTCCTCGTCGACGGACCGGTCGAGCCGCTCTCGAAGGACGGGTCGTTCCTCGGCCGCCACATCTACACCCGGCTGCCCGGCGTCGCGGTGCAGATCAACGCCTTCAACTTCCCCGTCTGGGGGTCGCTCGAGAAGTTCGCGCCGGCGTTCCTCGCGGGCATGCCGACACTCGTGAAGCCGGCCACGCCGACGGGGTACCTCGCCGAGGCGTTCGTGCGCATCCTCGTCGAGTCGGGGCTGCTGCCCGACGGCTCGCTGCAGCTCGTGTCGGGCGCCGTGCCCGACCTGTTCGAGCATCTGCGGCTCGGCGATCTCGTCGGGTTCACGGGTTCGTCGGCGACGGCCGAGCGCCTGCGCGCACACGAGTCGGTGCAGACCGGCGGTGTGCGCTTCACGAGCGAGACCGACTCGATCAACGCCTCGGTGCTCGGCACCGACGCGGTCGCCGGAACGCCCGAGTTCGACGCGTACGTGCAGCAACTCGTCACCGAGATGACCGCGAAGGCCGGGCAGAAGTGCACGGCGATCCGTCGCGCGATCGTGCCGGCTGCGTCGGTCGACGCGGTGATCGACGCCGTTCGAGCGCGGGTCGCCGAACGGGTGGTCCTCGGCGACCCGCGCGCCGAGGGCGTGACCATGGGACCGCTCGCGTCGCTCGCGCAGCGCGACGAGGTGCTGCGGCAGGTCGGCCGCCTCGAGCGGGCCGGCGGCGAGCTCGTCATCGGGTCGACGGATGCTCCGGCCGTGCGCCTCGCCGACGGCACCGAGGGTCCGGCGCCCGAGGGGGCGTTCGTCGCACCCATGCTGGTGCGGTTCACGGATGCCTCGGCCGAGGCGTTGCACGAGGTCGAAGCGTTCGGCCCGGTCGCCTCGATCACGGGCTACGGCTCGCTCGACGAGGCATCCGCCCTCGTGGCCCGCGGCGGCGGGTCGCTCGTGACCAGCGTCGCGACGCACGATCCCGACGTCGCCGTCGCGATCGCGTCGGCGATCGCGCCCATGAACGGGCGGCTGCTGTTCCTCGACCGCGACGACGCGCGCAGCTCGACCGGGCACGGTTCGCCCGTGCCGCACCTCGTGCACGGCGGTCCCGGGCGTGCAGGCGGCGGCGAGGAGCTGGGCGGTATCCGCGCGGTGCAGCACCACATGCAGCGGACCGCGGTGCAAGGATCGCCCGAGATGCTGACGGCGCTGACCGGGGTATGGCACGCGGGTGCTGCGGCTCGGCCGTACGAGGCCTCGGGGGAGCCGCACCCGTTCCGGAAGTCGCTCGCGGAGCTGCGCATCGGCGACCAGGTGGCATCGCCGCCGCGCACGGTCACGCTCGAGGACATCGAGACGTTCGCGACGTTCACCGGGGACACGTTCTACGCGCACATGGACGAGGCGGCCGCCGCCGCGAACCCGTTCTTCCCGGGGCGCGTGGCGCACGGGTACCTGCTGGTGTCGTGGGCGGCCGGTCTGTTCGTGGACGCTGCGCCGGGCCCGGTGCTCGCCAACTCGGGGCTCGAGCATCTGCGGTTCCTCACCCCGGTCGCACCCGGCGACGCGATCCGCGTCGAGCTCACCGCGAAGCAGATCACGCCGCGCGAGACCGATGAATACGGCGAGGTGCGCTGGGATGCGGTCCTGAAGAACCAGCGCGACGAGCTCGTCGCCACCTACGACGTGCTCACGCTGGTCGCGAAGCAGGCTGTGCCTGCCTGACCCGATGTCGGTCGCCCGCTTCCGATCCCGCCGCGCTCACGCCATCCGATCGAGCTCGCGGCGACGCGAAGCGCTGGTCTGGGTTCGGCTGAGATGAGTTCAGGAGGGGAGGTTCACGGCGATGACCGCCAGCCCGGGGATGCCCTCGAAGTGCTTCGGGTTCGCCGTGACGACCGGGAGGTCGTTCGCAAGTGCGGTCGCGGCGATCAGCGCGTCGTATGTCCGCGCGGCGGGTTTGCGGCCGGCCGCGCGGAGAGCTGCGGCCACCTGGCCGAATGCGCGCGCGGAGGCCGCGTCGAGCGGCAGAGGTTCGAAATCCGCTTCCGCTTGCTGGAGGTGTGCCTGGCGCGCGGCTCGAGTCTCGTCGTCCGTCGCGACCAGCGGCCCGACGCTGAGTTCCGCGAGCGTCACCGCGCTGATCAGGAGTTCGTCGGGGAGCGAGCCGGGATCCTGGATGCGGCCGAGCGTGATCAGCGCGGAGGTGTCGAGCAGCCCGCGTGGTGGTGGTGGCGTCACAGCGACGGGTCCAGCACCTCGTCGATATCGGCACGCAGCGACGCGACATCGACGTGGGGGAGCGTGTGGCGGTGCTGGATGAGCTGCATCGTCGACAGCGCGCGACGCGGAAGCGGCCGCAGCTCAGCGACCTCCGCACCGTCATTGGTCACCGTCAGTACCTCGCCTCGAGAGACGCGAGCCAAGACGGCCCCACCGTGGTTTCGGAGTTCCCGAATGCTCACCGCTGACATGCTCGCAGTGTATCACGCGTGATACAGCGCGGTTCAGACGGGATCGGCCGCAGCACCGGCCGCAGCTCAGCCGCGGAGCGCGAGCGCGAACGGGAGGACGTCGGCGGCGCCGGCGCGGCGGAGTTCGCGGGCCGCGACCGTGAGGGTCCAGCGGCTGTCGGCGAGGTCGTCGACGAGCAGCACCGGGCCGGCCGGCAGGCCGAGGTGGTCGGCCGAGAAGCGATCCCAGAGCCCGGCGAGCCGGAAGGCGCTGTTGCCGCCGGGCCCGCCTTCGGGGCCGTCGTTGCGTGGTTCGAGTGCGCCCAGGTACGGCAGGCGGCCGACCTCGGCGAGGCCGCGCGCGAGCGAGTCGACGAGCTGCGGCCGCGAACGCGACGGCATGCCGACGACGGCGACCGGCCGCTCGCCCCAGCCCCAGTCGGCGAGCACGCGCACGCACGCCGCGAGCACCTGCGGCGGCACCGGGGCGTCGGCCGCCCCGGCCGCGAAGAGCTCGCGCAGCGTGCCGCCCCAGCCGAGGTCGGTGAGCCGCGCGAGCGCACGGCCCTCGGCCGGGCGCTCCGCGGGCGGGATCTTGCCCTTGACGGGCACGCCGAGCCGGTCGGCGCCGGTCGGCCACATGCCTCGCGGCTCGATAGGCACGCCGACCCGGTCGAGCGCGCTGCGGGCCGCGTCTGCGGCGTCCCCGGCGAGCGACTGCGGGTACCAGACGCCGGCGCACCGGTCGCAACGCCCGCAGGGCGCCGCGGTGTCGTCGTCGAGCGAGCGCTGCAGGAACGCCATGCAGCACTCGTCGGTCGTCTCGTACTCGAGCATGTGCTGCTGCTCGGCGACCCGCTCGTCGGCGATGCGCCGGTAGCGCTCGGCGTCGTAGACCCATGGCTCGCCGGTCGCGACCCAGCCGCCCTGCACGCGGCGCACCGCACCGTCGACGTCGAGCACCTTGAGCAGCAGCTCGAGTGGCGTGCGGCGGATGTCGACCATGGCTTCGAGCGCCGGCGTCGAGGTCGGCCGGTCCGGTGCGAGTGCCCCGATGACTCGCTGTGCGCGATCTTCGTCGGGCATCGACGCGGTCGCGAAGTAGTGCCAGATGTCGCGGTCTTCGACGCCGGGCAACAGCAGCACGTCGGCGTTCTCGGTCGCGCGGCCGGCACGCCCCACCTGCTGGTAGTACGCGACGGGTGAGCTCGGCGCCCCGAGATGCACCACGAACCCGAGATCGGGCTTGTCGAAGCCCATGCCGAGCGCGCTCGTCGCGACGAGCGCCTTGACCTCGTTGCGTTTCAGCATGCCCTCGGACTCGGCGCGCTCGTCGGCGTCGGTCTGCCCGGTGTAGGCCCGCACGTCATGCCCGCGCTCGCGCAGCAGCCGCGCCGTGTCGTTCGCCGCCGAGACGGTCAGCGCGTAGATGATGCCCGAGCCGGGCAGGTCGTCGAGATGGCTGATGAGCCAGCCGAGCCGGCTCGCCGAGTTGGGCAGCTGCAGCACGCCGAGCCGCAGCGACGAGCGCGCGAGCGGGCCGCGGATCGTCAGCACGTCGGTCGCCTCGGTCGTCTCCAGCTGCTCGGCGACGTCGGCGACCACGCGGCTGTTGGCCGTGGCGGTCGTCGCGAGCACGGGCACGCCAGCGGGCATCTGCGCGATGAGGTCGCGCAGCCGACGGTAGTCGGGCCGGAAGTCGTGCCCCCAGTCGCTGATGCAGTGCGCCTCGTCGACGACGAGCATGCCCAGGCGCCCCACGAGCGCCGGCAACTGCTGCTCGCGGAACGACGGGTTGTTCAGCCGTTCAGGCGAGACCAGCAGCACGTCGACCTCGTCGGCGTCGAGCTTCGCGAGCACGTCGGACCACTCGTGGGCGTTCGTCGAGTTGATCGACACCGCACGCACGCCCGCGCGTTCGGCCGCCGCGACCTGGTCGCGCATGAGCGCGAGCAGCGGCGAGACGAGCACGGTCGGCCCGGCGCCCGCGCGCCGCAGCAACAGCGTCGCGACGAAGTACACGGCCGACTTGCCCCACCCGGTGCGCTGCACCACGAGCGCGCGCCGTCGCCCTTCGACGAGTGCTTCGATCGCCTCGTACTGCCCCTCGTGGAAGTCGGCGTCGTCGCGCCCGACGAGTTCGCGGAGCGCCGCGAGGGCTGCGGCTCGGGTGTCGGTGGCGGTCGCGCTCATCTGCTCAGTCAAGCGGATGCCGCTGACAGCCCCCTCTGCACCGCGGAGCGACACGTGTCCGCCCGTGACCGGTGCCGCACCGATGCTCCCCACCGGCGGCCGCGGCGTCAACCCCCGTACACGATCCGGAGTCGATCATTACGATTGCCCTCTGAGTGCGTCCGCACGCCCATCGTGGCATCGGACCGGGAATCGGATCATGCAACGAATCACGTACGCCGGAGGTTCCTACCTCGCGGACGACGGAATGGCTGAAGCGGTGCTCCGGTACGCCCGGGTGCTCGCGGAACGCCGCGACGTCGACATCGTGCGGGTGCATATCGGCCGGCCCGACGGGAATGTCGGCTCCGCCTGGCTGCTGATCGGCGCCGGTATCCCGATCGGGGTCGAATCGGTGCCCGAGGACATGTACTCGTTCGACGGCGAGCTCGCGGAACCCGATGTCGAGCGACGGCTTCGCCGGATGGCCGAGCTGCTGTCGACGGGTCCGGTGTTGCGGCCGGATCCCGATGCCGACAACGACGAACCCGTCGACCCGTTCCTCTGACCATCGGCCGGGTTCAGCACGGCAGCGGCCACCGCGGAGGCAGCGGCGCACGCCGCCGCGCAGCTCAGCGCGTCGGCGTCCAGCCGATCGCGGGCGCGATGTGCGCAGCGATCGTCGCGAGCAGCTTCGCGTTGTAGTCGACGCCGAGCTGGTTCGGCACGGTGACGAGCAGGGTGTCGGCCTCGCGCACGGCGGCGTCCTTCGCGAGCTCGGCCGCGATGCGATCCGGCTCGCCGATGTAGCTCTTGCCGAATCGGGCGAGGCCACCGTCGAGGAAGCCGACCTGATCCTCGGAGTCGGCCGCGGCACGCTCGCCGAACAGGCCGCGGTCTTCGTCGGTGAGGATCGGCAGGATGCTCCGCGAGACCGAGACGCGAGGCTCGCGCTCCCAGCCTGCCGCGGCCCACGCCTGCCGGTAGAGCCCGATCTGCTCGGCCTGCAGTTCGTCGAACGGCACCCCAGTGTCCTCCGTGAGCAGCGTCGAGCTCATGAGGTTCATGCCCTGCTGCGCCGTCCATTCGGCGGTCGCCCGGGTGCCGGACCCCCACCAGATGCGGTCGGCGAGGCCGGGCGACTGCGGTTGGATCGGCAGCATCCCGCTCGTACCGGTCATCTGCGGGTTGGCGGGGGCGACCCCCGCGCCGGCGATCGCCGCCCGGAAGACCTCGGTCTTCGCGCGGGCGAGGTCGGCATCGCTCTGACCGTCGCCCGGAATGAACCCGAACGCGTGCGCGCCGTCGAGCGCGGTCTCGGGCGACCCGCGGCTCACGCCGAGCTGCAGCCGGCCCTCACCGCCGGCGTGCGCACTGATCAGGTCGGCTGCCGCGGCCTCCTCGGCCATGTAGAGCGGGTTCTCATATCGCATGTCGATGACGCCCGTGCCGATCTCGATGCGGCTCGTGCGCGCCCCGATCGCCGCGAGCAGCGGGAACGGGGAGGCGAGCTGGCGCGCGAAGTGGTGCACCCGGAAGTACGCACCGTCGATGCCGGCCTCTTCGGCCGCGACCGCGAGCTCGATCGACTGCACGAGCGCGTCACGCCCCGACCTCGTGCCCGACATGGGCGAGGGGTGCCAATGGCCGAACGACAGGAATCCGATGCGTTTCGTCACGTCGGACTCAGCGTACTGAGGCGATGCCCTATTCCGCCTCACCCGCCGCGATCGGAAGATACGGCATCCACCCGATCCGATGACCGGGCCTCAGCGACGAGCGTGGAGACATGCAGATCTCAGAGCACCTCTTCCCGCACCTGCTCGCCGAGCACGACGCGCGGATCGAGCGCGAGCTCGAGCAGCGCCGAATGGTCGCGGAACGCATCGCCGAGGCCCGCACCGACGAGGCCCGCACCAGCGCCCGCGCTCCGCTCACGCGGCGTCGGCGCCGCGCGTGCGCAGGATGAGGAGCCGCTTCGCGACGAGGCCGATCGCGGCCACGACGATCACCGGTGGCAGCGCGAGCTCGGGCATGAAGAGCGCCGAACGCGGCACCTGACCTCCGTACTCGAGCATCTCCGCCGGATGCCGCAGTGGCAGCGTGCGAGTCGACGGGAGAATCCCGCGACACGCCGGTCGCCGGCCGGCATCGCCGGCGTGTCGACGAGTGCTCCCGACGACTTGTTCGCGGTCTCGCTCATGGTGCGTCCGGCTCCGAAGGCGGCGCGACGCGCAGGCCGTCGAGCGCGACCGCGACCACGTCGTCGGCCAGCCGGCTCGCGCCCTCGCGCCCGCCGGGCCGGTACCACTCGACGATCGAGTTGATCATGCCGAACAGCAGCCGCGCGACGACCGCGGCGTCGATGTCCGCGCGGACCGACCCCTCGGCCTGCGCCTCGACGACGAGCGAGGTGACGGCCCGGTCGAACGCCCGCCGGCGCGTGAGCGCGCGCCGTTCGACCTCGGTGTTGCCGCGGACCCGCAACAGCAGGGTCACGTACGGCAGCTCATCGACGAGCACGCGCACCGCGCCGCGGAGCACCGCCTCGAGACGGTCGGCCGCAGGCCGTTCCGGCGAGGCATCCGACTCGCGCAGCACACCCTCGAGCCCGCTGAGCGCCTCGTCGAGCGCGCGGTCGAGCAGCTCCTCCTTCGAGGCGAAGTGGTGGTAGATCGCGGATTTCGACAGCCCGAGCCGGTCGGCCAGCACGCCCATCGAGGTCGCGTCGTATCCGTACTCGTTGAAGGCGGCCACGGCGACCTCGAGGATGCCGCGCTGATCGTAGCCGGGCCGCCCGCGGCGGAGGGTCGTCGGTTCGGTCATCCGGGCCAGTCTGGCATTGCGACGCCCCCGTGGATATACTTACTGAACGATCGGTCGGTAATTCACAGTCCCAGGATCACCGGCCGCGCCGCACCGAAGCCCGCCAGGAGTCGACGATGACCGAACCGCGCTCGACCGAACCGCGCGTATCAGCACCGCGCCCGCCCGAATCCGCGCCGGCCGAAGCCGCGCCGGCCGAATCCGCGCCGGCCGAAGCCGCGCCGGGCGAAGCCGCGCCGCCCGAATCCGCGCCGGCCGAACAGCAGCGCTTCGACGAGCTGATCGCCAACGAACAGCGCATCGAACCGCGCGACTGGATGCCCGACGCCTACCGCAAGACCCTCATCCGGCAGATCAGTCAGCATGCGCACTCCGAGATCATCGGCATGCAGCCCGAGTCGAACTGGATCACGCGTGCCCCGAGCCTCAAGCGCAAAGCCATCCTGATGGCCAAGGTGCAAGACGAGGCGGGCCACGGCCTGTACCTCTACTCCGCGGCGCAGACGCTCGGCATCACGCGCGACGAGATGATGCGTCAGCTCATCGCGGGCGAGGCGCGCTACTCGTCGATCTTCAATTATACGACCCCGACGTGGGCTGACATGGGCGCGATCGGCTGGCTCGTCGACGGCGCCGCGATCTGCAATCAGGTGCCGCTCTGCCGCGCCTCATACGGACCGTATGGCCGCGCGATGGTGCGCATCTGCAAGGAGGAGTCCTTCCATCAGCGGCAGGGGTTCGAGATCCTGCTCGAGCTCATGCGCGGCACGCCCGCGCAGCGCGAGATGGCGCAGGACGCGGTCGACCGCTGGTACTGGCCGAGCCTCATGATGTTCGGGCCGCCCGACGACGAGTCGCCGAACTCGGCCCGCTCGATGGCGTGGAAGATCAAGCGCTTCTCGAACGACGAGCTGCGCCAGCGGTTCGTCGGCATGCTCGTGCCGCAGGCCGAGGTGCTGGGCGTGACGCTGCCCGATCCCGCCCTGCGCTGGAACGACGAGACCGGCCGGTGGGACATGAGCGAGATCGACTGGGACGAGTTCCACGAGGTGCTCTCGGGTCGCGGCCAGGCGAACGCCGAGCGGCTGCGCCGCCGGCGCGAGGCGCACGATGAGGGCGCCTGGGTGCGCGAGGCCGCCGCCGTGTACGCGCGCAAGCAGGCGACCCGCGCGGAGGAGGCGGCGTGATGGCGGAGACGACCGCGACGGATGCCTCGGGCGCCGAGGTGTGGCCGCTGTGGGAGGTGTTCGTGCGGGCCAGCCGCGGACTCTCGCACGTGCACGTCGGGTCGCTGCACGCCCCCGATGCGGCCATGGCGCTGCGCAACGCGCGCGACGTCTACACCCGCCGCGGCGAAGGGGTCTCGATCTGGGTCGTGCCGGCCGAGACGATCACCGCGAGCGACCCCGATGCGAAGGGCGCGTTCTTCGAGAGCCCCGCCGGCAAGAACTTCCGGCACGCCGTGTACTACACGGCGTCCGAGGGGGTGAAGCACCTGTGACCGGGCGGGCTCAGCGGCCCTCGGTCGTGGTCGACGAGCTGGCCCTCGCCGAGGAGTTCACGGGCGCGACCGTCGGCGCGGTGGCGTCGGCCGACACCGCCGAGTACGCGCTGCGGCTCGCCGACGATGCGCTCGTGCTCGCGCAGCGGCTCGGCATGTGGATCACCCGGGCGCCCGAACTCGAAGAGGATGTCGCGCTCGGCAACATCGCGCTCGATCTGCTCGGGCACGCGCGCTCGCTGCTGCACTACGCGGGCACCGCGACCGGCCGCTCCGAAGACGACCTCGCGTACTGGCGCGACGAGCCCGAGTGGCGCAATGCGTGGATCTTCGAACAGCCGAACGGCGACTTCGCGCTGACGATCGCACGTCAGCTCGTGGCATCCGCCTACCTGTTCGAGCTGTACGCCCGGCTCGCGGCGTCGGCCGATGCGACGCTCGCGGCCGTCGCCGCGAAGGCGGCGAAGGAGGTCGACTACCACCGCGACCACGCCGTGCAGTGGACGCTGCGGCTCGCGGGCGGCACCGACGAGTCCCGCCGGCGCATGATCGCGGGTCTCGCCGACGTGTGGCCCTACGTCGACGAGCTGTTCCACGACGACGAGCTCGCCGAGCGACTCGCGTCCGAGCGCGTCGCGGTGCTGCCGTCCTCGCTCAGGCCGGGCTTCGACGTCGTGATCGCCGAGGTGCTCGCCGAGGCCGCGCTCGAGGCGCCGCGGGGGTTCGTCGCCGCCGGGGGCGGCCGGCACGGCCGGCACACCGAGCATCTCGGCCCGCTGCTGGCTGAGATGCAGGTGCTCGCGCGGTCACACCCGGGGGCGTCATGGTGAGCGCGGGGGCGGCCGAGGCATCCGTTCGCTCGAGTGCGCGGAGCGGCACTCGCGACGAGGCGTCGCAGCGTGCGTGGCGCGTCGCGGCCGCGGTGACGGATCCCGAGATCCCCGTGCTCACGATCGAAGACCTCGGCGTGCTGCGCGCCGTCGCCGTCGACGCGCGGTCTGAGGCGGTGCGGGTCACGATCACACCGACCTACAGCGGATGCCCCGCCATGGACGCCATCCGCGACGATCTCGTGCTCGCGCTCACGGCCGCCGGCTACGCCGACGTGCGCGTGGACCTGGTGCTCGCGCCGGCCTGGACGACCGACTGGATGAGCGACGTGGGGCGCGACAAGCTGCGCCGTTTCGGCATCGCGCCGCCCTCGGGGCTCGCGCCGGCCCGTGAGGCTGGGCCGGTGCGCGTGCAGCTCGCGGTGAAATGCCCGCGCTGCGATTCGCTGCGCACGCGCGAGATCGCCCGGTTCGGGTCGACGTCGTGCAAGGCGCTCTTCGAGTGCCTCGACTGCCTCGAGCCGTTCGACTCCTTCAAGGTGCTCTGATGGGCGGCCCGCGACACGGAGGGGCGGCACCAGCGTCCCCGCCCGGAGACACCGAGAGCGTCGGCGACCGCGGCGACCGCGGCGACCGCGGCGACCTCGACGTGCCGGGCGCGGCGGGCGGAGTCGACGGTGCACGCCGTTCGCTCGGCTCCGACGCCGCGGTCGCCGAGGCGTTCCTGCACAGCGCGGTCGGCGGCGCCGGTGGCGGTGCACGCCCCGGGTCGGGCACTGCGCCGACGCGCCGCCGTGCCCGGTTCCACACGCTCGCGGTCGCCGAGGTGCGGCGGCTCACCCCCGACGCGGTCGAGGTGACGTTCGAGGTGCCGCCCGAGCTCGCCGACGAGTACGACTACCTCCCCGGGCAGTACGTCGCGCTTCGTGCCGAGCTCGAAGGGCACGAGCGCCGGCGGAGCTACTCGCTGTGCCGCCCTCCGCAGCGACCGGCTGAGGGAGTGCCGGGGCAGATCTCGATCGCGGTCAAGCGCGACCTCGGCGGGCTGTTCTCGAGCTGGGTCAACACCGAGCTGCGGGCGGGCGACCGGCTCGACGTCATGAGTCCCCAGGGCACGTTCACGTCCTCGCTCGAAACGCTCGGTGGGATGCGCGCCACGAACGCGCTCGACGGGCTCGGCGGCAAGCGCATCGCCGGCATCGCGGCAGGCAGCGGCATCACGCCGCTCATGGCGCTCGCGCGCGCCGTGCTGGAGCGTTCGTCGACGGCCGAGTTCGAGCTCGTGTACACGAATCGGTCGACCCAGGACGTGATGTTCCTCGAGGAGCTCGCAGATCTGAAGGACCGCTACCCGGCGAGGCTCGCGCTGCACCACGTGCTCACGCGCGAGCAGCGCACGGCGCCGCTGCTCTCGGGGCGCATCGACCACGAGCGGCTCGAGCGGATCCTCGACGTGCTCATCCGCCCTGAGACCGTCGACGAGTGGTTCCTGTGCGGGCCGCTCGACCTCGTGCAGCTCGCACGCGACACGCTCGCGGAGCGCGGGGTGCCCGCCGCGCGCGTCAGGTACGAGCTGTTCACGACCGATGCCGACCGCGTCGAGCCGCGCTCCGCGCGCCCGGTCGTCGTGTCCGAGGGCGAGCAGACCGTCGAGATCGAGTTCACGCTCGACGGGCAGACGTCGAAGGTCGAAAGCCCCGTCGTCGCGAACGAGTCCATCCTGAACGCGGCGCTCCGCGTGCGGCCTGACGTGCCGTTCGCGTGCGCCGGCGGGGTCTGCGGCACGTGCCGGGCCCGACTCGTCGCCGGGAGCGTGCACATGACCGAGAACTTCGCGCTCGAATCCGACGAGCTCGAGGCGGGCTACGTGCTCACCTGCCAATCGCACCCCACATCCGACCGTGTCGAGGTGACCTATGACGCCTGACCCGTGTGCGCGATCGGAGACCAGGCCCATCGGACAGGCCGTGAGCGGGCGAGCAGCATGAGGAGCGTGACGTGATCGAGATGACGGTGGCCGACGGGGTCGCAGAGGTGGTGCTGAACGCACCCGAACGCCTGAACGCGGTGGACGAACGCGCGATCGGCGAGCTCGATGCGGCGCTCGCCGAGGCGGAGCGGCTCGCCGACACGGGCGACGTGCGGGCCCTCGTGCTTCGCGGTGAGGGTCGGGCGTTCTGCGCGGGCCGCGACATCTCGGAGGTCGACCCGCGCGATGACGACGTGCAGGGCTACCTCGGTGGAACCGTCGAACCTGTGCTGCACCGCCTCGCCCGCCTGCAGGTGCCGACGTTCGCGGTCGCGCACGGGGCGTGTCTCGGCGTCGGGCTCGGCCTGCTGATCGCGTGCGACATCGTGTACGTCGCCGACTCCGCGAAGATCGGCTCGCCGTTCAGAAACCTCGGCGCCACGCTCGACTCCGGCGGCCACGCGCTGTTCTTCGAGCGGCTGGGCGCGCACCGCACCATGGACCTCATCGTGACCGGCCGGCTCATGACGGGCGACGAGGCGGTCGCGGCAGGTTTGTTCTCGCGCGCGTTCCCGGCCGACGAGGTGACGGATGCCACGCGCGCGGCCGCGCACGCCGCCGCCGCCGGCCCGACCCTCGCGTTCGTCGCCTCGAAGCGGCTGATCGCGTCGCTCCGCGACGACCGGCTCGGCCTCTGGGCCTCCATGTCCGAGGAGACCCGCGCGCAGGCCGCACTCTGCGACACCGACGACTACCGCGACGGCTTCGCCGCCTTCCAGCAGAAACGCACGCCGACCTTCACCGGCCGCTGACCCACTCGCGCCACCCAACGCGGCGGGCTCCGCGCCAGTTCTGTTGGCTCAGCGCCAGTACGGCGGGCGCGCAGCCGCCTCAACTGGCGCGGAGCGGCGGCTCGGGAGGCACACCCTAGTGGCGCCCCTCGGGGCCGACGGTCTCCTCGGGCTCGGCGCCGGGCTCGGTCTCGTCGAGCTCGTCGGGCTCCGCGTGGTCCGCGATGTCGCGGCCGAGGTCGTCCTCGATGAGCAGGTCGCGGCGCACGTGCTCGGTGCGGTACGCCGACCGGCCCAGCATGTGCGCGGTCATCGGCTGGGTGAGCAGCTGGAACAGCATCACCAGGACCGCGGTCGTGGCCACGCCCCACGTCGGCACCTGGAGCACGATCGCGAGCAGCACGGTTGCGAGGCCCGCGACCTGCGGCTTCGTCGCCGCGTGCAGACGCGTGAGGACGTCGGGGAAGCGCAGGATGCCGATGCCGGCAGCCATGGAGAAGAACGCGCTCAGCACCACGAGCACGCCGACGGCGAGTTCGGCGGCGCTCACGAGGCATCCTGCTTCGCCATGAAGCGTGCGATCGAGATCGAGCCGATGACCGCGAAGAGCGCCAGCACGAGCATCACGACGAGGGTGTCGGTGTGCTTGTTGATCGCCATCTCGGCGCCGAGGCCGCAGATGCCGATGGCGAGCAGCACGTCGGTCGCGAGCGCGCGGTCGAGGATCGACGGGCCTTTGATGATCCGCCAGACCGCCGCGATGGCGCCGATGCCGAACATGAGCCCGGCGATGACGCTGACGACGCCGAGGAAGGTCATGCCGCCACTCCCTTCTCACGGTTCGCCCGGCGTTCGCGCCGGGCCGCGCGGATGGACACCGCCTGCTCGTGGGTGCCGATGGCCAGCACGATCCGCTCCTCGACGCCGAGCACGGTGCGCCGGACCTTCTCGATGTCGTCGGCGGTGCGCGTGCCGAGCGCGTGCAGGTAGAGCAGGCCGCGTTCGCGGTCGATGTCGACCACGACCGTGCCGGGCACCACCGAGATCGCCTCGGCGGTGAGCGTCGTCACGAAGTCGGACCGGGTGAGCAGCTGCACCGCGATGATCGAGTTCATCGGCTTCCACCACGGGTTGACCGACAGGCCCGCGACCTGGAACGACGCGACGACGACGTCGAACATCATCCGGAGGCCGAGCAGCAGCCCGCGCCACGGGTTGAACCGCCCCGAGAGCAGCACGGGCGGCAGGTACAGCGCTCGGGTGACCCCGACGGCGAGCAGGACCCCGGTGACCACGGTCAGCACGTCGATGTGGTCCCAGAGCAGCAGCCACAGCGCGACGAGCGCGATCAGCAGGGGCGCCTGGCGCCAGAGCGACTTCCAGAACGACACCTCGGCGTGCATCACGACACCCCCCGCGGGAAGACGAGCGACACGTAGACGCCCGACTCGAGGTTCATCGCGGCGCGCGACGCCAGGTCGAACAGCGGGCCCGCGAACACCGTGAGCAGGATCGTCACCGCCACGAGCGCGGTCGTCGCGACGACCATCAGCACCGGGGTCGAGCGCGTCGCGGTGCGCGTCGTGGTGCCCGAGGCATCCGGGAACTCCTGCACCGACTGGAGCAGCACCGAGTCGTAGCCCTCGAGCTCGTTGCGTCCACGCCAGAACGCCATGTTCCAGAACCGGGTGAGTGCGTACAGCGTGATGAGCGACGTGGCGGCGCCGGCCGCGATCACGACCCAGATGAGCCAGGCCGGCCCACCCTCGTCGCCGGGCGCGGCTTCGGCGCCTGCGACGAACAGCCCGACCTTGCCGAGGAAGCCCGAGAACGGCGGGATGCCGCCGAGGTTCAGCGCCGGGATGAAGAACAGGATGGCGAGCAGCGGCGACGCCTTCAGCAGGCCGGCGAGTCGCGTGATCGACGTCGAGCTGCCGAAGCGCTCGATGAGGCCCGTCGTGAGGAACAGCGCGGTCTGCACCGTGATGTGGTGGACGACGTAGTAGATCGTCGCGGCGATGCCGAGTTCGCTGGCGAGGCCGATGCCGAAGATCATGTACCCGATGTGACTGACCAGCGTGAACGACAGCAGACGTTTGATGTCGGCCTGGGTGAGTGCACCGAGGATGCCGACGACCATCGTGAGCCCGCCGACGATGAGCAGCAGCGTCGATACATCGTGCTCGGCGAAGATCACCGTCTCGGTGCGGATGATCGCGTACACGCCGACCTTGGTGAGCAAGCCCGCGAACACGGCCGTGACCGGGGCCGGCGCGGTCGGGTACGAGTCGGGCAGCCAGAACGACAGCGGGAACACCGCGGCCTTGATGCCAAACGCGAGCAGCAGCAGCAGGTGCAGCATGAGTTGCACCGAGTCGGGGAGCTCGGCGAGCCGCACCGAGAGCTGGGCGATGTTGGCCGTGCCCGTCGCGCCGTAGATGAGCGCGATCGCCGACAGGAAGAACAGCGACGACACCAGGCTCACGATGATGTACGTGACGCCCGCGCGGATGCGTTCGCCCGTGCCGCCGAGGGTGAGCAGCACGTAGCTCGCCGCCAGCAGGATCTCGAACCCGACGTAGAGGTTGAACAGGTCGCCCGCGATGAAGGCGTTGAACACCCCGGCCGAGAGGATCAGGTACGTCGGGTGGAAGATCGAGACCGGGGTCTCGCGGTGCTGGTCCGCGATGCCCTGGCCGACCGCGTACACGAGCACGCCGAGGAGCACGACCGCGGAGATCACGAGCATGATCGCCGCGAGGCGGTCGACCACGAGCACGATGCCCCACGGCGCCTCCCACGCACCCACCGCGACCGACACGCCCTGGTCGGCCTCGTCGACCATCAGGAGCAGCGTCGCGGCGATGACCGCGACCGCGCTGAGCACGGTGGCCGAGACGGCCATCTGGGCGCGACGGTGGCGGCCGAGGATGAGGTTGATCGCGGCGCCGATGAGCGGCAGCAGGACGACGAGCGGCACGAGGGTGGAGGGGTTCATCGGGGTGCCTCCTCGTCACTCGCTTCGAGCACTTCTTGAATGGCGCGGTCGTCCTCTGCCGACGAACGGATGAGCTCTTCGGCCTCTTCGACGTCTTCCATGAGGTCTTCGGTGTCGTCGACCGAGTCGCCCTCGTCGCCGAGCTGCGCGAGCCACCACGAGCGGTAGATGAGCGCGAGCATGAAGCTCGTGATGCCGAGGTTGATCACGATCGCGGTCAGGATGAACGCCTGGGGGAGCGGGTCGGAGATCTCGCCGGGATCGACGCCTTCACCGAGCAGCGGCGCGAGGCCCGGACTGCCGCTCATCAGGTAGATCAGGATGTTGACGGAGTTGCCGACGAGCAGGAACCCGATGAGCACGCGCGTCAGGCTGCGCTCGAGCATGATCGTGATGCCCGCACCGAAGAGCACGGCCATGAGGACCAGGAGCGTGAGGGAGGCGGTCACGAGCGCACCCCCGCGGGCGTCGAGTCGGACGAGCCGGACGAGTCGGACGAGCCGGACGAGTCGGAGCCGGAGTCGGAGTCGGAGGAGGCCTCGTCGGCCTCCTCCTGCTGGCGGTCGACCTCGGCGCCGAGCGCGCGCAGGATGTCGAGCACGAGCCCGACGACCACGAGGTACACGCCGATGTCGAAGATCGTCGAGGTGCCGGCCGACAGCGTGCCGAGCACGGGGACGTCGAGCTCGAACCAGGTGGATTCGAACACGGTCAGCCCGAACACCAGCGACGACGCCGCGGTGCCGGCAGCGAGCAGGAGGCCCGTGCCGAGCAGGCGGCCGGCATCGATCGGCGCGGCCTCCCCGAGCTCGTACCGCCCGCCGGCGAGGTAGCGCGCGATCAGCGCGATGCCCGCGAGCAGGCCGCCGGCGAAGCCGCCACCCGGCTGGTTGTGGCCGACGAAGAGCAGGTAGACCGACACGATGATCGCCGGGTGGAAGAGCAGCCGTACGAGCACCTCGATGAGGATCGAGCGACGACGCGGCGAGAGCGTGCGGCCCGCGAGCAGCCACGTCTGACGGTTGTCGGATGCCTCGCCGGAGGCGTGCACCTCGCCCGCGGTGTCGGCGACGCTCGGGCGCACGCCGCGGATGCTCGACGCGGGCTCGGGCACCGGCCGGAGACGGTCGCGGCGGCCCGGCACGCTGTCCAGCCGCGGCGCCCCGCCGGTGCGGCCCGACACGAAGATGAGGCTCGCCACGCCGGTCGCGACCGCGACCAGCACCGAGATCTCGCCGAGCGTGTCCCACGCGCGGATGTCCACGAGGATCACGTTGACCACGTTCTGGCCGTGCGCCTCGATGGCGAGCGCCGGGAGGCCCTCGGAGATGGTCGGCTGGATCCGCGCGCCGAGCGCGATGAAGCCGATGACGGCCATGACCAGCCCGGCGACCGCGCCCACGATGCCGCGTGCGACCGGGTGCACGGGTGGGTTCCGCTGCCCGATGCGCTTCGGGAGCCGGCGCAGCACGAGCACGAACACGACCACGGTGACGGTCTCGATGAGGGCCTGGGTGAGGGCGAGGTCGGGTGCGCCCGACATGCCGAACAGCAGGACGAGCCCGTAGCCCGTGATGCTCACGAGCAGCACGGCCGACATGCGCTGCTGCACCACCGTCGCCGCGATCGCGGCGACGGCCATGACCAGGGCGAGGAACGGCTGGGCCGGGTAATCCCAGAGCCGGATGCTCCCTGGCCACACGGTGTTCGCGATCGCCGACGCGCCGAGGCCGCCGATGAAGACCAGGACGATGACCGCGACGTAGCCGGGGAGGCCCCGCTTCTGGATCGCGGTCGTGAGCGCCGCGGCGAACCGGTCGACCGCGGAGACGACCCGCAGGTAGCCGCGACCGGAGTCGACGAGCTGCGGGACCGAGGCCTGCATGCGGGCGACGCGGGCGCGGCCCCACACGAGCAGCGCGCCGAGGATGTACACCGCGACCGAGATCGCGAGCGCCGTCTCGAACCCGTGCCAGAGGGCGAGGTGGTAGTCGAGCGGGCCGGGCAGCTCGTCCGCGTAGGCGGCGAGGAGCGGCTCGATCGCCGCGACGCCGAACGCGGCGACGAGGCTCGCGATCGAGAGCACCGCGGGGGCGACCGTGATGAGCGGGCTCTCGCGGTGCAGGGGCGTGGGCTCGACGCCGGGCTTCGACCAGAACGCACCCCAGATGAAGCGCACGCTGTAGGCGACGGTCAGCACCGAGCCGAGGAAGGCGCCGATCAGGGCCAGCCAGGCCCAGCCCGCGAGGCCGGTCATGGCGCCCGCGCTCGTCGCCTCGAGGTACGCGGTGAACACGGTCTCTTTCGCGACGAAGCCGATGAGCGGTGGCAGGCCGGCCATGGACGCGGCGGCGAGGATCGCCACGGTCGCGACGACGGGCATGCGCCGGCCGACGCCGGAGAGCTTGCGCCAGTCGCGCGTGCCCGCGGCATGGTCGACGATGCCGACGACCAGGAACAGCGCGGCCTTGAACAGGGCGTGGGCGAGCAGCAGGGCGACGCCCGCCAGCGCGGCATCGCGCGTGCCGAAGCCCGTGACGAGCACGAGGAAGCCGAGCTGGCTCACGGTGCCGTACGCGAGCAGCAGCTTGATGTCGTACTGGCGGAGCGCTCGCCAGCCGCCGACGAGCATGGTCGTCGCGCCGAGGATGACGATGATCGGATGCCACACCTCGAGATCGGCGTACCCCGGGGCGAGCCGTGCGATGAGGTACACGCCCGCCTTGACCATCGCCGCCGCGTGCAGGTACGCGGAGACCGGGGTGGGCGCGGCCATGGCGGCCGGAAGCCAGAAGTGGAAGGGCACGAGCGCGCTCTTCGAGATCGCGCCGATGAGCACGAGCGCGATGCCCCACTCGCCGGCCGTGCCGAGCACGGGGTTCTCGATGAGCGCGCTGAGCGAGGTGGTGCCGCCCTCGACCGAGAGCAGAACGAGCCCGACGAGCATCGCGAGTCCGCCGAAGGTGGTGACCGTGAGCGCCTGCAGTGCGGCACCGCGACTCTCTTTGCGGCCGGTGTAGTGGCCGATGAGGAGGTACGAGAGCACGCTCGTCGCCTCCCAGAACGTGAACAGGATGTACACGTCGTCAGCGGTGACGAGGCCGAGCATGACGCCCGCGAAGGCCAGCAGGAGCGCGGCGAACCGACCGAGGGAGGGCTCGTCGTCGGAGAAGTACCAGGTGCAGTAGATCAGGACCAGCGCGCCGATGCCGGTGACGATCAGGGCGAGCAGCAGCGCGAGCGCGTCGATGCGGAAGCTCAGCGCGATGTCGAGCGCGGGGATCCAGTCGACGGATTCGACGATCGCGGTGCCGTCGATCACGTCGGGCAGCAGCGTGAGCAGCACCACGAAGACCGCGGCGGGCAGGAGCGCGAGGACGAGGAAGACCCGGCGGCCCAACAGCCTCGTGAGCAGCGGCGCGACGAGCGACAGGGCGCCGAACAGGACGAGGCTGAGGATCATCCATCCTCCTCATCACATCGCGCGTTCGAACCGTCGAGCCCACAGTCTAGCTGATCGGCTGAGCGCTTTAGGGCGATTTATCGAGACTTCATAAAATCTCCGGGACGGAGTACACTCGCCGGGTGGACCGCGCGAGCAATCCGTATACGCCGCACGCCGGGGCAGACCCCGAGGTGCTCGCCGGTCGAGCTGAGCTGCTCGACGGCTTCCGGGTCCTCCTCCGCCGCCTGCAGCGCGGCCGCGCAGAGCCTTCGATGCTGCTCACCGGCCTGCGCGGCGTCGGCAAGACCGTGCTCCTCGCCAGGTTCGCCGAGATCGCGCGCGCCGAGAAGTGGGAACCCGTCGAGCTCGAGGCGGCGAAGTGCGACGACGGCCGGTTCCGGCAGGCCGTGTTCACGCACTTCAAGGCCGCGCTGCTGCGTCTCGCACCGCGCCCCCGATGGACCGAGCGTGATCGCATCGCGGCCGAGGTGCTGACGGCGTTCGCCGAACAGATCGAGCTCGCCTGCGCGTTCGGGGTCGCCTGGGACGTACGCGCCGCCGAGGGCGCGGGCGACTCCGGCGACCTCGAGATGGATCTCGCCGACGTGTTCGTCGCGATCGGCGAGGCGGCGAGGATGCACCAGCGGGGCGTCGTGCTGTTGATCGACGAGGCGCAGTTCCTGTCGCGAACGCAGCTCGAGGCCCTCGTGCACGCGGTGCACGCGACGACGCAGCGTCACCTCCCGATCACGTGGGTCGGTGCGGGGCTCCCGCACCTCCCCGAGCTCGCCGGTGAGGCGAGATCGTACGCCGACCGGCTCTTCTCGTTCCCCTCGATCGGCGCGCTGGCGCCCGACGACGCGCGTGCGGCGCTGACCGAGCCCGCGCTCGCCGAGGGCGTGGCGTTCGAAGACGCCGCGGTGCAACGCGCACTCGACATCACCGGCGGATACCCGTGCTTCATCCAGGAGCTCGGAGCGCAGACCTGGTCGGTCGCCGAAGGCGACCTCGTGCGCTGCGCCGACGTCGAGCTCGCGCACGACGCGTACGACGCCCGGCTCGACAGCTGGTTCTTCCGGGTGCGGCTCGAGCGGGCGACGCCCTTGCAGACCGCGTACCTCCGCGCGATGGCCGAGCTCGGCCCGGAACCCCAGAAGGCGGCCGACGTCGCCCGGCTCATGGGCCGCGAATCCACCCAGGTCGGCCCGATCCGAGCCGAGCTGATCGACCTCGGCCTGCTGTACGCGCCGGAACACGGGTACGCCGCGTTCACCGCGCCCGACTTCGACCGGTTCATCATGCGGGTCGTGCCCGAGTTGCGCGTACCCGAGATCCAGCGTCGCGGACCCCGCGTCACGGCGAACTGACCCCGCGCCCTCGAGCGTGCGGAGGCAACGGACAGGCGGATGTCTCGGGCGGGAGGCGTGCGCATGGACGCCGCCGTGGGCGAAGATGGAGCGCATGCCCATCCTCATCTCCGCCGACGAGCTCGCGGCCCGCTTGCGCACTGGCCGGGCCGGCCGCCCGGTCGTGCTCGACGTGCGCTGGTCACTCGCCGAGCCCGATGGCTCGGCCGCATACCGCGCCGGGCATGTGCCGGGCGCGGTCTACGTCGACCTCGACGGTGAGCTCGCCGATCACCGCGCCGAAGGGCGCGGCCGCCACCCCCTGCCGACCGAGGCGCAGCTGACGGCGGCGCTGCGGCGCTGGGGTGTGCACGCGGGGGATGAGGTCGTGGTGATGGACGACCTCGGCAACCAGTCGGCGGCCCGCGCCTGGTGGCTGCTGCGGTTCGCCGGCGTCGAGCAGGTCTCGATGCTCGATGGCGGCCTATCGGCGTGGACCCGTGCGGGGCACCCACTCGAGGCCGGTGAGGTCGTGCCCGAGCGGGGTGACGCGGTCGCGCACTTCGGGCATCTCCCCGTGCTCGACATCGACGAGGTCGCCGGGCTGCCCGCGACGGGCGTGCTGCTCGACGCCCGGGCCGCGGAACGATACCGCGGCGAGGTCGAGCCCGTCGATCCGAAGGCCGGTCATATTCCCGGAGCGGTATCGGCGCCGACCGGGTCGAACCTCGACGAGGCGGGGCGCTTTCGGTCGCCCGAAGAACGGCGCGCACGATTCGCCGAGCTGGGCGTGCATCCCGGTACGGCCGTCGGGGCCTACTGCGGCTCCGGAGTCACGGCCGCACACGAGGTCGCCGCGCTCGCCATCGCCGGCATCGACGCGGCGCTGTTCCCCGGCTCGTGGAGCCAATGGTCGAACACCGACCGCCCGGTCGCGATCGGCGGCGACGCCGATCACTGAGACCGGCAGGCCCCCGCGCGAGCATTCGGTCGAACGTCTAGGCGCGCAGGAAATGGAGTTCCCAGAGCCCCATCTCGGTGCGGAACGAGCAGTCCGTGACGGCGGTCACGTCGTCGGCGAGCAGCAGTCGCGCGCGCTCATCGTTGCATTCCTGCTCGCTGCTGAACCCCCTCCACAGCCACTTGCCCGTCGCGTGAGCGGCGGATGCGGTGCCAAGCGCGATGGAGCACGCCAGGACGGTGGCGACGAGTGTGGCGGCCGTACGGGAAACGCTTCGTTGCATGGGATGTCCTTCAAGCGGATTGAGGTGTCGTGCGTCAAGCCACCGTACTAGTATGTTGGCCGAGTTGCAATTCGGCGCGGTCTTGGCGAGGTCCCACGCTCCTCGAGTGAAGGGTCGACGACCTCAGCCGGCGCGGTGCCCGACCGCGATCAACGTGGACGCGTCGATGCGCGTGAGCCCGCGTTCGGCCAC
This sequence comes from Agromyces protaetiae, assembly GCF_030866785.1. Classification (NCBI taxonomy): domain Bacteria; kingdom Bacillati; phylum Actinomycetota; class Actinomycetes; order Micrococcales; family Microbacteriaceae; genus Agromyces; species Agromyces silvae. The sequence continues at coordinate 3,398,128 of NZ_CP133018.1, read as the reverse complement.
ACCGTCGAGCACGCGGTGCCGCAGCCGATCGCGCGCCGCCTCGTCGAGCGCGTCCAGCGCGTCGGCCGGCAGCAGCCGGGCACCGAGCACGAGCTGCCAGGCGAGCTCGCCCTCGAGGTCGAGGTGCCGGTCGACGCGCTCCGCGCGCACGTCGACGAGACCGAGATCGTGCAGTAGCGTCGCGAGCGTCCCGGCCGTGCCGGGAAGCGCGGCGTCGACGGATGTCTCGTCGGCAGCCGCACGCTCGGCCGCGCCGCCCGCATGGGCGCCGGCCGGTGCCGCGCCCGGAGCCTCCTCGTCGTCCGCAGCAGCTTCGACGTCCGAAGCGTCCGTAGCATCCTGGTCGTCCGAGGCGTCGTCGTCTTCGTCGTCCTGGTCGTCGTCGTCGTCGCCGTCGCCGTCGTCGTCGTCGTCTTCGTCTTCGTCGTGGTCGTCTTCGTTGTCGTTGTCGTTGTCGTTGTCGTCCTCATCGTCCGATTCATCCGAGCGGTCTGACGCATCCGTCGCTTCGACCTCGTCGGGCCCATCGGTCTCCTGGTCCGAAGGCGCCGCCTCGTCGTCGTCCTCCGGCTCGGGCGCACCCTCGGACTCCGGCGCCACGTCGAGGTCAGCGAGCGCCTCGCGTGCGAGCTCGGTGAGGGGCGCGAGCGCGCCCTGTGCCCAGAGCGAGAGGACGAACCGCCCGCCGGGCTTCACGAGCGCGACGAGGTGACGCGCGGTCTCGTCGGGCGTGCTGCAGGACGCGAGGCCGAGCACGCATTGCACGAGGTCGTACTCGCCGGTCGGCCATTCGGCCGGGTCGGCGACGTGCAGCTGCAGCTGGGGCAGGTGCTCGCTGCGCTCGCGCGCGATCGAGACGAGCGTGCCGTCGGGGTCGATCGCGTCGACGTGGCCGGTCGGCCCGACGAGTGCCGCGGTCGGCAGGGACGCGGCCCCGTCGCCGCACCAGGCGTCGAGCACGGTCTCGTCGAACTGGGGCTGTGCGCGCAGGACGGCGGCCGACCCGAGCGGCTCCCACAGCGGGCCGTCGAGCGCGGTGAACGCGGCCGCGGTCGAGGGTACGGCTGATCCATCGGCGGAATCCGGCCCCATCGTCTCTTCCCCCATACTGCCCATCATGCCGTTCGGGCACAGGCACAGTATGACGTGGATCCGGAGCAGGCGGTGCCGACGCGCGCGGCGACGAGGCCGCGATGACTCAGGCAATCCGTAGCCGGACCGGGCAGACTGGGTCGGTACTGTCATCGACGAAGAGAGACCTTCATGAACCGCGCCCTGCGCCTTGCCGCGCCCGTAGCGCTCGCCGCCGCATCCGCCCTCGTCCTCGCCGGGTGTGCTGGCGGCGGATCGCCCGCCGAGTCGACGGCGCCCGCTGCCGCCGGGGAGTGCATGGACCTCTCACCGGGTTCGGCCTCCGACGGCGTCACGGCCGACGGTGCGTTCGGCGAGGCGCCGAACGCGACCTTCGAGACGCCCGTCGAGACCGATGAGCTCCAGCGCAGCATCCTGATCGAGGGTGAGGGAGACCCGACCGAGCCCGGCGACGCCGTCGACGTCGTGCTCACCATGTACAGCGCCACGAGCGGCGAGCAGCTGATCTCGCAGCCCGCGAGCCTCGGGGTCGGCGAGTCCTCGCTGCTGACGGCCTTCCGCGCCGCGGTCGACTGCGTGCCGATCGGCACTCGCACGGCGACCGTCGCGCCCGCGGCCGACGTCTACGGCGACCAGGGCAACGACTCGATCGGCGTCGGACCGGGCGAGGCGGTCGTGATCGTCGCCGACGTGACGGGCATCACCGAGGAGCCGGCGCCCGCCGAGACGAGCGAGTGGACCGAGAACGTGCCCGAGGTGACCTTCAACGGCACCGAGCCGCCGACGGTCGTGATCCCCGACACCGAGGCGTCGCCCGAGCTGCTGCTCAAGGTGCTCGAAGAGGGCGACGGCGAGACCGTCGGAGCCGGCGACCAGGTCTCGGTGCGGTACCAGGGCCTGAACTGGGACACCAAGGAGATCTTCGACCAGTCCTACCCCGGCGACCCGGCCACGTTCGGCACCGACCAGGTCATCGCCGGCTTCGGTGCGGCGCTCGTCGGCCAGAAGGTCGGCACCAAGCTGATCGTGACGATCCCGCCGGAGTTCGGCTACGGCACCGACCCGGCCGCCCACCAGCTCGGCGGCCAGACGCTCGTGTTCGTGGTCGAGATCGAGGGCACCACGGCCGCGTAACGCCTCGCGTCGCACGTGGGGGATGCCCCGGGCTCGTGCCCGGGGCATCCGCCTGTCTGCCGGGCGGCCGCGTGGCGAGTCGTCGGCAGATCCTCGCAACACGCCGTGTGCGAACGCCATGCACCGGCGCGCCCTGAAAGTTCTCCGACGACTCGCCGCGACTCGCCGTGTCTCGGCGTGCGTCAGCGGGCGGCAGCCCACCAGAAGAGCGCGGCGGCGGCGACCCAGAACGCGATCACGAAGACGGTGTCACGCGCGCGCCAGCGGCTGATCGTCCGCTCGGTGCGGGTGGGGTGCGCGCCGAAGGCGCGGGCGTCCATGGCGAGCGCCACGCGCTCCGCGTGCCGGATCGCGCTCGCGAGCAGGGGGATCGCGAGCCCGATCGTGCGCCGGAACCAGGCCAGCGGTCCGCGGCCGTGATCGACGCCCCGCACGCGGTGCGCGGCCCGGATCACCTCGAGCTCGTGCCCGAACCGCGGCACGAACCGCAGTGCCGCGAGCGTCGTGTACCCGATGCGATACGGCACGCGCAGGTTCTGCACGAGTGCGCGCACGAGTTCCGGCCCCGTGGTCGAGACACCCGTGATGAGCGAGAGCATCACGACGGCCACGATGCGGAGCGCCGTCGCGAGTCCCACGAGGAGGGCGGCGGCGGTGTAGCGCCAGTCCCCGATCTCCACGAGCACGACGGATGCCCCGGGCGCGGTCTCGGCCACGCGCGACGGGTCGACCCACGCGCCGAAGCTGAGGGCGAGCAGCCCGATGACGAGCGGCGTGCCGACGAGGAGGAACAGGACGGTTCGCGCGCGCAGCTTCGCGCCGACCAGGATGAGCACGAGCGACGCGACCACCAGGACCCCCGGCACGAGCAGGTCGCGCGTGAAGATGACGGCGACCATGACCGGCAGCGGTGCGGCGATCTTGGCGAGCGGGTTGAGTCGCAGCAGGAATCGGCCGCCGCCAGAGGCCGCGGCGGGCTCGGTCGCCCCGGTCGTGGTCGGCGCGGTCCCGACCGAGCGGGGCGCGGCGCCCGGTGCTCCACGGCCGGCCTCGACTGCGGTCGCGGCGGCCGGGTCGCGTCGCGGACGAGCGACCGCCGGCCGCGGATCGGGAGGGATGCTCATGCGGCGCCTCCCGTCGACGGCAGCTGCGCGAGCCGGGTGACGCCGTGCCAGGCGGGGTGGCGGATCAGCCCGCGGGTCGCGCGGGCGAGCGGGGGATGCCGCAGCCCGGCCTGTTCGATGAGCGGCCCGGCGAGCACGTCGGCGGTCGGCCCGACGCCGAGCAGTCGTCCTTCGGCCATCACGGCCATGCGCGTGGTGTGATCGGCGACGAGTTGCAGGTCGTGCGTGACCACGAGCACGGTCGTGCCCTCGTCGTTCAGCCGGCGGAGCATCCCGAGCAGTTCGGCCGCGCGCTCGCGATCCTGGCCGAACGTGGGCTCGTCGAGCGCGAGCACCGGGGCGCCCGCGATCAGCGCGGTCCCCACCGAGAGACGCCGCTTCTGCCCGCCGGAGAGCAGGAACGGATGCTGCGCGCGCAGCGCGTCGAGCCCGAACCGCCGGAGCATCCGCTCGACGATCTCGTCGCGTTCGGCGTCCGGCACGTCCTGCTGGCGCAGGCTGAGCTCGAGCTCCTCGCCGACCGTCGGCGCGACGAACTGGTGCTCGGGGTTCTGGAACACGAAGCCGATGCGGCGGGTGCGTTCGCGCGCGTCGGCGCGCGTCGGGTCGAGGCCCAGCACCTCGACGGCGCCGGGCGGCGCCGGGATCACCCCGGCGATCGCCTGCAGGAGGCTCGTCTTGCCCGCCCCGTTCGTGCCCACGATGGCGAGGAACTCGCCCGCGGCGATGTCGAGATCGACCTCGTGGACGACGGTCGGCCCACGGCGGCCACCCCGCTGCACCGACAGGCCCCGGACCCGCACGGCGGTCGCGCCCGTGGCATCCGTCGCGCCCGGGGTGTCTGTCGCGCCCGTGGCATCCGTCCCGCGCTCGCCGTTGCGAGTCGTCGGCACGTCCGCGTCGACACGCCGGCTGCGGCCGTCTGCGTCGGCGTGTCGGGCGATTCCGCCGACGACTCGCGACGGCACGGCCGGCGCCGGCAGCTCGGGCGCGGCGTCGAGCGCGGCGCCGAGCTCGGACGGTGTGAGCGGCAGCGGGTCCAGCACGATGCCGGCGTCGCGCAATCGCAGTGCGGCGATCGTCGACACGGGCAGCCACACGCCGAGCTCGGCGAGCTCGAGCGCACGTGTGCGCAGCAGCTCGCGCGCCGGGCCGTCGGCGACCAGCCGGCCGGCCCGGTCGAGCACGACGACCCGGTCGACGAGGTCGACCGCGGCGTCGAGGTTGTGCTCGACCAGCACGATCGCGTGGTCGCGCTCGCTCGCGAGCTCGCGCAGCACCGCGTACACCTCGTCGATGCCCGCCGGGTCGAGGTTCGCGGTCGGTTCGTCGAGGACGAGCACGCGCGAGTTCATGGCCAGCGCGCACGCGATCGCGAGGCGCTGACGGCCACCGCCCGAGAGCCGGTCGGGGTCGTCGCCGCGCCGCTCCCACAGCCCGACCAGCTTCAGGGCGCGCTCCGCGCGCGCGAGCACCTCATCGGCGGGGACGAGCTGGTTCTCAGGGCCGAACGCGACCTCGTCGAGCACACTGCCCGTGACCACCTGCGCATCGGGGTCCTGAAACACCATCGCCACGTGCGCGCTCAGCTCGCCGACCGTATGCGTCGCGGTATCGAGCCCGGCGACCCGGACCTGCCCGTCGACCTCCGCGGGCACGGCGTGCGGGATCAGCCCGTTGAGCGCGAGCGTGAGGGTCGATTTGCCGCAGCCCGACGGCCCGAGCACGAGGACGACCTCGCCGGGCCGGAGGTCGAGCGTGACCCCGTCGGGTGTCGCGGCCGCGGCGCCGGCATGCCGGATGCGCACGTCGTCGAGCTCGATGAGCGGTGGCTCGCCGTGCTCGGCTGACGTCATGGAAGAATCCCGGGTTTCGAGGCCGGCGTCGTCGCGGGCGCGCTGGAACGCGCCGGTTCAGAAGGGAACCGGCTCCCGTCAGCCTACGGGCCGTAAATCAGCGCGCGCCCGAGCGCAAGGGAATTCCCAGATCAGGTTCGGTGTTGTATCCATGTTCGGACGTGAGAGTTTCCAGGTCCGTGCAGACACCTGTCCGTGAAAGGAGGACACGTGGGCATCCACTACGTCGAGTTCGAGGACGAGAGCGGGGTGCTGCGCCGCTACCGCAAGCACCCGAACGGTCGCGGCCTCGTCGCCACCACCGCGAAGGTCGACCCGACCGCGTTCGTCGACCCGACAGCCTACGTCGACCCGGGAGCCGAGGTGCAGCGCCATGCGAGCATCGGGCCGGGGGGCTGGGTGGACCGTGACGCGATCGTCGCCGAGCGGGCGATCGTGGGCGTCAACGCGCACATCGGCCGCCACGCGGTCGTCGGCCGTCACGCGGTCGTCGGCCCGTATGCCACGATCGGCGACGGCGCACGCGTGCAGAACGGCGCGCGCGTCCCGCGGGATGTCGTGATCGCCGAGGGCGACGAGTTCCACGCGTCGACCGACGACCTCCGCCGCCTCGCGGCCTGACCCGCCGCCCACGGATGCCCCGGCTTCTGCCGGGGCATTTCCGGTGCCGCCGCGTCTGTGGCGGAAGATCGTGCATGAGCGTCCGCTCTTCTGCGGCCCGGGCCGCAGCGTGCTGGATAGGCTCGCGGCATGCACGAGGTACGCGTACCGGGAGCACTTCGCGAGGCGTTCGGTGAGCGGCAGAGCCGCGCCGACCTCGCCCTGATCCTCGGTGGTGGGCTCGCCCTCGCCGCCGTCATCTGCGTCCTCGGCAGCGCCCAGCTCATCGCCGTCGACTGGTGGCGTGCCGTGATCGCCGTCGTGCTGCTCGCGGACATCTGCTGCGGCTGCATCGCGAACTTCACGCACGGAACCGACCGCTACTACGCCGACCGCTCGAAGCTGCGCTGGATCTTCATCGCAGTGCACCTGCACCTGCCGATCATCGCGCTCGCGCTCGGTGCGGCGATCCCGTTCGCGCTGGCCGTGTGGGCGGCGACGATCGCCGGTGCGAGCGTCGTCAACCTGCTGCACGGCAGCCGGCTGCAGCCGCCGGTCGGCGGCCTGCTGCTCGCGGCGACGCTGACCGGCATCGTGGTCACCGTGGCGAACGGGACCGTGCCGGTGTTCATCGCCGTGGCGGCGGCGCTCTTCACCCTGAAGGTGCTCTACGCGTTCGGCGTCACCCACTTCCGCCGTGCCGACGCGCCGGCGGAGACCTCAGCCGTCGTCAGCTGAGCGCGCCCGCGAGCAGCTCGAGGGTCTGCACGCGCCCCGGCGTGGCATCCGTCGCCTCGCTCTCGTAGCTGCCCGCGATGGGGACGATCATGACCTCGTCGACCCCGTGCCGCTCGGCGAGGCGGCGCACCTCGGTGGCCGAGGCATCCGCATCGCCGATGATCCAACGCCGCCGCATGGCGGCGATGAGCTCCGCACCGATCGAGTCCTGCGGGGCGGCGAGCGCCTCCTCGACGGTCTCGAGCGGCCGCATGGGCAGATTGGCGCGCAGCCGCGCCATGGAGCGCAACTGCGGCAGCGCGCGATCGGATGCCTCGTCGGCGGTGGGCGCGACCGAGGCGTTGACCGTGAGGAACGTCACGGGCGTCGGGTGCGCCTCGCTCGGCCGGTACTGGGTGCGGTAGAGCTCGAGCGCGCGCTCGAGGCCCTCGCCCGAGAAATGGTTGGCGAACACGTACGGCAGCCCGAGCTCGGCGGCGAGGTTGGCCGAGTAGTCGCTCGACCCGAGCAGCCAGACCGTCGGCGTGCCCGTCGCAGCGGGCGTCGCCGCGATCGCGTACTCCCGGCCGCTGGTGAGCCGCAGGTTCGCGCCCTCGGGCGACAGCAGGCTCATGATGTCGGCGATGTGGTCGGGGAAGCGATCGACGTCGGCCGTGGGGCCGCTGATGCGGAGCAGCTGCGTGATCACCGGGTCGCTGCCCGGTGCACGGCCGATGCCGAGGTCGATGCGCCCGGGCGCGATCGCCTCGAGCGCCGCGAACTGTTCGGCCACGACGAGCGGCGCGTGGTTGGGCAGCATGACGCCGCCCGACCCGACCCGGATGCGCTCGGTGTTCGCGACCGTCGCCGCGATGAGCACGGGCGGCGTGGTCGAGGCGACCGCGGGCATGTTGTGGTGCTCGGCGAACCAGAACCGCTCGTACCCCAGCCGGTCGGCGGCGCGGGCCAGCGCGATCGAGGCGGCGACCGCGCCGCCCGAGGACTGGCCCGTGCGCACGGGGACGAGATCGAGCACGGACAGGCGCGGTGTGGTGGTCATCACCGGTGCCAACGGATGCCTCGTGCGAGGTATTCCGCGACGCCGCGAGGGGTAGCCCTGAGCATGGCGGCGGGAACGCCCTGACGCGGTCGCGGCGGAGCCTGACTCGAATGGGTCCAAACCCGAAAGGACCCACCGTGAACACCCATGCCAGCACGCCCTCGGCAGCACCGGCCACCGAGCGCGCCCCGCTCAGTCAGACCGCCGCCCTCGCACGACTCGCCACCGAGCTCGACGGACGCCTCGTCACGCCCGCCGACGACGGGTGGGATCTCGCTCGCGCCGCGTGGAACCTCGTCGTCGACCAACGGCCCGCCGCGGTCGTCATCGCGGCCTCGGCCGCCGACGTCGCCCGCACGATCGACGCCGCACGCGTGGCGGGACTCGCGGTCGCACCCCAGGCGACCGGTCACAACGCCGGCCCGCTCGCCGACGGCGGGCTCGAGGACGTGATCCTGCTGCGCACGCATGAGCTGCGCGGCGTCGAGATCGATGCCGACGCCCGGGTGGCGCGCGTCGAGGCCGGCGCGCAATGGGGCGACGTGGTCGCCGCGGCCGCACCCCACGGCCTCACCGCGCTCGCCGGGTCCTCGCACGACGTCGGCGTGGTCGGCTACACCCTCGGCGGCGGACTGTCGTGGCTCGCCCGGTCGCACGGCATCGCGGCGAACCACGTGATCGCCGCCGAGGTCGTGACGGCCGATGGGCGGGCGCGGCGCATTGACGCCGAGCACGACGAGGAGCTGTTCTGGGCGATCCGCGGCGGGGGCGGCGACTTCGCCGTCGTCACGGCGCTCGAGTTCCGGCTCTACCCGGTCGGCGATGTGGTCGCCGGCACGCTCTTCTTCCCGCTGGAGCGCACCGAGGAGGTGCTGCAGGCCTGGCGCGAGTGGACGCAGACCGTGCCCGATTCGGTGACGAGCCTCGGCCGTGTGCTGCGGGTGCCGCCGCTGCCCGAGCTTCCGCCGTTCCTCTCCGGCAAGTCGTTCGTCGCGATCGAGGCGGCCATCCAGGACACGCCGGAACGCGCCGATGAACTGCTCGCACCGCTTCGCGCGCTCGGCCCCGAACTGGACTCGATGCATCCGCAGCCCACCGCCGAGCTGCTGCAGCTGCACATGGACCCGCCCGGCCCCGTGCCCGGCTTCGGCGACGGAATGGCACTCTCGGAGCTCAGCCCCGAGACCGTGCGCGCATTCGCCCGCGCGACCGGACCGGAGTCGGAGTGCGCCCTCGTGTCCGTCGAGATCCGGCATCTCGGCGGGATGGTGCGGCCTGCGGCCGCGAAGCGGCAGGCCGCGTCGCGCGGGTTGCCGTTCCCCGGCGCGACCGTGGGATTCGATGCCGCGTACGCGGTGTACGCGGTCGGCATCGCGGCGCCCGGGCTCGGTGAGCGGCTGACGACCTCGCTCGGCCGGCTGTTCTCGCTCATCGAACCGTGGCGGGCCGAACTCGGGTATCTCAACTTCGCCGAGCGCGTCGTCGACGCGGAACGGCTGTTCGGCGATCGGCTGCGACGACTGCGGGCTGTGAAGCAGGAGGTCGACCCTGCGGGACGCCTCCGATCGAACCATCCGGTCCGTTAACCTCTGTGCCCCGATGCGTCAAGTGTCCCGCAAAAGGGTGTCGCTCGTGGCCTGGTCTTCCTAGGCTGAGGCACGAGCGGCACCGCGGTCGCGGGTCGCGAGACCAACCCGGAGGAGGAACGAATGGCCGTTCACTACGAGTTGCCCACCACCGCGGACTTCGCTGCATTGGCCGGCGAACACTACCCCGCGATCAGCATCTACACCTCGACGTCGCCGGTCGTCGCCGAGCGTGAGCGTGCGGAGGTCGCGGTGAAGAGCGCGTTCGACGAGGCGATCGAACGCGTTCGCGCTGATGGGGCACCCACGGCTGAGGTCGATGCGCTGCGCCGCAGCCGCGACTCGATCCTTCGAGACCAGCCACTGTGGGGCAATCTGTCACGTTCGATCGCGATCTTCGTCGCGCCCGGATTCGAGGAGGTGTTCGTCCTCCCGAATCGGCTCGACGACGCCGTCCACGTCGGCGCGCACTTCACGCTCGGTCAGTTGTTGCGCGCGCCGAGCCAGGATCAGGAGGCGTACGCGATCACGATCTCGGCGCACGAGTGGTGTGTCTGGCATGCGACGCCGACCGATCGTGCGACGCGTCTCGAGATCGAGGCCGAGGGCCTCGAGAACCTCGATGCGGCGACGAACCGGGAGCCGGGTGAACGTGCGCCGCGCGGCGCCGGCAGTGGTGTCGGAGCGCAGAACGGAGCCAGCCGGCTGGAGGGCGACGAGGGGCGCAAGACGCTCCTCGACCTGTACGCCAAGCGGGTGTCCGATGTGGTCAAGCATGACCTGTACGAGCGCGACCCCGAGGAGCGGATCCCGCTGTTCGTGTTCGCGACCGAGCCGCTGCTGAGCCTGTTCATCGATCGCAGCCGCAACGGGCGGCGCATCGTGCCGGTGCCGGGTGGTTCCGACCGGCTGAATGCGGCAGAGATCGACGAGGCGGTCCGGCACCAGCTCGCGAAGCTCAACGTGCACGAGGCAGTGTCGCAGCTGCAGACGCTCGCCGACGGCAGCGCAGGACGCGTCGAACGAGACCTCTCCGCGATCGCCCACGAGGCGGTCGAGGGCGCGGTCGAGACGTTCTGGTTCGACTTCACGACGTCGGTCAACGGCACGCTCGACCGGGAGTCGGGCGCGATCGAGTTCGCGAGCGGCCACGGTGCCGGGGACGCGCTCACCGACGGACGTCGTGCCGGCGATCTGCTGCCGCAGCTCGCGCTGCTGGTGATCGCGCGGGGCGGTCGCGTCGTGACCGTGCGCGGCGACGATCTCGAGGGCACGGCCGCGTGGTCGGGGCCAGCGATGGCTGAGCTGCGCTTCGCGCTGACGTAGCGCCGGCCGGCCGGCCGCTCAGCAGCGCCACTTCCGACCGATTGCGCCACTTCCGACCGATTGCGCCACGTACGGCGGTCGTGGCGCAATTCGTCGTACGTGGCGCAATCGGCGCGGGCGCCGCGGTCAGCGGATGCCGACGTGGAACCGCGGCTCGCCGCTGCGGTGCAGCCCGCGGTAGTACTCGAACGGCGTGCCGTCGTCGCGCCACGTGATCGACTCGATCGCGAGCGCCGGCTCGCCGGCGTTCAGCTGCAGCAGCTCCGCGTCCTGGGCGGACGGGATGACCGCCTCGAGCCAGCGGTCGGCGCCCTTCGGGGTGACCCCGTAGTGGCGCCGCAGGTGCTCGTACAGCGAGCGGTTCTCGAGGTTCGCCTTCGCGACCCCGGGAAAGAGCGTTTTGGGCAGGGCGGTGTCCACGAGCAGCCATGGCAGGCCGTCGACCGATCTGAGCCGGCGTAGCCGGGTGACCTCGGTGCCGGCATCGAGGTGCAGCGCCTCGGCCTCGTCGTCGGTGGCGGCGCCCTCCTCGATCGACAACACGTGGGTGGTCACGGTGCGGCCGGTGGCGCGCAGGTCGGCGGCGGACCCGAGGGTGCTGCCGATGAAGCGCAGTGCGGGCTTCGTCGGTGAGACGAAGGAGCCCTTCGCGCGGATCTTGTAGATGAGTCCCTCGCGCACGAGCTCCGCGAGCGCCTCGCGTACGACGGTCCGTGAGACGCCGAAGCGGTCGATGAGCTCGGCCTCCGACGGCAGGGCCTGATCGGGGGCGAGCTCATTGTGCCGGATGGCGTCGCGCAGCACGGCGACGAGCTGCTGCCAGAGCGGCGTCTCTGCGCCGCGATCGAGCCGGTCCCCGCGGAGCGAGCTGTGCTGAGCCATCGATTCCTCTCTCCGCCGCCTCGCCGCCCGTCGACGCTGACGAGAGACTACCGCTTCCGTTTTCGTTCGGGCCGAGCCGAGCCGAGCGATCGACGAGCGCGGTAATTGCCAACTTGTCATGATGAGTTGAGTATGACAAGTTAGACACGACAAGTTCGAGACCGGGTCACCGGGATCGAGGATCCGGCCGAATCGCCGGAACGCACGCAGTACTCGCGTCGGCCCGCCGGGCCGGCGTCTCGCAGCGAAGCGAACACTGGAGGCAGAACAATGTCGTTTGGAACCCTGCGGCGCAGCGCCGTCGCACTCGCGGCCGCAGCCGCGCTCATGCTCACCGGCTGTGCCGGCGGCGACGCCGAAGCCGGCGAAGGCTCGTCCGATGGCGAGGGCATCTCGATCGCCCTGTCGAACGGCTTCGTCAACGGCTGGCGTCTGACCCTCATCGACAAGTTCGAGGCCGAGGCCGAGAAGCTCAAGGGCGAAGGCATCGTGTCCGAGTTCTCGACGGTCAACGCGCCCGGTGAGAACAGCGCCACCGAGCAGGCCTCGCAGATCCGCAGCCTCATGCTGCAGTCGCCCGACGTACTCATGGTCATCCCGGCATCCTCGACCGCGCTCGTGCCGGCCGTCGAAGAGGCCTGCGCCGCAGGCATCGAGGTCATCGTGCTCGACGCCGACATGGACGCCGAATGCGCGACCATCGTGCGCAACGCGTACGACCAGTGGGGCGAGGTCTCCATCCAGCCCGCGCTCGACGCCATCGGCGGCGCCGGCAACATCGTCATCAACCGCGGCGTCATCGGCTCGCAGCCCGAGGAGGAGTTCCACGCTCGCCAGCTCGAGATCCTCGAGGAGTACCCCGACGTCACCGTCGCGGCCGAGGTCAACGGCTACTGCGACTCCTCGACCGCGCAGAAGGAGATCGTCTCGGTGCTCGGGTCGCTGCCCGAGATCGCGGCGGTGCCCGGCTGCATCGGCGGCATGGGTGTCATCCAGGCCTTCGAGTCGGCCGGTCGCCCGCTGCCCGTGGTCGTCTTCGACACCGACGGCAAGTCTCTGGCGTTCTGGAAGGAGCGGGGCATCGACAACGGCTCGTTCGCCGCGCTGACCGACCCGGGCCAGGCCGTCGCCGCCATCTACGTCGCGCTCGCCAAGCTCGCGGGCGACGAGGTGCCCAACGAGGTCGTGCTGCCGCTGCTGCAGATCGGCCAGGAGGACCTCGACACCTGGGTGAGCCAGCTCGATGCCGACGAGTACGCCGCGTACCCGTGGGACGAGGCGTCGGTGAAGGCCGCCATCGAGGCGAACCTCGCGGGAGACCCCGTCGAGGCGCCCGCCATCAAGTAATCCCGCCCGCCGACGAGCCCGAAGGAGCCACCGATGTCCTCCATCGCGACCGGAACCGCAGCGGCGCACCGCCCAGGCGCGCGAGCGGCCACCGCCGACACGATCGCCGCGATCGGCGTCGCGAAGCGCTACGGCAGCACGAGGGCGCTGCACGGCGTCGACCTCGCCGTCGCGCGCGGTGAGATCCTCGGGCTCGTCGGTCACAACGGCGCCGGCAAGAGCACCCTCATGCGGCTGCTCGCCGGCCGCGAGCAGCCCGACGAGGGCGCGATCGTCTGGCGGGGCGAGTCCCGGCCGTGGACCGCGTCGGCCGCCGCCGAGGCGGGTGTGCGCATGGTCTACCAGGAGCTCGCGCTCTGCGCCGACCTGACCGTCGCCGAGAACGCGGCGCTCTCCGACCCGCGCCGCGCCCGCTTCGGCTGGCGCGGCCGGGCAGAGCGCCGGGTCGGCGACGTGCTCGACGAAGTGTTCCCCGGCCACGGGATCAGCGTGCTGAGACGGGCCGGCGAACTGCCGATGGCCGAGCGGCAGATGGTCGAGATCGCCCGGGCGCTCTGCACCGACCGGCTCGGCCTGCTCATCCTCGACGAGCCGACCGAGTCGCTCGGCGTCGACGCCGCGGGTCAGCTCTACGCGCACCTGCGCACCCTCGTCGCGGACGGCGTGAGCGTGCTGCTCATCTCGCACCGCATGCACGAGGTGCGCGCGCACAGCGACCGCATCGCGGTCATGAAGGACGGCACGGTCGTCGGCGTCTACGCCGCGCAGGAGGCCACCGAGGACGGCCTCCTCGCCGCCATGGGCGGCGAGGTGCGAGCGGATGCCTCGGCCCTCGAGCGTGCCGAGGAGCTCGTCGAGGATGCCGCGGGAGAGACATCCGCACCGGACGAAGCTGCCGAGGGTGCGCTGGTCGCCGAGCTGCGCTCGGGTGACGGCCACACCGTCCGCGTTCACGCGGGCGAGGTCGTCGGTCTCGCCGGCCTCGCCGGGCAGGGGCAGGAGCGCGTGCTCGGCCGGCTCTGGCGCGGCGGCCGCGGCGCGACCGTGCCGAAGCGCCGGGCCTACGTGCCCGGCGACCGGCAGACCTCCGGCATCCTGCCGCTCTGGAGCGTCGCCGAGAATCTCACCGTCTCCGCGCTCCGGCAGATCTCCAAGCTCGGCGTGGTCGACGGCCGCGCGAAGCGCGACCTCGCGGGTCGCTGGATCGACGCGCTCCGCGTGCGCGGCTCCGCATCGACCCCGATCACCGCCCTCTCCGGCGGCAACCAGCAGAAGGTGCTCGTCGCCCGCGCCTTCGCGACCGACGCCCGGCTGGTGCTCCTCGACGATCCGTTCCGCGGCGTGGACGTGGCCACCAAGAACGAGCTGTACGCGCTCATGAGGGCGGAGGCCCGCGCCGGGCGCGCCATCGTCTGGTACTCGACCGAGAACGGCGAGATGGCGCACTGCGACCGGGTCTACGTGTATCGCGCCGGCCGCGTGGTCTCCGAGCTCGCGGGCGAGACGAACACCGAGGAGCGCATCATCGCCGACTCCTTCGACGACGCCACGGGAGGCACCCGATGACCACCACCGCCCCGGCGGGCGCCGCACGCACGCGCCCGGCCCGGCCGACGTTCGGCGCCCGCGCCAGGACGAGTGCCGTGCACGGCTCGCCCGCGCTGCTCTCGCTCGTGGCGCTGATCGCGATCTTCGCGATCGCGGTCGCGATCCAGCCCGGCATCCTCAGCATCCCGGGCCTCACGCTCATGCTCATGTCGTCCATCCCGCTCGTGTTCGCGGCGCAGGCGCAGATGCTCATCATGTCGGTCGGCGACATCGACCTCGGGATCGGCTACCTCGTCGGCCTCGTCACGGTGATCGCCGCGACGACGCTCGCGCAGAGTCCGCTGCTCGGGCTCGCGATGCTCGTCGGCATCGTCGGCGTGTACGCACTGCTCGGCTTCATCGTGCAGCGCCGCGGGGTGCCGTCGATCATCGTCACGCTCGGCATGTCGTTCGTGTGGCTCGGGCTCGGGCTGCAGCTGCTGCCGACGCCTGGCGGCGCGACCCCCGACTGGCTCGCTGCGATCGGCAGCTGGCGCCCGACGGCCTTCCCGGCGCCGATCCTGTTCATCGTGCTCGCAACGCTCATCGGCTGGTACCTCGCCCGCCGCAGCAAGGCCGGCATGCGCATGCGCGCGCTCGGCTCGAGCGCCGCGACGCTCGACAAGGCCGGCCGCTCGCGGACCGCGACCCGGGTCACCGCGTACGTGCTCGCGGCCGTGCTCGTCATCCTCGCTGGGCTCCTGCTCGCCGCGCAGACCCGGTCGGGGGACGTGAACTCGGCCAGCAACTTCACCCTCATGACCATCGCCGCGGTGATCCTCGGCGGCGGCACGTTCTCGGGCGGCCGCGCCCTCCCCATCGGCGCCACGCTCGGCGCCGTCACGCTCGGCCTGATCACCGTGCTGCTCAGCCTGGTGAACCTCTCGTCGAGCCTCCAGTCCGCGGCGCAGGGCATCATCGTGCTCGCCGTGCTCGCGGGCCGCGTCGTCACCGAAAGGTTCACCCGATGAGCACCGTGAAGCCGCGCCCCGCCGCCCCGGGGCCCGAGACGACCGCGATCGCCGCGGCATCCGAACGCCGCCGGTTCACCTGGCCCGCGTGGGGTTGGTCCCTGATCGGCGTCGCCGTGGTCTGGGCCTGCATCATCGCCGTGCGGCCGGGCGCGCCGTTCGACCCGCTCGCGCAGGCGCTCTCGCTCGCCCCGTTCCTGGTGCTCGTCGCGCTCGGCCAGATGCTCGTCATCACGCTGGGCCCCGGCAACATCGACGTTTCCGTCGGCACGGTCATCTCGATGGCCTCGTACGTCTCGGTCGCCGTCGGCCAGTCCGCGGGCCCGCTCGTGGGTGTGCTCGCCGCGGTCGCCGCCGGGGTCGTCGCGGGACTGATCAGCGTCATCGCGATCCTGCTGCTCCGGGTGCCGCCCATCATCGCGACGCTCGCGACGAGCCTCATCGTCACGTCGGCGACGCTGCTGCTCGCCGACGCCAACCGGGCCGGCGCAGACCCGGCGCTGCGCGGCCTCGTGAACGCGAAGGTCCTCGGCATCCCGGTCATCGCGCTGCTCGTCGTGCTCGTGACCGTCGCGATCTGGTTCATGTTGACGCGCACCCGGTTCGGGCTCTCGATCGTCGCGGTCGGCCAGAGCGCACCGGCCGCCGAACGCGCGGGCATCCGGGTGCGCGGTGTGACCGCGAGCGCGTACCTCGTCTCGGCCGGGTTCGCCGGACTCGCGGGCGCGCTGCTCGCGGCCTTCATCTCGCCGAGCACTGTGCTCGGCACCTCGTACATGCTCGACTCCATCGCCGTGGTCGTCATCGGGGGAACCCTCATCTCGGGCGGGCGCGCAGTGCCCGCCGGAGCCTGGACCGGCGCGATGTTCTTCGTGCTGCTGTCCGGCCTGCTGAACCTCGTGGGCTGGCCGGTCGGTGCGCAGAACATCCTCAAGGGCGTGCTCGTCGTCGCGGTCGTGGTCATCTCGACCGCGGCCACGGGCACCGGCCGGTCCACCCTCGCGCGGCTCCGCGCATCCCTGCACCTCGGAAAGAAGGAGACCATCCATGGCTGACCTCGACGACCTGCGCGACGGCACCGACTTCGGCGGCGCGGCCGCCGGCCCGACCGCCGTCGGCGGCGGATTCCACCTCAAGGGTCTCGGCGGCCAGGACTGGGGCATGCGCGCCCGGCTGTCTCGCATCTTCGACCCGGCGGACGGCAAGACCGTCATGCTCGCCTTCGACCACGGGTACTTCCAGGGCCCGACCTCGGGCCTCGAGCGGCTCGACCGCTCGATCGTGCCGCTCATCCCGCAGGCCGACGCGCTCATGTGCACGCGCGGCGCGCTGCGCACCACGATCCCAGCCGACAGCGGCAAGGGCATCGTGCTGCGCGCGTCGGGTGGACCGAGCGTGCTCAAGGAGCTCTCCGACGAGGAGCTCGCGGTCTCGATCGACGACGCCGTCCGCCTCGACGCCGCGGCGCTCGCGGTGCAGGTCTTCGTCGGCGGCGACAACGAGACCAAGTCGGTGAAGAACCTCACGACGCTCGTCGACCAGGGGCAGGCCACGGGGATCCCGGTGCTCGCCGTCACGGCGGTCGGCCGCGACATGGTGCGCGACGCGCGCTACTTCCGGCTGGCGACCCGGATCTCGGCCGAGCTCGGCGCCGCCTTCGTGAAGACGTACTACGTCGAGGAGGGTTTCGAGACCGTCACCAGCGCCTGCCCCGTGCCGATCATCATCGCGGGCGGCAAGAAGGTCGAGGAGCGCGAGGCGCTGCGCGTCGCCTACCGGGCCATCCAGGAGGGTGCGGCCGGCGTCGACATGGGCCGGAACGTCTTCCAGTCCGAGCACCCGGAGGCCATGCTCCAGGCGGTGCGCGGCGTCGTCCACGACGGGCTCACGCCCGACGAGGCCTTCGCGCTCTTCGAAGAGCTCTCGCACTGAGCCAGGGGGCCGGCGACGAGGCATCCGTCGCCGGCCCGTCACGAACGCTGCAGGGTGCCGCCAGCCGCGCGCCCGCGCTCTCTCACCGGAGGACTCACCAGCATGCCCGCTCTCTCGACGTACGCACCCGCGCCCGCCTCCGTCGACGTCGCCGTGATCGGCGCCGGCATCAACGGCCTCGCGATCGCCCGCGAGGCCGCACGCCGCGGCCGCTCCGTGCTGCTCATCGACCAGGACGACGTCGGCGCCCGCACCTCGGCGATCGCGACCCGGCTCATCCATGGCGGGTTGAAGTACCTCGAGCGGATGGAGGTGCACCTCGTGCACGAGTCGATCCGTGAGCGGAACATCCTGCTCGAACGCGCGCCGCACCTCGTGCACCACTACCCCATGCTCATCCCGTTCTCGAAGGGCGCGAGCCGGCCCGGATGGCTGCTCTCCTGCGGGCTGCTCCTGCACGACGTGCTCTCGTTCCGGAAGCCGCTGCCGTTCTCACGCGTCGTCTTCGGCGGGCGCCTGCGGCGCGACTACCCGTCGCTCGTCGAGGGCGGGCTCAAGTGGGGCGGGCTGTTCCACGACGCGAACGTGCCGCTCACCGAGCGGCTCTGTGTCGAGCTCGCGATCGACGCCCAAGCGCACGGCGCGACGGTGCTCACGCACTCGCGCGTCGAGTCCATCGTGCGCTCGGGCGGAAGGGTCACGGGACTGCGCTACCGGGACCGCGTCGACGGCGAGCTGAAACAGGTCGACGCACGCGTCGTCGTGAACGTGGCGGGACCGTGGGTCGACGCCGTGCTCGACCTCGCGGGAACACACGAGCGGAAGATCGGCCCGACGAAGGGCAGCCACCTCGTCGTCGACGCCTTCCCCGGTGCGCCGTCGACCTGCATCTTCTTCGAGTCGCCCGACGACACCCGGCCGATGTTCGTGCTGCCCTGGGCCGGCAAGTACATGATCGGCACGACCGATCTGCCCTATGACGGCTCGATCGACGAGGTCGTGATCGACGACGACGAGGTCGACTACCTGCTGCGCGCGGTGAACGACCTGATCCCCGCGGCGAAGCTCACGGCCGACGACGTGCTCTGGTCGTACTCGGGGGTCCGGCCGCTGCCCTACGTGGCCGACCTCGACGACCCGTCGAAGGTCAGCCGCGACCACGAGATCATCGTGCACGCTGGCGACCGCGCCGGCCTCGTGACGATCGTCGGCGGCAAGTTCACGACGCACCGCGCGCTCGGCGAGCTCGTCGCGAAGCGGCTCGAGAAGGCGCTCGGCGGGCGGCCCGCGAAGTCGCCCACGCGCGACGCCGACTTCCCGGGTGCGCCGGGCGGCGACTGGACCGCCTTCCGGGACGCCTACGTGCGAGACAGCGCGCTCACTCCCGCGGCCGCGGAGCGGCTCGTCGACACCTACGGGCGACGCGCGACCGAGATCGAGGCGCTCGTCGTCGCCGAGCCCGAGCTGGCCGAGGTGGTCGACCGCGACACCGGCGCCATCGCGGCCGAGGCCGTGCACGCCGTCCGCAACGAGGGCGCGCACACGCTCGAGGACGTCATCCTCCGGCGCATGGCCGTCGGCGTGAACCGGGATGTCGGCCTGACGGCGGCGCCCGCGATCGCAGCCGTGCTCGTCGCGCACGCCGGGTGGAGCCGCGAGCACGCCGACACCCAACTTGACCGGTACCGGGTCGCGGTGCGACGCTTCATGCCGCGTGGACTCCGGGCCGAACGGACTGCCTGACCACCGCGAGGAGATCCACGTGACGAAGAAGCACTGCGTCGTCGGCATCGACGTCGGCCTGACCGCCGCGAAAGCCGCGGCGTTCGACGAGGCCGGCAACGAGCTGCGCACCTACTCGGCGCCGAACCCGCGGGTCGCCGTGGCGAGCGATCGCCAGGAGATCGACATGGACGGCCTCTGGGGTGTCGTCGCCGAGGTCCTGTCGAACCTGACCGCGTGGCTCGACGCCGAGGGCTGGGAGGTGCGCGCCATCGGCGCGACCGGCCACGGCAACGGCCTCTACCTCGTCGACGACGAGCTGCGCCCGGTGCGGCCGGCGTTCGCCTCGACCGACACGCGCGCCGAGCCGATCGTCGCCGGGCTCGACCTCGACGAGGTCGAGCGGGTGCGCGCGGTCACGGGCTCCATGCCGTGGGCGGGGCAGCCGGGCCTGCTGCTGCGCTGGATGCACGAGCACGAGCCCGATGTGCTGGGACGCGCCCGCTGGGCGCTGACCTGCAAGGACTGGATCACGGCGTGCCTCACGGGCGTCGCGAGCGCGGACTATTCGGATGCCTCGGCCTGCGGCCTCGTCGCGCTCGCGTCGCGCGAGTACGAGGGTGCGACGTTCGACCTGCTGGGGCTGCCGCGCGAGCTCATGCGGCTGCTGCCCCCGCTCGCGGAGTCCGATGCGGTGGCGGGCCGGATCACCGCGGAGGCCGCCGTGCAGACCGGGCTGCCCGTCGGCACGCCGGTCGTGGCCGGCTGCATGGACTGCGTTGCGAGCCCGATCGGCGCGGGCGCCGTCGGTCGCGGGGACGTGACGATCATCGTCGGCACCTGGGCGATCAACGCGGTCGTCGTGCCCGCCGACCAGGCGCCGCCGCGTGTGACGCTGAACGCCCTGCTCCCCGAGCCGGGGCTCATGCTCGCCGCGGAGGTCGCGCCGACGTCGGCCGCGAGCATCGAGTGGTACTCGTCGCTCATGTCCACGTTCGCCGTCGACCAGATCTCTCCGCAGCAGCTGCTCGCCGCCGCGGCCGACGTGCCGGCCGGCGCCGACGGCCTGCTGTTCCTGCCGTTCGTGCACGGCGCGCCCGAGCACCTCGGCGCCTCCGGGAGCCTGCTCGGTGCGCGCGGCAGCCACGGCTACCGTGAGGTCGCGAGGGCTGTGGCCGAGGGCATCACGCAGTACCACCGTGTGCAGCTCGAGAAGGTGCGCGCAAGCGGTGCGACCGTCTCCGACGAGCCGTGGACGCTCGCGGGCGGCGGTGCGAAGAACCCGCTCTGGGCGCAGATGTTCGCCGACGTCGTCGGCCGCCCCGTGCGCCGGCAGCTCGGTACCGAGCTCGGCGCGCGCGGCGTCGCCTCGCTCGCGGCTCGCGGCGCGGGGGTGGACACCGAGTGCTGGCGGGTGGACCCCGATCCCGGGCTCGTGGTGTCACCCGGCGTCGAGCGTGAGACGTACCGGGAGCAGGGGGAGCGGTTCGACCGCGTGCTCGCGGCCATGGGCGCGGTCTGGACGGAGGTGGCCCGATGAGCGGCGGGAGGGAAGCGGCGGCTGGCGCGGAGCGCGACGCGCGCGACGCCCGCGGGGCGCGCGAGGCGGCCCGCGAGGCCGGCGTGCCGGCGAGGCATCCGCTCGGACCCGAGGTCGCGGCCGCGCTCGAGGAGATCACGCGCGCGTCGCGTGCGCTCGGCGGGGACCCCGCACTCGTACTCCACGGCGGCGGCAACACGTCGATCAAGGCGACGGGCAGGGATGTCACCGGCGAAGCCGTCGAGCTCGTGCTCGTGAAGGGCAGCGGCTGGAACCTCGGCACGATCGAGCCCGCGGGGTTCGCGCCGCTTCGGCGTGCGAGGCTGCTCGACCTGCTGCGGCTCGACGAGCTCGACGACGAGCGCATGGTGAACGAGCTGCGCCAGGCGTCGCTCGACGCGAATGCGCCCACCGCATCGATCGAGGCGCTGCTGCACGCGCATCTGCCGGCGCGCGTGGCCCTGCACTCGCACGCCGATGCGATCGTCGCACTCACGCACATCGAGGATGCCGCGGAGCGCACCGCCGAGGCGCTCGGCGACGGCGTGCTCGTGCTGCCGTACGTGATGCCGGGCTTCGAGCTCGCGAAGCTCATCGCGAGCGCCGACCTCACGGGCATCGACGCGATCGTGCTGAGCGGCCACGGGCTGTTCACGTTCGCCGACGACGCCGATGCCGCGCTCGCGCGGCACCTCGAGCTCGTGGCACGCGCGTCCGAGGTGCTCAGCGTCACCACGTGGGGCGACGCGGGCGACGCGATCGCACGGCCGGGGGAGGCGCTCGAGGTCGCGCGGCTGCGCCGGGCGGTCAGCGAGGCCGCGGGGTATCCGATGTTCGTCGTCCAGTCCGACTCGGCCCGCGCACTCGCGTTCGCCGCACGCGACGGGGTCGCCGAGCTCACCTCGCGCGGCACGGCCACGCCCGAGCACGTCATCCACACCAAGCGCACGCCGCTCGTGGGGCGCGACGTCGCGGCCTACGCCGCCGAGTACCGGGCGTACGTGCAGCGACAGCGCGGCCGGGCTCGTAGCGCGTTCACCGAGCTCGACCCCGCACCACGCGTCGTGCTCGACCCCGAGCTGGGGCTCATGACGGCAGGGGCGACGCTCGGCGCCGCGGGCGCCGCGCGCGACATCGCGCTGCACACCATTGACGTCATCGACGCCGCCGACCGGCTCGGCGGGTACCGGTCGTTCGACGAGGGCGACAGCTTCGACATCGAGTACTGGTCGCTCGAGCAGGCGAAGCTCGCGAAGGCGAAGCGGCAGGCGCTGGATGGCGAGGTGGCCGTGGTGACCGGGGCCGCGTCGGGCATCGGGCGGGCCATGGCGGCGGCACTGCTCGCACAGGGTGCGGCGGTCGTGGGCATCGATCTGAACCCGGGCGTCGAGGCGGCGTTCACCGGCGGCGCCTGGCGGGGCGTCGTCGGGGATGTGAGCGACCCCGACGTGCTCGATGCCGTGTTCGCCGTCGCGGCGCGCGACTTCGGCGGCGTGGACCTGCTCGTCGTGGCGGCCGGCATCTTCCCCGAGAGCAGCTCGATCGCCGAGCTCGACGACACCGTGTGGGAGCGTGCCATGCGCGTGAACGCCACGGCGGTCGTCCGCGCGCTGCGCGCGGCGCATCCGTACCTGTCGCTCGCGCCGCGCGGTGGACGCGTCGTGCTCGTCTCGACCAAGAATGTCGCGGCGCCGGGCCCCGGCGCGGCGGCGTACTCGGCGAGCAAGACGGCGGCGGCGCAGGTGGCGCGCGTGGCCGCGCTCGAGTGGGCCGGCGACGGCATCCGGGTGAACCAGGTCGACCCCGACGCCGTGTTCGACACGGCGATCTGGACGCCCGAGCTCCTCGCCGAGCGCGCCGCCCGGTACGGGTTGACCGTGGAGGAGTATCGCACGCGCAACCTGCTCGGCGTCGAGGTGACGAGCGCGCTCGTGGCGGACGCGGTGCTCGCGTTCTGCACGGGCCTGCCGGCGACGACGGGCGCCCACCTCTCGGTGGACGGCGGCAACGACCGCGTCGTCTGACCCGGCGCGCGCCCGCGTGCCCGCCACCCGGATGCCTCGCGGCCGCGCCGCGCTCGGCTGTCCCGCTCCCGCGCGTGCGAGGACCTCACACCGTCACGATCTGCGGGTGTGTTCGCGTGAACACCCACGGATTGTGACGGTTCGGCGGGTGAGGCGGGGGTGGGGTCAGGCGGCGGCTTCGTCGTCGAGCTTCGCGGCGAGCTCGGCGTCGGTCGGCTCGGTGAAGTGCGTGCCGTCGGGGAAGACGACGACGGGGATCTGGGTGCGGCCCGAGATCGCCTTCGCGCGGTCGGCGCCGTCGGCGACGACCTCGAGGTCGACGTACTCGTAGTCGACGCCGCGGCCGTCGAGCAGCGCCTTCGAACGGCGGCAGTCGCGGCACCAGTCGGCGCCGTACATGGTGATGCGGGCCGGGTTCAGGTCGGTGGCTGCTGAGGAATTCACATCACTAAACTACGTCGCGACCCTGAGCGCTATTCCCAGGATGGCGCCAGCCGGGCCGTCGCTGCCATCGGAATCGACGTGCCGCCCCGAGGTGGTGGGCCGCGCGGCGCCGGCACGCGGTCTCGCCGTGCACGGCACGGTCGTCGAGCAGACGCACGGCGAGCCCGCCGGATGTCGCGGGCCTCGTCGACGAGCGACCGACGAGGCGCGCCCCGGGTTTCACTCCTCCGGGGTCACGAACCGGTAGGTCGACTGGACCGCGCCCTGCTCGGTGGCGAACGAGTCGACCAGCTGCGGACGCAGCGGGCCGGGTTCGGGCCCGAACAGTGGGATGCCGGTGCCGATGAGCACCGGCACCCGCGTCACCGTCAGATCGGCGAGGAGCCCGGTGGCGATGAGGCCCTGCACCGTGCGCCCGCCGTCGGCGTACACGCGCCGCACATCGGTACCGTCGATCGCCGCCCGCAGGGACGGGACGTCGGCGTGCACGGTGATCGGCGACTCGCCCATGTCGGGCTGCGGCCCCGTCGGAAGCGAGCCCGAGAGCACATGGATCGGCATGCCCCGGTAGTACTCCGGCGCCATCTCACGCATCACGTCATAGGTGTGCCGGCCCATCGCCATGGCATCGACGGAGGCGAAGAACTCGTCGTACCCGGTGGCGTCGAACGCGGTGAGCCAGTCGAGCTCGTTGTTCGGCCCGGCGATGTATCCGTCGAGACTGCAGCCGAGGAATGCGTGGAAGGTGACCATCATGAGAACGTACGCTTCCCCTCCGGCATCGCCCCGTCAGGCCGGCACGGGGGACGGAGTGTCGGCGCCGACGAGCCGGATGAACGCGCTGAGCTGCGCGACGCCGTCGGGGCGGTACGGCAGGGCGTCGAGCAGGCCGGGACTGTAGAGCAGGTAGGCCGCCCACTTCGCGCGCGAGACGGCGACGTTGAGCCGGTTCTTCAGCAGCAGGAACTCGATGCCGCGCGGCGCGGTCGCCGCCGACGACGCGGCGAGCGAGACGATGGCGACCGCAGCCTCTTGGCCCTGGAACTTGTCGACGGTGCCGACCGGCACCTCGGAGTAGCCGGCCCGGTCGAGGGCCTCGCGAACGGTCGTGAGCTGCGCGTTGTACGGCGTGACGACGATGAGGTCGCGCTGCTCGAGCGGGCGTGGTGGGCGGCGGACGATGCCCGCGGGCGTCGCTTCGGCCTCGGACCAGTCCCGCCCGAGCAGCCAGCCGACGAGCTCCACGACGACCGTCGCCTCTTCGGGCGATGCGGTCGCATTGCCCTCGTGCGCGACCGGGATCGCGTGCAGACCGGGCTCGACCCCGTCGAGCCGGCGCCCAGCGGCGATGGGGTGCGAGCGCAACTCGCCCTCGTACGCGAGACGGGACACCGGCGCGGCCACCGCCTCGTGCATGCGACGGGTCTCAGCGAGGAAGACGCCGTACTCGGGCGGCAGCACCTCGTGGCCGTCGGCGACCCAGCCGAGCGCCGACGTGTCGACCGGCTCGGGGTGCAGTGCCTGACTGACCTGGGGCAGCTGCTGGGGGTCGCCGAGCAGCAGGAGGTTGCGCCCCGCC
This sequence comes from Agromyces protaetiae, assembly GCF_030866785.1. Classification (NCBI taxonomy): domain Bacteria; kingdom Bacillati; phylum Actinomycetota; class Actinomycetes; order Micrococcales; family Microbacteriaceae; genus Agromyces; species Agromyces silvae. The sequence goes on along the minus strand of NZ_CP133018.1, from coordinate 3,373,605 downwards.
ACCGAGACCGCGATGGTCGAGGCCAGTGAGAACTGCCCGGCCTCGTCGATCACGAGCAGGTCGAGCGAGCCGCGCGGCACGCGCTTGACGTTGCAGAAGTCCCACGCGGTACCGCCGATGACGTAGCCGTCGCCGCGTTCGGCGGTGAACCTGGCGAGGTCGTCTTTCTTCGCGAACGCCGTGAAGGGTCGCGTGCCGACCACGCCCGGGTCTTTCACCGCCTTGCCGACCAGGTCGGGGTCGAGCCCGGCGCCGACGACGGCTTCGAGCACGTGCTCGACGACCGCGTGCGACTGCGCGACGACCCCGATGCGCCACCCGTGGTCGGCGACGAGGCGGGCGATCACGTGCGACGCGACGTACGTCTTGCCGGTGCCGGGCGGGCCCTGCACCGCGAGGTACGAGTGTTCGAGCCGCTGCACGGCCCCGAGGACCCGTTCGACATAGTCGTGCGGGTCGGTCGCCCGCTCGAGCGAGGAGCGCACCTCGAGGCGCGGCGGAAGCCGGCGCAGCACATCCATCGCGGGATTCGCGGGAAGCGCTGGGAACGTGGTGGGAATGGGCGCCGCCCACTCGGCGATCGCCAACGTGAGGGCGTCGGTCGACGGCGGCCGGCCGGGACCGACGGCCATCGGCAGGGCCGACCAGGTCTCGCCGGCGGCGCCGCGTTCTTCGACCACGAGGCCCGCATCGGTCACCTCGACGATGGTCGCGTCGATGGCTCGGCGCTGCCCCGGGCGCATCGTGAAGGCCGGAACCGGGGTGTCGGGCTCGTAGAACAGGAACACGCCGGAGCCGACGCTGAACCGCGAGCCCGGCGCGATGCGCCCGGTGAGCAGCAGCTCGCGTCGGGCGTTGTTCCACTGCGGCTCTTCGTGCCACGGCGTGACGATGCCCGAGCGAGCAGGGTCGACGACGAGCACGTCGCGATGGTCTTCCCACGAGTCCGCGGGCTGGTCGGTGCGCAGGAAATGGCTCCACCAGAAGCTCTTGGCCTCGCGGTCGTGATAGTCGATCGCCGCCGACGCGAGAGCGAGCGCCGTCTGGTCGGGCTCGCGGCCGTCGCCGGGCGTCGCGGGGCCCGCGAGCTGCCGCAGGTGCAGCGCGAGCGGGGTCGGCTCGTACACCTTCGTCGCCGCGCGCTCGCGGAGGAACGCCGGCGGCACGGGCTCGACGCCCGCCCGGCGCGCGATGCCGAGCAGCCAGTCGCGCAGGCGCCGCGTCGACACGCAGTCGTACCGGTTGTAGTCGGCGAGGTCGTCGAAGATGCGTTGCGCCTCGCCCCGCTCGGACTCCCGGCCGGACTCGGCGAGCTGCCTGGCCCGCACGTACTCGGTGATCGAGTCCGCGCCCGACTTCACGTCGGCCTCGCGCAACTCGTCGCCCATATAGAGCGGCTCGAGCTTCTTGATCGAGTACGAGCGGCTGCCGACCCGAACCCCGCGCTTCACGATCGGGTAGAGGTCGACGAGCACGCCGTCGGCGAGCAGTTGATCGACGTCGGCCTCGCCCACCCCGTGCCGAGCGGCGATGGACGTCAGATGCGTGCGCTCGTAGCTCGCGTAGTGGTAGATGTGCAGGTCGGGGTGGGTCTGCCGACGCAGCTTCACGAGCTCGAGGAAGCGCAGCAGCGCCTCGCGCTCTTCGGCGAACGAGTGCGCCCACAGCGCGGTGTACTGCTCGCGGTCGTCGACCATGCCCCAGAGGTAGTCGAGGTTCCAGCTCGTCGCATCGCCCTCGGTGTAGAGCGGATCGCCCTCGAAGTCGAAGAAGAGGTCACCGGGGTTCGGCGCCGGAATCGCCGCGAGCGACTCGGCATCGCGCACCTCGACCGGCGGGGGGAGCGGCGGCGAGCCTTCGGGCCGGCGGCCCGACGCCTCGCGCTCGCGCGCCTCGGCGACGAGCTGCAGCCGGGCCTGGGCGCGCAGGTTCTCGAGCGTGGACTCGATGAGATGCGGTACGGGCCCGCTCGAAGCGGCGAGTGCGTCGATCGTCGTGATGCCCGCCTCGGCCAGCGCCTCGCGCTGTGTGACCCTCAGGCTGCCGACGAGCAGCACGTCGCGGTTCGCCTGCACCTCGAGCTCGCAGGTCGGGCAGCGACCGTCGTGCATGTATCGCGGGTCGCCCCACGCGACCGGGCCGTCGTCGGCGACCCGCTCGTCGACGAGCTGCCGGAGCCGGGCGACACGCTGCCGGTACACGGGCGTGATGTCGTCGAGCCGGTGCTCGCTGGACGTGCCGTCGCCGAGCAGCAGCTCGACGGTGTCGTCGAGCGGGATGCCGAGTCGGTCGAGCTGCTCGGCGTACGCCGCGAGCTGCAGCAACGCGGTGACGCGCGCATGACGCGCGAGCTTGGAGTCTTGCACGCGATACCGGCCGTCGGGGCGGCGCACGATGAAGTCGGCGAACCCGATGAACCCATCGGTCGCGAACGTGGCCTGGTAGACGACCGGGACGCCCGCGAGCAGGGCATCGCGCGTCAGCGCGACGGCGGATGCCACGGCCGCGGCATCGCGCACGTTCGGCTGTTCGATCTCGACGACGCCGTCGCCGAACTGCTCGCGGTATCGCGCCAGCACGCGCAGCTCGTGCTCGGTGCCGAGGGTGCCGGCGCGTTCGAGCATTGCGTCGTTCAGCGGCTCGAAGAGCGTGTCGCGGCCGAGTTTCACGTCGAGCTCGCGCAGGAACGCGAACTCGCAGTCGGACGCCTTCTTCAGGTCGCTCGCGCTCGTGACGACGGAACCGTCGAGGAGGAACATCCGGCCCCTTTCGCCTCGCCGCCGACCGACCTGGTCGACGAGACCACGCTAACCGCAGCCGCCGACACTCACGGCCACGGCCTCCACAGGCACCCGCCCGGGGCATCCGCCCGGGGCATCCGCTACCGCGTCAGCACCACCTTGCCGATGCTGCTCCCCGACCCGACGATCCGGTGCGCCTCGCGCACCGACGCCGCGTCGATGCCGACGATCTCGCGCGTGAGCGTGCTCGTCAGCCTCCCCGCCTCGAACATCCCCGCCGCCTCGTCGAGCAGCTCGTGCTGGGCGATCATGTCGGGCGTCTCGAAGACGCCGCGCGTGAACATCGACTCCCAGTGCCAGGCGATGCTCTTCGCCTTCAGCACCCGCAGATCCATGTCGGGGTCCTCGTCGATCGCGACGATCTCACCGAACGGCCGCAGCAGCTCGGCGAACAGCGGCACCCGCCCGGCCGTGCTCGGCGTGAACACCCGGTCCACGCCGCCCGGCGCGACCGAGCGCACGGCCGCGGCGAGGTCGCCGTGGTGGTCGACGACGTGCTGCGCGCCCATGCGGCGCACCCACTCCTGGGACTCGGGCCGCGACGCGGTGCCGATGACCGTCACGCCGGTGCGTGCCCTGGCGAGCTGGGTGAGGATCGAGCCGACCCCGCCGGCCGCCGCGAGCGCGAGCAGCGTGCCGTCGCTCGCCTCGTCCAGCGCGAACCGGTCGAACAGCGACTCCCACGCCGTGATCGTCGTGAGCGGCATCGCCGCGGCCTCGGCCATCGAGAGGTTCGCGGGCTTCCGGCCGACGAGCCGCTCGTCGACCGCGTGGTATTCGGCGTTCGTGCCCTGCCGGGTGTTGACGCCCGCGTAGTACACCTCATCGCCGGGCGCGAAGAGCGTCACCTCGGAGCCGACCGCGACGACCGTGCCCGCCGCGTCGTACCCGAGCACGATGCGCGGGTCGTCGGCGCCGCGGCGGGCCCGCATCTTGAGGTCGACGGGGTTCACTGAGACCGCGGCGACCTCCACGAGCACATCGTGCGGCCGGAGCTCGGGCAGCGGCAGCTCGACGTCGACGAGCGCGCGCTCGTCGTCGAGGGGGACGGATCCGGTCGCCGCGACGGCGGTCATGGTGGCGGGCAGCATGTCTCTATCATCGCGAACGCGACGGCCCGCGCGAGCGCGGCGCGAGCGAACGCGGACGTCCCGCGAGAACGCGACGGGACGTGCGAACGCGTCGTGACGCGTCAGCGCGTCGGCATGTGCGGCCCGCGACGGCATGTGCCGGCACGCGTCGGCATGTGCGGCCCGCGACGGCATTGTCGCGATCGCGGTCCGGGCGTAGCGTGACCGGCATGGACGTCGACACCGGCAGCGATGAGGACGGCGCGCGGACGACCGGCGTCGACTGGGACGAGGTGCGCCGCCTGGCGCTGTCGTTCCCCGACACGACCGAGCACGTCAGCTGGGGTGCCGCCCACTGGCGCGTCCACGGCAAGGGATTCGTGTGGGAGCGGCCGCTGCGGCGTAAGGACCTCGAGGAGCTCGGTCTCGCCGAGCAGGACTTCCCGGTGCTCGGCGCCCGGGTCGATGACGAGGCCGTCAAGTTCGCGCTCGTCGAGTCCGACCCCGACGTGTTCTTCACGACCTCGCACTTCGACGGCTGGTCCGCGATCCTCGTGCGCCTCGACCGCATCTCGCGCCGTCGGCTCGGCGAGGTCGTCGCCGACGCGTTCCTGTCGGTCGCGCCGCGCAAGCTCGCCGACGAGTGGCTGCGCGACAACTCCGACTAGCAGCGCGTGCGCCCGCGGGTTCGCGATGGAGGTCGATTTCCGTGATGGAGGTCGGTCTGATCCGACCTCCAGTGCGAACATCGACCTCCAACGCGCGGTGAAGGTCAGGGCGAGCGGATGCCTCAGCGCAGAGCGCCGCGCTCGAGTCCGAGCATGCCCTCGAGGGCGTGCGTGAGCAGCACGCTGCGTCCCTCGCCCCAGCGCACGAGCGCTTGCGCGTTGAGCCCGTCGATCATGCCGAGCAGCTGCCAGGCGACCGACGCGGGATCGTCGACCTCGAACTCGCCGTCGGCCGCACCCGCCGCGATCAGGTCGTGGAGCACCGCGTGCCAGGCGTCCATCTGCTCGCGCACGGCGGCGGCGAGGGTCTCGTTCCGCCGGCCGATCGCCCACGCTTCGACCCAGACGAGCGTGACGTCGTCGCGGCTGCCGTCGAGGAGCGTATGCACGAGGTGTCCGAGCCGATCGGTCGCGCTCGCGCGCTCGTCCCGATCTCCGGTGAGGACGCGGGACTGTGCCGGCGACGCCGCCGTGTCTGCACTCGCCACGGCACGATCGGCGGCACCGGGCGCGGTCGGGTCGCCGAGAGCCGTCCTCGTGGGCGCCTCGGCGATCTCGCGCAGTTCGGCCGCCACGATCGTGCGGAAGGTCTCGGCGACGAGCTCATCCATGCTCGGGCGGTAGTGCGCGACGAGCGCGGGCGTGACGCCGGCCCGTGCCGCGACCCCGCGCAGGGTCACGGCCGTGAGTCCGTCGGCGAGCGCGAGCGCGCGGGCGGCCTCCGTGATCTCGGCGCGACGCTCCTCGGGCGCCTTGCGCGCCGCACGCCCCTCGGCACGTGGCGCGCGGGGTCGCGAATCGTCGCGTGTCGGCGCGTTCGACGACCATGTGCGACCCCGCTCGGGGGGTCTCGGGTGCTCCTGTTCGCTTGACATCGTCGGTTCAGTCTATGTAGTTTCAGGCCAGTTGTTGATCAGCTGATCAATACGAGCACACGTGGCGCCGAGGCATCCGCGCCCCGACCTCGAGGAGCCGCCCATGGCCTGGCGCATGCCCGCCGAGACCGCCGAGCACGAGCGCACCTGGATGGCGTTCCCGCGGCAGAACGAGACCCTCGGCGACGATGCGGCCTCCGCCGAGCAGGCGTACGAGGCGTGGGCCGAGGTCGCGCACGCCATCGCCGAGTTCGAGCCCGTGACCATGGTCGTGGACCCCACCGAGCGCGACCGCGCCGCTCGCATGCTCGGCAGCCACATCGAACAGGTCGAGGCGCCGCTCGACGACTTCTGGATGCGCGACTTCGGCCCGACCTTCGTCGTCGACGACGAGCGCCCTGGCCTGCTCGGCGCGGTCGACTGGATCTTCAACGGCTGGGGCGCGCCCCGCTGGGCCAGCTGGAAGCACGACCGCGAGATCGCACGCTTCACGGCCGCGCAGGTCGGCGCAGAGGTCGTGAGCTCGATGCTCGTGAACGAGGGCGGCGGCATCCACGTCGATGGCGAGGGCACCGTCCTCGCGACGCGCACCGTGCAGCTCGATCCGGGCCGCAACCCGTACGCCGACGAGGCGCGCGTCGAGGCCGAGTTCGCGCGCACCCTCGGCACGACCCGGACGGTCTGGCTGCCGCGCGGACTCACCCGCGACTACGAGGACTACGGCACGCGCGGGCACGTCGACATCGTCGCCGCCTTCGCGGCGCCCGGCCGGGTGCTGGTGCACGCCCAGCTCGACGCGGCGCACCCCGATTTCGAGGTCTCGCGCGAGGTGCGCGCGGTGCTCGAGTCGCAGACGGATGCCTCGGGGCGCGACTTCGAGCTCATCGAGCTGCCGGCTCCGGCGACCCTGCGCGACGACGAGGGCTTCGTCGATTGGAGCTACGTGAACCATCTCGTGGTGAACGGCGGCGTCATCGTGTGCGGGTTCGGCGAGGCCCAGGCCGATGCCCGGGCCGCGTCGATCCTCGGCGAGGCGTACGGGCGACGGGTCGTGACCGTGGACGCGCGGCCGATGTTCGCCCGCGGCGGCGGCATCCACTGCATCACGCAGCAGCAGCCGGCGGTCGCCGGACGATGAACGAGGGGCGGGCTCCCGACACAGGCGTTCCTTCGTCGGTCCCTCGACCCGTGCAGCGCGGCGGCCACGGGTTCGACGTCGTCGAGGCGTCCATCGCCGAGCTGCGCGACGCACTCGACGCGGGGGAGACGACCGCGGTCGAGCTCGTCGAGGCGTACGTCGCGCGCATCGACGCGTACGACGCCCCTGGCACCGCGACCGCACTGAACGCCGTCGTGGTGCGCAACCCCGACGCGCTCGCCGAAGCGCGCGCCTCAGACGAGCGCCGGGCGCGCGGTGCGAGGCTCGGACCGCTCGACGGCATCCCGTACACCGCCAAGGACAGTTACCTCGTGCGCGGCCTCACGGCGGCAGCGGGCAGCCCGGCGTTCGAGCACCTCGTGGCGCAGCGAGACGCCTTCACCATCGAACGGCTGCGCGCCGCAGGCGCCATCTGCCTCGGCCTCACGAACATGCCGCCCATGGCGAACGGCGGCATGCAGCGCGGGGTGTACGGCCGGGCCGAGAGCCCGTACGCCGCCGAGTACCTGACCGCCGCGTTCGGGTCGGGTTCGTCGAACGGCTCGGGCACCGCGACCGCGGCCAGCTTCGCCGCCTTCGGACTCGGCGAGGAGACCTGGTCGTCGGGTCGCGCGCCGGCCTCGAACAACGCGTTGTGCGCCTACACGCCGTCCCGCGGCGTGATCTCCGTGCGGGGGAACTGGCCGCTCGTGCCGACCATGGACGTCGTGGTGCCGCACACCCGCACCATGGCCGACCTGTTCGAGGTGCTCGACGTGATCGTCGCCGACGACCCCGAGACTCGCGGCGACTTCTGGCGTGCCCAGCCCTGGATCGAGCTGCCGGCCGCGTCGGCGGTGCGGCCCGCGTCCTACCCGGCGCTGGCGGTGACGGATGCCTCGTCGGCGCGCGCCGCGCTCGCCGGGAAGCGGTTCGGGGTGCCGCGCATGTACGTGAACGCCGACCCGGCGGCCGGCACGGCCGAGCCGGGCGGAACCGTCGGCATCGGCGGCGCCACCGGCCAGCGCATCGAGACCCGCGACTCGATCATCGACCTGTGGGAGGCCGCACGCCGCGACCTCGAGGCGGCCGGCGCCGAGGTCGTGCTCGTCGACTTCCCGGCGGTGTCGAACTACGAGGGCGACCGGCCCGGCGCCCCCACGATCGCGACGCGCGGCCTCGTGAGCCCCGAGTACCTGCATCGCGAGATCGTCGACCTGTCGGCGTGGGCGTGGGACGACTTCCTCCGCGCGAACGGCGACCCGGCCCTCGACTCGCTCGCCGATGTCGACGGTGCCAGGATCTTCCCCCACCCCGAGGGCGCCCTGCCCGACCGCTACACGGGCTTCGACGACGACATCGCGGACTACCCTGCTCACGTGCGGCGGCACCCCGTGGCATCCGTCGCCGAGATCCCCGAGCTGGAGGCCGGCCTCCGCGGGCTCGAGCAGACCCGCCGCGTCGACCTCGAGCAGTGGATGGACGAGCTCGGCCTCGATGCCGTGCTCTTCCCCGCCGTCGCCGACGTCGCACCCGCGGACATGGACGTCGACGAGGCATCCGCCGATCTCGGCTGGCGCAACGGGGTCTGGGTGGCGAACGGCAACCTCGTGCCGCGCCACCTCGGCATCCCGACCGTGACCGTGCCCATGGGCACCATGGACGACACCGGCATGCCCGTCGGGCTGACGTTCGCGGGCCGCGCCTACGACGACTCGGCGCTGCTCGCGCTCGCGGCGGCGTTCGAGGCGACCGGCGCCCGCCGCACCGAGCCGCCGCGCACGCCGCGGTTGCCGTGAGGCGCAGGCGCGCGACGCGAGCCTGAACGCATGGCGCCGGGGGGTGGAGCCCGGGGGTGGAGCCGGTGCAAGCCCTGTGCCGCCGTCCACGCGTGAGCCTATGCTGTCGGCGGACGGGTCGACCGGCGAAGGGTTCGGCGGCTCCGTGCCCGCCCGGGGAGGGTGCACATCATGGCCACCTACGACGTCCACGGCCGGTCAGCGATCGTCACGGGCGCGGGGAGCGGCATCGGCCGCTCGATCGCGCTGTTGCTCGCGGCGAACGGTACGGCCGTCCTCGTCAATGATCTGAACCGGGAGCACGCCGACCAGGTCGTCGCCGAGATCACGGAGGCCGGCGGCACCGCCGCGGCCTCACCCGGAGACGCCACGGACACCGGCTGGATCGAGGCATCCGTCGCCGAGGCGAACGCGCTCGCGCCGCTCAAGATCGCGGTGAACAACGCGGGCATCGGCGGGCCCTCTGCGCTGATCGGCGGCTACCCGGACGATGGGTGGCGCAAGGTCATCGACATCAACCTGACGGCGGTGTTCTTGAACATGAAGGCGCAGCTGCCCGCGATCGCGGCGAACGGCGGCGGCGCAGTCGTGAACATGGCGTCGATCCTCGGCAGTGTCGGCTTCGCCAACTCGTCCGCGTACGTCGCCGCGAAGCACGGCGTCGTCGGGCTCACGAAGAACGCGGCGCTCGAGTACGCGGCACAGGGCGTCCGCGTGAACTCGGTCGGCCCGGGCTTCATCAAGACGCCGCTCATCGACGCGAGCCTCGACGCCGACGCTCAGCAGTTCCTGGTCGGCAAGCACCCGATCGGGCGGCTCGGCGAGCCCGATGAGGTCGCCGCGCTGACGGTGTTCCTCGCGAGCGACGCCGCGAGCTTCATCACGGGCAGCTACCACCTCGTCGACGGCGGCTACACGGCGCTCTGAGCCGGGCTCCGCGCGGAGCGGCCGCATCCTCGAAACTCCCTCCTTGCTCAGGAAGTCCTGGGACGCGGACGGCGTGTCGGCCGCCGACACGCCGCTGCGCGGCCGGTTCTTCCTGAGCACGGAGTTCGCAGGGGCACAGGAGGGGTGAACCTGGCGCGGGTCAGCCGACCGAGACCGTGCGCTCGTGCAGGCCGGTCGCGCCGTCGGGGACGACCGGGCGTTCCTCGGCACTCTGCAGCTCGCCGTCGCCGCCGGTCGCGCGCACGCGAAGCCGGTGGCTGCCGCTCGTGGCGTCCCAGTCGTATCGCCACTGCACCCAGGTGTCGGCCGAGATCGGCCGGCTGAGCTCGGCCTCGAGCCACGGGCCGTCGTCGACCTGGACCTCGACGGCCGCGACGCCGGTGTGCGGCTGCCAGGCGACGCCCGCGACGACGACGGGCCCGGCGGTCAGCGGTTGCCCCTGGCGGGGCACGTCGATGCGACTGGACAGCTTGATCGGGCCGCGTTCGCTCCAGCCGCGGTCGGTCCAGTAGGCGGATGCCTCGTCGAAGCGCGTGACCTCGAGCTCCGTGACCCACTTGGTGGCCGATACGTAGCCGTAGAGGCCCGGTACGACCATGCGCACGGGGAAGCCGTGCTCGAGGGGGAGCGGCTCGCCGTTCATGCCGACCGCGAGGATCGCGTTCCGGTCGTCTTCGAGGGCCTCGATCGGGGTGCTCGCGGTGAACCCGTCGAGGCTGCGGCTCAGCACCATGTCCGCGTCGGCGTTCGGGCCGGCCTGTGCGAGCAGCTCGCGGATCGGATGCCCCAGCCACACCGCCGTGCCGATGAGGTCGCCGCCGACCTCGTTGGAGACACAGGTGAGCGTGGTGATGCTCTCGGCCATGGGCAGCGCGAGCAGCTCGTCCCACGTGATCGTGAGCTCGCGCTCGACGAGGCCGTGGATACGCAGGGACCACTCGGCCGGGTCGATCTCGGGCACGCGCAGGGCGGTGTCGATGCGGTAGAAGTCGGCGTTCGGGGTGATCAGCGGCGTGAGCCCGTCGACGTCGAGCTCCGCGCCGGGCGGAACGGTCGCCGACGCGGTCGCGGCGGGCAGCCGCACGGCCTCGCGCACCGCCTGCACGGCCCGGCGCCCCGTCTGCGCGACCGATCCGACGAGCGCCGCCAGCACCCCGACGGCGGCTGCGCCGCCCGCCCACACGAGGAACCGGCGTCGTTCGAGCGGCGTGCCGCCCGAGGCATCCGTCGGCCCTCCGACCGTCGCAGGGTCGACGCGAGGCCTGCCGGACGCAGGTGCGTCGATCGGCGAAGGGGCGACCGGGCCGGACGCCCGCTCGGTCGGTTCGCCCGGCGCTGCGTCACGACGGGCGGCGGGGTCGGCCTGAACCGGTGCGGACTCGGGTGCGGCGGCGAGCGATGCGGTGCGGCCCGCGAGCGCGGCCACCCGGCGTGCGAGCAGCATCACCGCGACCGCACCGGCGAGGCCGGCCGCGGCCGACGGCACGACGGCGAGCGGACCCGAGCCGGCGCGCGTGCCCGCCGCGAGCGCGCCCGCGACTCCGAGCGCGGCGAACACCACGCGACCCCACGGCGGCCATCGCACCTCGAGCAGGCCGGCCCCGGCCGAGAGGAGTGCGAGCACGAGGCCGATGCCGATGAGCAGGGCGAGCTTGTCGGCGGTGCCGAACAGGGCGATCGCCGCGTCCTTCGCCCATGCAGGTGCGAGGTCGACGAGTGCGCCGCCGACGACCACGAACGGGCCCGACTCGGGGGCGACGAGTGCTGCCGCGAGCTCACCGATCCCGGCCGCGAACACCGCGGCGGCGAGCCCGGCGAGCGCCGCGAGCAGCCCGGGCCCAGGTCGGCCGCGCGAGCGCCGGTCGTCTCGCACCTCACCCCGGCCGGACCCCGTCATGCGCTCAGGCTAACCCCGTGGCATCCGCTCGCGCCCCGCGTGCGTTCTCCACAGGGGCGCCGCGGCGAGAACGGCGCCGCGCATCCGATCTAGGCTGGAACGGAAGACCCCACCCGCCCAGACGTCAGGAGTGCGATGCCTCACGCGATCGAGTACGACCGGTTCGGCGGTCCCGAGGTGCTGGAGTTCCGCGAGATCCCGTATGCGACCCCCGCCGACGGCGAGGTCGTCGTCGAGGTGAAGGCCGCAGGCGTGAACCCGATCGACTGGAAGCTGCGCTCGGGTGCCCGCGCGAGCGATCCGATCACCTCGCCGCGACGCGTCGGGTCGGACGCGACGGGCGTGATCTCGGCCGTCGGCGACGGCGTCGACGGGTGGTCGGTCGGCGACGAGGTCATCGTCTCGAGCGCGAAGGGCGGGTACGCGACGGAGATCGCGGTGCCGGCGTCGAAGCTCGCGAGAAAGCCCGAGAGCCTCAGCTTCGAAGAGGCCGCGGCGATCCCTGTGCCGGTCGGCACCGCCTACCAGGCGCTGCGCTCGATGGGCGTCGGCGAGGGCGACACGTTCTTGCTGCACGGCGGTTCGGGCGCGGTCGGCCAGGCGGCGATCCAGCTCGCCCGCCGTGCCGGTGCGACGGTGGTCGCGACCGCGAGCGAGCGCAACCACGACCACCTCCGCGAGCTCGGGGCGATCCCGGTCGCGTACGGCGACGGCCTCGCCGACCGGGTGCGCGAGGCGGCGCCGCAGGGCGTCACGGTGGCGCTCGACGCGGCCGGCACCGACGAGGCCATCGCCGTCTCGAAGGCGCTCGTCGCCGACCACGACCGCGTCGGCACGATCGTGCAGGGCGCGAAGGCCGCCGAGCACGGCATCCGTGCGTGGTCGGGCGGCAATCCCGTGCCGCTCACCGCACAGGAGCTGGAATGGCGTGCCGAGGCCGTGCCGCTCGCCGCGGAGCTCGCGGCACGCGGAGAGTTCCTGCTCGAGGTCGCGCATCGCTACCCCCTGTCGGAGGCCGCCGAAGCGCACCGGCAGAGCCAGACCGGTCACGTGCGCGGCAAGATCGTCCTCATTCCCTGATCCGGGCGGGCCTGCGGCGCCCGTGCCGAGTGCGCGGGCGGGGCATCCGGCCGTCTCAGGCGTGGGTGCGCACGAAGGCGGCGACGCGCGGGGCCAGACCGGCGCCGACCTCGGCCTGCGGGCGCTTCGCGCCCTTCACCTCGAACGAGTGGCCCGCGTTCTCGACCCACTCGAGCTCGGCGTTCGGGCCGATGCGTTGGGCGACCTCGGCGAGTTGCAGGTTCGGCGACGCGAACGGATCGTTCGTGCCCTGGAGGAACAGCATGGGCACCGTGAGGCCGTAGAGGTGCTCGTCGCGGAGCTTCGACGGATTCCCCGGCGGGTGCAGCGGATAGCCGAGGAAGACGAGGCCTGCGACCTCGAGCCCTTCGGCGACCGCCATCGAGGCCATGCGGCCGCCGAACGACTTGCCCGACGCCCAGATCGGCTCGCCGGCGCTGCCGGCGGCGGCGGCGGACTCGTGCGCGGCCGCGACCGCGGCGCGCCACGTCGCGATCGCGACGGGTGGCCGGTCGGGGAACTTGCGCCCCGCCTCGCGGTACGGGAAGTTGAACCGGAGCGTGGCGATCCCCTCGGTGTGGAGGGCGCGGGTGAAGCCCGACATGAACGGATGCTCCATGCCCGCGCCGGCACCGTGCGCGACCAGCACCGTGGCGTCGGCGCCCTCGGGGCGGGCTGCGACCGCGGAGACCGGGGTGCCGTCGACGTCGATCGTGAGTTCGGTCTCGAAGGGGTGCGGCGATGGTGCGCCGGGCGTGTCGGTCATGATCCCATCGTCGCGCACGCGCGGGCGGTGCGAGTCGTCGGGAGGATTCGTCGACACGCCGGGTTCGAGCGCGGACACGCCGGCGTGTCGCGCCGGCGTGCCGACGACTGGTCGCGGGTCATCGGGTGACGGGTCCGAGCCGTCGATCGCGGCCGGTGAGGAACCGGGCGGTGAGGGTCGCGCCGACGATCAGCACGATGCCGATGATGGCGGCGACGCCGGTCGCGACGGAGTATGGTTCGCCGGTGAGGCGGCCGACGGCGACCCACGCGAGGCCCCAGGACGCGGCGAGCATGGGCGCGAGTCCGCCGCGGCTGATCACGCCGAGCACGGCGATGGCGATGGCGGCGACCTCGATCACGATGATGGACCACATCTCGGGGGGAAGGCCCCAGCCGTCGAAGCCGCTCGCGACGAGCGCGGCCGTGACGTTCGCGGCCGTGGCGACCGAGACCCAGCCGAGGTAGAGGCCGATGGTGCCGTCGGTGACGAGTGCGTCGGCCAGGGCGTGCGGCGGGCGGCGGATGCATGTCGCGTACAGCCAGCAGAGCACCGCGAGCAGGACGATGATGACGACCACGCTCAGCCAGAGCAGGCCGGCCTGGATCGAGAGGATCCAGGCCGCGTTCAGGAGCATCGAGGCCGCGATCGGGTAGCCGAGGACGCGGTGCCGCTCGGCGGCGCGGACCGACGGGAAGAACTGCCACACCGCGTAGGCGAGCAGCCCGAGGTAGATGAGGGTCCAGATGGCGAACGCGGGCCCGGCCGGCGCGATCAGCGTCGCGTCGGCGGCCAGTGCGCCGCCCGCGGCTTCGGCGATCGGCGTGCCGCCGGCGGCGCCCGAGCCGATGAAGGCGCCGACGACCGCCAGCACCGCGCTGACGGCGACGACGACGTGGCGCACCGTGTCGGCGGCCGTCGAGGTCGCCAGGGCCGGGGACTCGGCCGCCGAGTTCACGCCGCCCACTCGTTGGTGCCGGTCACCATCGTCGTCTCGAAGAGCCGGCCGAGGCCTTCGCCACCGCCGCGCAGGAACGCGTCGCGCTGCCGCGCGGCACCCGTGCCGAGCTGCGTGAGCCGGGCCACGAGGTCGGCGACGGCGCGCAGGTCGCCCGTGGCCTCGAGCTGCGGGCCGACGAGGTCGAACAGGCGGTCGATGACGTTTCGCGCATCGACGAGGCCCCGCTCGACCGGGTCGTACACCTGCGCCCGCAGGCCGACGTGCGCGGAGTGCAGGATCGCGGCGGACAGCAGCTCGGGCGCGATGTCGGTCTCCTCGATCTCGCGCCCCTCGGTCTCGATGGCGTGGCTCACGAGCGCGCGGCACAGTGCCGCGACGAGCACGGTGTCGTCGGCCGAGAGCTGCGCGTCGGCCATGCGGAACTCGATGGTCGGGAGGTGCTCGGAGAGCCGGAGGTTCCACGCGATGAGCGCGAGGTCGGTCATGCCCCCGATGCCGAGCAGACCCCTGATGCGCCGGTCGTAGTCGCGCGCGTCGAGGAACCGGGGCGGGGAGCCGGCGGTCGGCCACCGGCGGAGCTGCACGGTGCGCCAGCTCTCGTAGCCGGTGTCGTAGCCGCGCCAGAACGGCGAGTTGCCGGTCATGGCCGTCAGCAGCGGCAGCCAGGGGCGCACGGTGTTGAGGGCGACCACGCCGGACTCTCGGTCGGGGATGCCGACGTGGACGTGCAGCCCGCTCATCTGATGGTCGGCGATGAGACCGGCCATGTCGCGCACGATGCGCTGGTAGCGGTCGTGGTGGGTGATCGACGGGAACGGCAGCGAGTCGGGCGGCGTGCCGATGCTCGCGCCCAGCACGCCGAGCTGGGCCGCTTCGCCGGCGACGAGCCGGCGGAAGGCGTTGAGCGCGGGCAGTGCCTCTTCGAGGGTCGTGAAGACGGGGGACGCGTGCTCGATCTGGGATGCGAGGAACTCGCGGTGTGTGAGCGGGCCCCACTCGGGGTCTTCCGACAGGCGCGTGAAGAACCCTTCAGCGACGTCGGCGGGTCTGAGTGTCGCGCGGTCGAGGAAGATGAACTCCTCCTCCACACCGAACGTCGCGTGCATCGGATCCCCCTCGTCGCCCGGTCCGGCGTGCTGCCGCCCTTCATTCGAGCCTGTTCGGACCGGGCAGGGGTGTCAAGCCCTGGCGGGCGGTTCGACCGCTGTGGCATGCGTGACCGTGCGTCCCGATCGCGGGCGGCACGCGGCTGCAATCCGGGCGATGTCGGAGGGCCCGCGTACCGTGATCGCCATGGCCCAGCAGATGCAGTTGAACCGAGACATGGCGAACCACTCCGTGCTCGAAGACCCGTGCCCTCGCTGCGGGTCTGCGACGATCCGAGCGATCGTGTACGGCCCGCTCGACTTCGAGGTCGAAGCTGTCGACGTCGCCGACGCCTTCGACGACGCGCCCATCTTCGACTGCCGCGACTGCGGCTTCGAATGGGGCCTGGCGGTGCGCGACCTGCTGATCTGAGTACGAGCTCGCACGGGCTCGGGAGCACGCGTGACCCGGCCGGTGAGCCGCTCACCCGGCCGGGACATCCGCCTCTGTCGCTGAGCGGTGCCCGCTCGCAATACTGAGCATGTGGGTGCGCTCAGCGATCGTGCGGGCGCCGCGCAGGCTGCGCGGCGCCCCCTGCTGTTCGCGGGGCTCTCGATCGTGGCGCTCGCGTGGATTCCGCTGGCCGCGATGGTCGCCGTCTCGGCGATCGCGTCGATCGAGTGGGCGGGCACCCTCCGGCTGCTGATCACCGCCGTGGTCTACGCACCGGTCGCGGCGATCGCACTCACGCGACGTCGCGCGGCGGTCGCGGTCATCACGGGCGCGCTCGCGGTCACGAGTGCGTGGTTCGCGCTGGCCGTGATCGTCGGTGAGCTTCCCGGTACGCGGCCCGAGATCGACGGGCTGGTGCGCTGGTTCGCGTTCCTCGCCCGGCAGCCCGAGCTCGCCGCGCTCGCGATCCTGCCATGGCTGCTGCTTCGCCGGCGTGACCGGCTGTGGGCGTGGGGCGTCGCCTTCGGGTTCGTGGCCGTCGTCGGCGAGTGCGTGACGTGGGTGCTGTGGTTCGTTGGCGTGCCGACGACCGCCTGGGTCGACCTCCTGCCGCTCCTCGCCGCGCTCGCGAGCTTCGTCGCTGCGGCGATCGCGCTCGCCGGTGAGTGGCGCAGCGGCACCGATCGCGAGCGCCAGGCGCTCACCTGGCTGGCACTCGGGGTGACGCTGTTGCTGCTCAGCTATGTGCGCGTCGTCGTCGAGCTGCCGTCGCCGCTCGCGGTCGTGGCCGATGCGACGTTCGTGCTCGCGCAGGGCCTTCTGCCCACCGCGATCCTCGCGGTGCTCCTCGGCGGGCGCGAGATCGCGTCCGACCGCCGCCTCGCCGGCGGCATCGTGTGGGTGCAGTCGCTCGCGCTGGCGGTCAGTCTGTACCTGGTCGTGAACGAGGCGGGGATCCTGATCGGGATGCCGCAGGCCATCGCCGGAGCGTTCGCCGCGGGGGCGCTGGCGCTGGCGTTCGGCGCGGTGAGCCGGTTCGTTCGCCGGCGCACGGCGCTGCTCTACTTCGGTCCGGGCGCGGATGCCCGGCAGGTGCTCAGCCGGCTCGGCGAACGGCTCGCGGTCGCGGGTGAGGACACCGGCATCCGTGGGATCGCGGAATCCCTGCTCGCGACCTGGCAGCTGTCGTCCGTCACGATCGAGCCGGGCGCCGAGGCCGGGCCGGTGCGAGTGGGCACGCCGGGTCCCGCGCTGATCGCGACGGAGTTACGGGCGGGCGGGCGACCCATCGGGACGATCGAGCTGACCAGCGACGACGCGTCGGTCCTCGAGCATCGGGTGCGCCCGGTGCTCGAGGACCTCGCGGGCCTCATCGCGGTCGCCGTGCTGCTCGCGACCGTCAATCAGGAGGTCGCGGCGACGAGGCGGCGCACGCTCGGCGTGCGCCGGGAAGAGCGGCGGATGCTCCACCGGGAGCTGCACGACGAGCTCGCCCCCGCACTCGCGGGCATCGGGTTCGGCATGGCGGCGGCGAGCCGGCTCATCGAGACCGGCGATCCGGCCGCCGCCGACGCGGTCGCCGAACTGCGGGCACACGTCGCGGTCCGCACCGAGGACGTGCGCCGCCTCGCGCGCACGATGCTGCCGGCCGCGCTAGACGCGGGAGACCTCGACGGTGCGCTGCACGAGCTCGCACAGCGGTTCAGCGGCGACGGTCTCGAGCTCGTGGTGCACTCCGGCGGCACCGATGTGCTGGACGCGGGGGTGCAGGTCGCGCTCTACCTGGCCCTGGCCGAGGCGGTGTCGCGCCTGCGGCGCGAGCCGGGCCTTCAGCGCATCGACATGCGCGTCGGCATCGAGGACGCCCGGGTCGTCGCACGGCTCAGCGCCGTCGGGATCCGCCCGAGCGTCGCCGCCTGGCGCGCCCTGATCGAGGCGACGACGAAGCGCGCCCTCGATGTCGGCGGGGTCGTCACGCCGATGGCCGACGCCCGCGGGCACGCGATCGAGATCGAGGTGCGACGATGACGGCGACGAGCGCGCGGCGTGCGGTCGCGATCGGCGTCTGGGCGGTCTCCTGGGTGTTGGCGCTCGCCTCGCTCGTGATCGCGTGGGCCGCCGCGCTGCCCACCGCTCCGCTGCCCGGTGTGTTCCTGTCGCAGGCGCCGCTCGCGATGCGCGCGAGCTTCGACGACATCGGCGTCACCGTCGCGCTCATCTACGGCCCGGTCGCGGCGCTCATCCTCGCCAGGCGGCCGCACCCGGTCGGCGTCATCCTCGCGATCCATGCCGTGGGCTCGGGGATCGCCGCGTTCGGCGTGCAGTACGGCCTGCTCGGGGCCGAGGTCGAGGGGCTCCCGCTCTGGGGGCTCGCGGCGTTCGCGGCGGGCTGGGGCTTCGTACCGGGCACCTTTATGACGGCCGCGCTGCCGCTGCTCGTCACCAGGCAGCGCGTCCCGCGCTGGCAGCTCGCGCTCGTCATCGTGTGCGCGGCGATCGCGGCGGTCGCGTTCGTGGCGAGCCTCACCCAGCAGAGCGTCCCCGAACCGCAGAACCCGTTCGCGATCGACGACCCCGCCTACCAGGCCGTGCTTCCCGGGCTGTACACCATCCTGTCGTTCGCGGCGGTCGGCATCTCGCTGGTCTCGTGCGGGGTGCTCGTCCAGCGGTGGGCGACGGCCTCCGGCCGCGACCGGGTCGGCCTTGCCTGGCTGACGCTCGGGCATGTCTTCCTCACCGCGTCCTACCTCGCCCTCGTGCTCCCCGAAGGCTTGGCCCTCCCGACGTGGATCGTCGACTTCGGGCTCGTGGCACCCGTGCTCGGTCAGGTGCTCTATCCCGCCGCGATCCTCGTGGTCGTGCTCGGGCAGCGGCTCTGGGGCGTCGAGTTCGTCGTCAGCCGGGTCATTCTCTGGTCGCTGCTCTCGATCAGCGGGGTCATCCTCTATCTCGTGGTGGTGCTCGCCGTCCCTCGGCTGCTGCCGGGCGCCGACGGGGCGTGGCTGCTCGCACCGATCCTCATCGCGGTCGCGGTGCAGCCGATCCGGCGCTGGCTGCAGCGCCGGATCGATCGGCTGATCTACGGCGACGGCGCCGAACCCGCCGTGCTGCTCACCCGCTTGGGCGATCGCATCGGCGAGCTGGAGCCGGGGCCCGCGGGCCTCCGAGAGCTGAGCGACGCGCTGCGCCGGGTACTTCGGCTCGGCTCGGTCGAGGTGCGGTCGGAGTCGTCGGCGATCGTCGAGGTCGCCGGCGCCGCGGGCGGCGACCCGGTGGTCGTCCCGCTCGTGAGTCGCGGACACCTGGTGGGCGAGCTCGTCGTCCGTCCGATCGAGGGGCAGCGCTTCGACCGGCGCACGCTCGCCGTGTTGGACGACGTCGCAGGGCTGGTCGCCGCGGCCGTGCAGCTCGTCGAGTCGAACCTCGTGCTGGAACGCGCCCGCGGCGACCTGGTCGCCAAGCGTGCGGGGGAGCGGCGCGCGCTCCGGCGCGAGCTGCATGACGGGCTCGGTCCGGCGCTGGCGGGGATCGGGTTCGGGCTCGCCGCGGTCGAGAACCTGCTGCCCGCGAACCCCGACCGTGCCGGTGAGCTCCTCGACGAGCTCGCCGGCGACCTCGCGCGCCGCGCGCGCGACGTGCGCGAACTCGCCGGTGAGGTGACGCCCTCGCCCCTCGACGGGGCGACGCTGGCCCAGGCGGTCGATGAGCTCGCGCGCCGTTTCGACTCGGACGGACTGCGCGTCGTGGCCGCGGTCGAGGCGGTCCCGATCCTGCCGGCACCCGTGCAGGACGCGCTGTACTTCATCGCCGCCGAGGCGCTCGCGAACGCCGTGCGGCACGCGCGCGCCACGCGGATCGAGGTCTCGATCGCCGTGCGCGGCGAGGGCCGTTCCGGCGATGGCCGCCCCGGAGACGGCCGCCCCGGCGATCTGGCCGAGGTGCTCGTCGTCGACGACGGCCAGGGTCTGCCCGCCGCGGTGCGACCCGGGGTCGGTCTCGCCTCGATGCGCGAGCGCGCCGAGGAACAGGGCGGCACGTTGTCGATCGAACGGCGCACGCGCGGCACGCTCGTGCGCGCGCTGATCCCGGCGCGACGGGCCGCCCCAGTCGAGGACATGGCGCACTGAGCGCCGGGACACTGGGACAGACAGGATCGAACTGGATACAGTGAGCCGAGTCGGGAGGTCCGGATGACGCAGGAGCGCACCATCACGGTCGTGGTCGTCGACGACCACCCGCTCTTCCGGCGCGGCATCATCTCGCTGCTCGACACCCTCGAGCACGTGCGGGTCGTCGGCGATGCGGCCACCGTCGACGAGGCGATCGACCTCGTCGACGCGACCGAACCCGACGTGGTCCTCATGGACCTCGATCTCGGCGACGGTTCCGGCATCGACGCGACGAAAGCGGTCGTGAAGAAGCATCCGTCGGTCGCGGTGCTCGTGCTCACGATGCTGGGCGACGACCACTCGCTCTTCGCGGCGATGCGCGCGGGCGCGCGCGGGTATCTCCTGAAGATCGCCTCGCCGCGTGAGGTCGAGCGGGCCATCCACGCGGTCGCCGACGGCGAGGTGCTCTTCGGCGCCGACGTCGCGCGGCGTGCGATGGCGTTCCTCGGCGGGGCGTCGCCCGACCAGGCGCCGAAGCCGTTCCCCGAGCTCACCGACCGCGAGACCGAGGTGCTCGACCTCGTCGCGCGCGGGCTCGACAACGGCTCGATCGCGCGCACGCTCGTGCTCACGAACAAGACCGTGCGCAACTACGTGTACGGCATCATCACGAAGCTCGGCGCACCCGATCGCAGCGCGCTCATCGTGATCGCCCGCGAGGCGGGCTTCGGCGCACCGCGCAGCGCCGTCGGCTGACCGCAGGCCCGGGCGGCCTTCGCCGCGCCGTGCGCCGCGAAGGTGTTGGAGTACCGAAAGTGTGATGGAGCTCCCGCCGGACGGGGCTCCGCCACACGTTCGGGTCGCTCGCCCACGTTCGGGCTCCGCCACACGTTCGGGTCGCCCACCCACGTTCGGGCCTTCCAACACACCTGCGCGGGGCGGCACGTCCCGGGCTCGCACCGGGCCGTTCCAGGACATTCGCACCTGTGCCCCGGGCCGTCGGGCCGTCGAGTCTCGAAGGGTGCCGCGATGTGCGGCTCCCGCAGCTTCGCGCTGCGCCCTTCGAACGAAAGCGAATCCCATGTCCAGCACACCCGAATCGCTGAGCGCGCCGGCGCCCGGCGCGGCGGCGGTCGCACCCCGACCGGGCCGTCGGTTCCGCTTCACGGCGTGGCCCCTCTGGGCCGTCGTCGCCGGCGCGCTCGGTGCGGCCGGCACCCTCGTCTTCGACGTCCGCCCGCCCGCTGAGACCGAGGCGTGGCTCGCGGGTGAGGACTACGCCGTCACCGCGGCCGACGTGTTCACCCTCGACGTCGTCGCGGGCCGGCTCGGCTGGATGGCGGGCCTCGGCTGCGTGTTCGCACTGCTGATCTTCCAGGGCCTCTGGCGCAGCCGCGTCGAGCGCCACTTCAGCTCGGCCGGCGCGCGTGTCTTCTCGGGCGGTCTGCTCGTGACGGCCGGCGCGGCCGTGCTCGGCTACGGCTGGAAGGGCGCGCTCGCGAACTACCTCGGCCCGGAGTCCGGTCTGTACGGCGAGGACGGGCTGTTCGTGTACTACATGCTCACCGACTTCGGCGCGTACCTGCCGTGGTTCGGCGTGCTGGTCTCGTCGTTCGCGGTCGCATGGATGGCGTTCGTCGAGCGCATCGTGTCGCGCATCCTCGGCACGGTCAGTGCGCTCGCCGGCCTCTTCGTGACCGGCGTGATGTTCGCGATGGGCGTCCCGGGCATCCCGGGCACGCTCATGCAGATGTGGCTCGTCGTGCTCGGCGTGTGGCTGGCGATCGGCCGCAGCCGCATCACGGACCCGGAGGTGCTCCGATGACGCGCGCACGCGCGTCCCGCACCCGGCTCGGCCTGATCGCGGCTCTCGCCGCGGCGTTCGCCCTCGCCGGCTGCACCGGCGGCGCCGGCGACGTCGATCCGGCCGGCATCGAGGAGGCCGAGTCGTACGTCGAGGACGGCGCGCTGGACGAGGCGATCGAAGACCGCGAGGCGCTCGGTGTCCCCGAAGAGTGTGCTGCCGCCTACCTGGGCGCGGTCGTCCCGGCCGACATCGCCGATGTCGAGGCGATCCCCGCGGACTGGCCGGAGCCGCCCGCCGGCTCCACGCTGTGCGTCACGGGCGGTGGCGGCTCGGTCGAGACCGCGTCCTACGCGGCCACCGCCGGCATCGACGAGGTCATCGCCCACTACGAGTCGGCGTTGCCGGCATCGTACGAGCGGTTCCGCGTGAGCGGCGAGGAGAACGGCACGGGCTACGAGTCGCTCGACGGCCAGGGCGCCGACGTCGCGTTCCAGATCAGGGAGAGCGACGGCGGATTCGTCATCGCGTTCGCGCTGCAGGAGGGACTCGAATGAGCCGCCGGATCAGCAGTTGGGGCCCGCGTGCCCTCGCCGTCGCGGTGAGCGCGCTCGTCGCCGCGCCGCTCGGCCTCGGCGTCTCGGCCGCTGCCTTCAGCGGCGAGCCGGAGGCGCCGGCAGACCCCTCGGTCGCGATCGAGGCACCGGTCGCGACCGAGGCTCCGGTGGAGACGGATGCGCCGGTCGAGACGGAGGCGCCGGTCGAGACGGATGCCTCGATCGGGACGCCGGCTCACACCGAGGCGCCAGCCGTCGCCGAGCCCACCCCCGAGGCGAGCGCCCACGGCCCGGTTCCCGCCGACCCGGCGTCCGAGGCGCCGGTCGTCCCGACCGCTGAGGCCGAGGATCCCGCCGAGGCATCCGCTCCCGCCGAGGCATCCGCTCCTGCCGATGCCGTACCCGCCGCCGCGACGCGCGACCGCGATGCCGCCGACCTCGTCGCCGAGGGCATCGCGCCCGGGCAGACGCGCTCGATCACGCTCGACGTGGTCGACGCGGCGGGCGTGCGTGCCATCGTCGTGGCGCCCGTCGGTGTGGACATCCGGTTCGTGCGTCCGAGCGGCACGACCTATGGCGATTGGACGGGTGCCACCGTCGAGCACAAGCAGTTGTACGCGCTGACGCCGAACGTGGCTGATCGAACCGGCCGCTGGGTGCTCGACATCCGCAATGGCACCGACCGCGCCGTGAACGCGAGCTATGAGCTCGCATTCCACCGCATCGGCGACGTCACCATGTCGGTCTCGACCTCGACCGGGGGTCAGCAGGTCGCGGTCGAGGCGAATCTGCGGAATGAGGCGGGGCCGATCCGCGACACCGAGGTGACCGGGGTGCTCACCGGCGACAACGGCCTGTATCAGCCGTTCACCGCGACCGTCGGCACCGACGGCCGCCATCGCTGGGCGTCCGGGATGCTGCGGCCGGGGTACTACACGGTCGTCGTTCGCGCTACGGTCGACGGCGTCGAGCACTCGGACGTCAACTGGGCGCGCGTGGTCGGCACCGACGGCGAGCCGCCGGTCGTGACTGCCGTGACGGATCCGGCGAACCCGGGCCCCGGTGGTTGGTTCACCCGGCCGGTCTCGGTCGAGGTCACGGCGGAAGACCCCTCGGGGATCCTCGCGCTCTGGCACCAGATCGGCGACGGGCCGCGCTCGGCGGACGGTGCGGACTTCGTGAGGATCCCGGTGACCCAGGACGGTGTGAACGAGGTCAAGGCCTGGGCGTGGGATCGGCTGCACAATGTGTCGGAGCCGATCACGACGACCGTGCGGCTCGACCGGAGCGCGCCGCAGGTCTCGACGTCGGGCGTGCTCGAGGCCGGCACCGTCGGGCTGGGCGAGGCCGCGACGGCGGAGTTCGACTGCGAGGATCCGCACTCGGGCATCGACGTCTGCGTGATCGACGTCACCGACGGTCCTGTGATTCCGCAGGGCGGGACCCTGCCGACCGATGCCGAAGGGACGATCCACTACGAGCTCTGGGCCGTGAACAACGCGGGCCTCGAGACGCGGACGCCGGGCACGCTCGAGGTCGTCGCCGGTGGCGACGAGACCCCGCCCACCATCGTGGTGACCACCGAGCCCGCGGCGTCGAACGCGCGTGGCTGGTTCCGCCGCGACGTGACCGCGACCATCACGGCGAGCGACCCCGGCTCGGGCGTCGCCTGGGTCGAGTACCGGACCGGCGGCACCGAGTGGACCCGGGTCGCGGGCAACGAGGTCGACGTTCCGGTCACCACCGACGGTGCGACCGAGATCCAGTACCGTGCCGCCGACAACGCCGGCAACATCACGGCGGTCCGGACCCGGCTGATCCAGCTCGACCGGGTGCTGCCGTCGGTGCGCATCGATCCGTCCGTGGACGGCGTCGAGGTGCCGGTCGGGGCGCAACTCCGGGCCCTGTACACCTGCGGCGACGACCACTCGGGGATCCTCACCTGCCTGGGCTCGACGCCGTACGGCGCCGGATTGCCGACCGACACGCCCGGCACCTACGAGCTGTCGGTGAACGCCGTCGACCGTGCCGGCAACGAGACCGTCGCGCGCGCCGAGTACACCGTGCTCGGCGACGATCCGGGCCCGCAGCTCGGGGCGATCGCCGAGCTCTCCGCCGAGCCCAACGAGCACGAGTGGTTCAAGGACCCGGTCACGATCGCGATCCGTGGCATCGAGGGCAGCGGTGCCGACACCGTGCACTGGGAGCTCGAGGGCGCCCAGTCCGGCACGGGGTCGGCGGCCGGCTCCGGCGAGGTGACGGTGAGCGCCGAGGGCGACACCATCGTGTACTACTGGGCGGAGGATGCCGAGGGAGGCGCGAGCGAGCCCGTCCGCATCGATCTGCGGATCGACCGCACGGCGCCCGTCATCACGCACGGCGGGCAGACGCCGGAGGACCTCGTGCCCGGCGGGGAGACCCGCGACGCGGCCCTGGCCGGGCCCGCGGCGACCTACGAGCTCGGTGAGCGCATCATGTGGGCGTACTCGTGCGACGACGAGCTGTCGGGTGCGCTCGAGTGCCGCTCCGACTACGGCTCGCGCGAACTGCTGCCGACCGACGTGGCCGGCACGTTCGAGGTGACGACGACGGCGACGGACCACGCGGGCAACACGGCGACCGAGGTGCTGACCTACGAGGTCGTCGACCCGAACGCCGAGCCAGACCCCGGTCCCGGCGACCCGGGCCCGCGGCCCGGCACGGGCGGACCCGCCGGCGGCGGTTCCGCACCCGACCCGCGGCCGGCCTCGGGTGAGCAGGCCGAGCGGGACGGCGCGGCCCTCGCCCTGACGGGCGTGCCCGTGCTGCCCATCCTCGGGGCGCTCATCGTCTCCCTGCTGGCGGCGGCATCTCTCCTGCTGTTCGCACGGCAGCGCCGAACGTCGAGCTGACCCAGGGGTGGGCGCGGTGGCCGGGAGACGGAGTAGGGACCGTCTCCCGGCCATCCGCGTCTCGACGACGCGCGGTCAGCCCGCGCCGGTGGGTCGTGGCCGGCCCGGCGGCTCAGCGTCGTCGACCAGCTCGTGACGGATGCGGCGCAGGTCCTCCATGAGCGAGCCGATGACGATCCAGTGTTCCGACTTCGGCGGCGCGATGACGAGCGGCGACGTCAGCGCGGGCACGGCCGAGGTCGGCGGGTGCGGGTCGACGTCGGCGAGGTGGACCGCGAGCCGCACGTCGTGGCCGGCGCGGCGCAGCTGCTCCGCGATCGCGGGCACCGTCGGCTCATCCATGAGCGACGGATCGTAGTGGTCGAAGACCGCGCGGGTCATCCCGATCACCTGCGTGACGATGGGCGTGAGCCGATCGAGCAGGACACGCATCTCGCGGAGCTCGTCGCGATGCCTCGACCGCCGCGGGTTGAGCGTGAGCGATTCCTCCCCGGTCGCGATCGAGGCATCCGCCGCGTCGCGCATGGGCCGCATGAGCCGCGCCTCGAGCAGCAGCTGCTGCAGCGACGCCGCCGACTGCGAGGTCGTGAGCGCCGTCGCGAGCCGATCGAGGGAGGCCGCGAGCTCGCCGCCGAGCAGGGCGAGATCGCGTCGGGCGGGCGCCACCGCGACGGGCGGCACGACCAGCGCGTTCACGACGATGCCGATGGCCGCACCGATCAGCGTCTCGATGACCCGGTCGAGGGCGTAGTCGGGCGTCGTGCCGCCGAGGGCGAGCACGAGCATCGCGCTGATCGCGACCTGGTTCGCCGTACCCGGCGTCATGCGCAGCGCCCAGGCGATGAGGAGCGCTGCGGCGATCGCGATGAGCACCACCCAGCTCTTCGAGCCGAGCAGCAGGACGAGCCCCGTCGCCACGAGCACGCCGAGGACCACACCGACGCTGCGCTCGATCGCCTTGCCGAAGGACTGGTTCACGCTCGGCTGGACGACGAGGAGCGCGGCGATCGCACCGAACACCGGCAGCGGGGTCGGGATCAGCCAACCCGCGACGAGCCACGCGCCGATCGTGGCGACCACCGCCTTCACGACCTGCAGCAGCGGCATCCGCCTCGCGGCACGGAAGGTCGTCGCGATCGCCATGGACCAACGGTAGACCCGCGGGGCGCGTGCGCGCGGGGGTCGTGCATGGAAGGATCGGCACGTGGCCGACCGACTCATGCTCCTCGACACCGCCTCGCTGTATTTCCGCGCGTTCTACGGCGTGCCCGATTCGATCACGCGGGCCGACGGCACGCCCGTGAACGCTGTGCGCGGGCTCCTCGACATGATCGCGAAGCTCGTGACCGAGTTCGAGCCGACCGAGGTCGTCGCCTGCTGGGACGACGACTGGCGGCCGGCCTGGCGGGTCGAGCTCATCCCGAGCTACAAGGGGCATCGCGTCCAGCGCGAGGTCGACGCCGGTCCGGACGTCGAGGAGACGCCACCCGGGCTCGTGCGCCAGATCCCGCTCATCCGCGAGGTGCTCGGGGTGCTCGAGATCCCGATCGTCGGGGCCGCCGAGCACGAGGCCGACGACGTCATCGGCACGCTCGCGACCGAGGCATCCGTGCCCGTCGACGTGGTGACCGGCGACCGCGACCTGTTCCAGCTCGTCGACGACGCCACCGGTGTCCGCGTGATCTACACCGCGCGCGGCATGAGCAAGCTCGAGCTGGTGACCGATGCGACGGTCGTCGGCAAGTACGGCGTGTTGCCGGCGCAGTACGCGGACTTCGCGGCCATGCGCGGCGACACCTCCGACGGTCTGCCTGGGGTCGCCGGCATCGGCGAGAAGACCGCGGCCGGTCTGCTGCAGGCGTTCGTCGACCTCGACGGCATCCGCGAGGCGGCGGCGAGCGGGGCGGCCGGCATGTCGGCCGGCGTGCGGGCCAAGCTCACGGCGGCGAGCGGATACCTCGACGTCGCGCCGCGCGTCGTCGAGGTCGTCCGCGACCTCGACCTGCCGGCGGTCGACGCGACGCTGCACGCCGTCGACGGCGAGCGTCGCGAACTTCTCGAGGCGCTCGCCAGCGAGTGGAACCTCGGCGGCTCGGTGTCCCGCGTGCTCGCTGCGCTCGACTGAACGCTCGGCGGCTCAGGCCCGCGGCCGCGGCCCCGGCCGCGGGGGATCGTGGACGAGGGTGCTCGAGCACGGCTGACGAGGTGATCGCCCCGAGGTTGCGAGCTCGTCGAGTTGCCGGTACCCTCCAACGGTGCATTTGTACTTCCTGTGACGGCTGAGTAGGCCCACCGCGCTCGTCGAGTTCCTCCGAGCCCGCGGCGGCCGCTCGTCTCTGACCCCCTGGGGTCGCCGTCACCTGCGCATCGCCTGCTTCACAGCCGGTCGTGCGCGTTCTCGAAGGAATCGAATGCCCACCCAGATCACCCGTCATCCGGCGCGCCACCGCGCGCAGCTCGTCGCCTCGAATGTCTCCCTGACCCGCGGAGCCGTCCGCGTGCTCACCGACGTCGACCTCGTCATCACCCCCTCGTCACGCCTCGCGATCGTGGGCGAGAACGGGCGCGGGAAGTCGACGCTCCTGCAGGTGCTCGCGGGAACGCTGACGCCCGACCGCGGCACGGTGCAACGCATCGGCACGATCGGGGTCGCCGAACAAGAGATGGCCGCCGCCGATGGTCGGACCGTGGGGCAGGCGGTCGCCGAGGCGATCGCCGAGCCGCTCGCGGCGCTTGCGGCGCTCGACGCCGCCGCGCGCGCGCTCGCCGACGGCGAGGTCGACGCCGAGGAGCGCTACGCGGCCGCATTGGAGGATGCTGAAGCGCTGCATGCGTGGGACGCCGAGCGGCGCGTGCAGATCGCGCTCGAAGCACTCGATGCGGTGACCGACCAGACCCGTCTGCTCGCTGATCTCTCCGTGGGTCAGCGGTACCGTGTGCGGCTCGCCTGCCTCCTGGGCGCCGATGACGATTTCCTGCTGCTCGATGAGCCCACCAACCACCTGGACCGCAGCGGGCTCGAGTTCTTGAGCATGCAGCTCCGAGCACGCAACGGCGGCGTCGTCGTCGTGAGTCATGATCGAGCCCTGCTCGCCGACGTCGCCGAGACCATCGTCGACCTCGACCCGACGCCGGATGATCGCCCGCGCGTCTACGGCAACGGCTATGCCGGCTACCGCGAGGGTCGGCTCGCCGAACGCGAGCGCTGGGAGCAGGAGTACGACCGCCAGCAGGCCGAGCACGCCCGCCTGCAAGACAGCCTCAGCGCCGCGCAGAACCGGCTCGTCTCGGGATGGCGGCCGGAGAAGGGGACCAACAAGCACGGGCGAGCCACCCGGGCGGGAGCGCTCGTGCAGAACGTGCATCGGCGGCAGGAAGCCCTCGAATCGCACGCGGTCAGCGTGCCGGAGCCGCCGCAGCACTTCCGGTTCCCGAGCCTTCCCACCCGGACCGGCTCCATCCTCCTCAGCGTCGATGACATCACCGTCGGCGGTCGGTTGGCTCAGCCGATCTCGTTCGCGCTGTCGCACCGTGGCCGGCTCGTCGTGACCGGGCCGAACGGCGCAGGCAAATCGACGCTGTTGCGGGTGGCCGGCGGCGAGCTGCAACCGGACACCGGGTCGATTCGGATGTCGCAGGGCACTCGCCTCGGCTTCCTCCGCCAGGAGACCGCGCTCCCGCTCGATCGGCGGGTGAGCGAGCTCTACGCCACCCACGTCGGCGAGCTCGTCTCCGCGGGTGTCGTGCCGCAGTCGGATGCGATCGGGCTCTCGCAGCTCGGCCTCTTGCGACCACGCGAGGCGAGCAAGCGGGTCGGTGAGCTGTCCATGGGTCAACAGCGCCGCCTCGATCTGGCGCTCGTGCTCGCGAGCCGCCCGCACGTGCTGCTTCTGGACGAGCCGACCAACCACCTCTCGATCGCGCTCGTCGATGAACTCACCGCCGCACTCGGAGCGACCCCCGCGGCGGTGGTCCTCTCGACCCACGACCGTCAGCTCCTCCGAGACGTCGCCGACTGGCCCCACCTCCACCTGGCCGCGACCGCCGTCGACGAGGCGCTGGCGCTCGGCTGACCCCGCTCGGGTCAGACCTCGCTGCCGGGGATGACCGGCGTCTCGACCGGGAGCTCCCAGGCGGGTGGCACGGGCCAGCCGCCGAGCATCAGGGCGAGCCAGGCGTAGGCCATGACGGCGATGGTGAGCACGCCGAGTGCGGCACCGATGAGCCCCGCGATGGAGCTGACCCGGCGGCCGCCGTCGGCGTCCCGGAGCTGCCGGTTCCCCGCGAAGCCGAACCAGACCGCGATCGCCCCGAACAGCGCGACCCACACGATGCCGCTCGGCTGGGAACCGAGCGGGGCCGCGAACGCGAACAGCAGAGCCGCCGTGCCGAGCACGAGGCCGGTCCAGGCCATGAGCGCCGACCAGCCTGGGCCGTCGACCGCCCCGCCGCCCCAGACGGGCGGCTCGCCGCTGGGAGGTTCGCCGCTCATCGTCACCCCCTCACCGGTCTGTTCGAGCCTACGGGCAATGGTGCCGAGCCGTCACGGTCTCGACGGCGGGCGTGCGGGAACCCGCAGCGCGGTGCTGGCGGCGCGCCTGACGTGCGCGACGCGTGCGGAGCGGCGCGGTCAGCGCGGGGCGGTTCGCGGTGCGTCCTCGCCGTGCTCGGGGATGTCGGGATCGTCGATGTCGGAGAGCTCGTCGTGGTCGACCAGTTCGTCGACGTCGGCGCCCGACACCTCGGGGTCGCCGGTCGACTCGGCCGTGAGCGCTCCGGGGCTCGCCGCTCGCGGTAGGTCGATCGTCGGCAATGCGCCGCCGGCGCCGCCCGCGCCGCCTCCTCCGGCGGCGCCGCGCGGGCCGAAGCGGCGTTGCAGTCCGCGCATCCATCGCGGCCCGCGACCGAAGACGCCGCGCTCGGACGGCTCCTCGACCTCGAGCCCGTAGTACTCGCCGATGTGATCGAGGAACCTGGCACGCTCTGCTCTGGCGTACGCGCGCCGCTCGCGCGCGAACGCGACCCAGGTCGACCAGCAGATGAGCACCATGACGACACTGAAGGGGAGCGCGATGATGATGGCCGCCGTCTGCAGCGCGTTCAGGCCGCCGACGAGCAGCAGCGCGATCGCGAGCAGCGCGGTGATGCCGACGAAGAACGCCCGCACCCATCGGGCGGGGTTGAGGCGCCCGCCCGTTGCGATCATGCCCATGACGAGGGCGCCCGAGTCGGCCGACGTGACGAAGAACACGGCGATCAGGATGATGACGCCGATGGTGAGGACCGGCGTCCCGGGGAAGTGCCGCAGCAGCTCGAACAGCGCACCCTCGACGTTCACGCTGCCGTCCGGCCCGGTGAGGGTTCCGGGCTCGGCGAGCTCGAGCGCGAGCGCCGATCCGCCGAGCACGCTGAACCAGAGGATGCCGATGAGGGTCGGCACGAGGATGACGCCGGCGACGAACTCGCGCACGGTGCGCCCTTTGGAGACCCGGGCGATGAAGATGCCGACGAACGGCGCCCACGAGATCCACCAGCCCCAGTAGAACGAGGTCCAGCTCGCCTGCCAGGCCTCGCCGGCCGCGCCCTGGAAGGCGCTGACGTTGAACGACAGGCCGACGAAGCCTTGGATGTAGTTGCCGATGGACTGCACGAAGTCGCGCAGCAGGAACTCGGTCTGCCCGACGACCAGGATGTAGACCACGAGCAGGCCCGCGAGGATCAGGTTCGCGACCGAGAGCCATTTCATGCCCCTCGTGACCCCCGAGAGCACGGAGCCGAGCACCGCGACCGAGATCACCAGGATGATCGCGATCTGCACGAGCTCGTTCGGCTCGACGAATCCGGCGGCCTCGAACCCGGCACTGATCTGCAGCACGCCGAGGCCGAGCGAGGTCGCGACGCCGAACAGGGTGCCGACGAGGGCGGCGATGTCGATCGCGTGACCCCACCCGCCCTCGACCCGCTTGCCGAGCAGCGGCTCGAGCGCCCACCGGATCGAGATGGGGCGCCGGCGCCGGTGGATCGCATAGGCGAGCGCGAGTCCGATCACCACGTACATCGACCAGGCATGCACGCCCCAGTGCAGGTAGGTCTGACTGAGGGCGAGCTGCGCGAGCTGTTCGGGGGTTCCACTCACGCCGGGCCGCGGATCGGCGAAGTGACTGAGCGGCTCACTGACGCCGTAGAACACGAGCCCGATGCCCATGCCGGCCGCGAACAGCAACGAGAACCAGGACATGCGGCTGAACTCGGGCTCGTCGTCGTCCTTGCCGAGCTTGATGTCGCCGAACCGGCTGAACCCGACGAAGAGGGCGAACGCGACGAAGAACGCCGCGATCGCCACGTAGTACCAGTTGAACGCGTTGACGATGCCGGCCTGGATCGCGTCGAAGAACGCCTCGGCCGCGCTCGGCGCGACGAGGGTGAACGCCACGAACACGATGACGATCGCGGCGGCGGGCCAGAACACCCAGCGCTGCACCGGCGGCAGCCGCCGCGGGATCTGCTGACCGGGCGTCGGCGGAGACTGCGGTTCGCTCATCCTCCCAAGTTATGACCGGGGCGCGATTCGCGAATGGGGCTTGCGGCGCGGTTCGTCATTCGGTGTGCCGATGCTGCGGGGCTGCGCCGGCAGACCGCGCACCGGTCTGCAGCGATGCCCCGACGGCGACCGCGACCGCGAGTCAGCGTCGCTCGATCGTCGACCCGCGGATCACGAGCCGCACGGGCAGGTGCCGGACGCCGGGCGCGGCCTCGTCGCCGTCGATCGCGTCGAAGATGTGCCGCGCCGCGGTTCGGCCGAGCTGCTGCAGGTTCGCGTCGATGCTGGTGAGCTCGGGGCGCGAGTTGAGTGCGAGCACCTCCCAGTTGTCGTACCCGATGACCGACACCTCCTCGGGCACCCGCTTGCCGAGGTCACGGAGGGTGTCGAGCACGCCACGCGCGATCTGGTCCGACCCGCACACGATGCCGTCGACGTCGGGATGCTGGGCGAGCACCATCGCGGCCGCTGCGCGCCCCCAGTGCTCGCTCCAGGTCGAGTACATGACGTCGCCGACGAGCTCGAGCCCGGCCTCGGCGAGGGCCTCGTGCACCCCGACGGCACGGTCTTGCGCGGCCGCGTACGCCGGGTCGCCGCTGATGTGGGCGATGCGGCGGCGCCCCGTCGCGAGCAGGTGCTCGACCGCGATGCGGCCGCCGTTGACGTTGTCGGGCGTGACCGAGACATCTGCGGGGTCATCGGAGGGTGCGTAGGCATAGACGACGGGCACGGGAAGGTCCTGACCGAGGCTCGGGCGTGGATCCGTCTGCCGGCCCACGACGATGATGCCGTCGACCCGACGGTGCAGAAGTGCCTTCAGGTGGTGCTGCTCACGGATCGCGTCGCCTCGTGCGTCGCACAGGAACACGTTCACCTGACCCGCGCCGAAGGCATCCTCGGCGCCCATGAGGATCGGGATCACGAAGCGGCCCTCGAGGTCGCTCGTGAGGAGGCCGACGGTGCCGGTGCGGCCGGCGATGAGGCTCCGGGCGAGCTGGTTCGGCGTGAACGAGAGCTCCTCGGCGGCGGCCATCACCCGCTGGCGTGTGGCTGGGGCGACCTGATCGCGGCCGTTGATCGCCTTCGACGCCGTCGCGATCGAGACGCCCGCGAGGCGCGCGACGTCGCCGAGCGTCGTCGCCCGCCCGCCGTGCAGTTCGCTGCGTGCCATCCGGGATCCGTCCTTCCGAACTGAAACGTTACCGGAAGCCACTCTTGACGTCGGCATGACGTGCACTGTAGCGTGCCGAAAGGCCTTTCGGTAATTTCGTGATGACCCGAATCGCCGTGCACCCGCACTCGCATTCAGGGCTCCCCCAGAGCCCGCTCAAGGACGAGCTAGGAGATCACAGATGACACGCATGAATCGCCGGATGACGCGGGCCGCGGCCCTGCTCGCCGCCGGCGCCCTCACCGTCGGACTCGCCGCGTGCTCGAGCGAAGCCGAACCCGCCAGCACCCTGTCCGACGCCGGCGCCGAGGGCGTCGACGACGGCTCGACGCTCACGCTCTGGACCCGCGCCCCGCTCGAGAAGCAGGCGAACCTGCTCGTCGATGCGTACAACGCCTCGCACGAGAACCAGGTCGAGCTCACGGTCGTCCCGAACGACGACTACGTGGCGAAGGTCGGCGCCGCCGCGGGCTCGGGCGGGCTCCCCGACCTGTTCGCCGCCGACATCGTCTACGTGCCGAACTGGGTCGAGCAGGGCCTCTTCCAGGACATCACGGAGAGCATCGACGGGCTCGACTTCAAGGACGAGATCAACCAGGGCCACCTCTCGGCGGGCACGGTCGACGGCAAGGAGCACGTGCTGCCCTTCGTGCTCGACCTCTCGATGCTGTTCTGGAACAAGGACCTTGCGACCGAAGCCGGCCTCGACGCCGAGACCGGTCCCGCGAACCTCGAGGAGTACGCCGAGTGGGCCAAAGCCATCCAAGCCCTGAACAAGCCCGACACCTACGGCACGGCCACGGGCCTGAACTGCGGCGGATGCCTCGTGTTCACCTGGTTCCCGACGGTCTGGGCCGAGGGTGACGAGGTGCTGTCCGAGGACGGCACCGAGTCGCTGCTCGCGAGCGACACCGCCAAAGAGGTCTACTCGACCTGGAAGGACCTGTGGGACTCGGGCGCCGTGCTGCCGTCGTCGAAGGACGAGGCGGGCCCGACCTGGACGGCCGGCTTCACCGAGGGCAAGGTCGGCCTCATGTTCTACCCGGCCACGCTGCTCTCCTCGACGCCGTTCGACGTGGGCGTCTCGGGCATCCCCGGGCCGACCGGCGGCGCATCGACGTTCGTCGGCGGTGACGGGATCGGCATCTCGAAGGACTCGAAGAAGGCCGCGCAGGCGTGGAACTTCCTGAACTGGATGATGTCGGAGGAGGCGCAGGTGCAGGTGCTCGCCAAGAACAACGACGTCGTGTCGCGCGCCGACCTCGCGGTCAACGAGTACTCGGAGCAGGACGAGCGCCTGATCACGATCAACGAGGTGGCGGGCGAGGGCGACACCCCGGTCGCGCTCAACTTCCAGCAGGCGTTCAACGCGACGAACAGCCCCTGGCTGACGCTCGTGCGCAATGCCGTGCTGGGCGACGGCGACACCGTCGACGCCGACAACGACGAGATCACGGCGGTGCTCTCGCAGTAACGGGCACTCCCCGGTCGGCGCGCGATCGCGAACCGCGAGACCGCGCCGGCCGGGCTCGTCACCGAAAGGCTTCACTCATGACCGCCACTCTCGAGCCCGAGGCATCCGCCGCCTCATCGGCGGGCGCCGCCCGCACGCCACGTTCGCGGCGCCGCCGCGGCCGCCGGCACGCACTCACCGGCTGGCTCTTCGCCACGCCGACCGCGCTCTTCGTCCTGCTGCTCTTCGTGCTCCCGCTGCTGCTCGTGCTGCAGATGTCGGCCAGCGACTGGCCGCTGCTCTCGGGCAACCAGGGCCTCAACTTCCCCGAGAACTACGCGGCGGCGGTGGACAACCGCTTCTTCTGGGACTCGGTCGTCTTCACGCTGAAGTACACCGTGCTGACCACGCTCATCCTGCTCGCGCTCAGCCTCGGGCTCGCGATGCTCGTGCAGGAGTCGACGCGCTGGAAGGGCTTCCTGCGGACGGCCTTCCTCGTGCCGAGCGCGCTCGGGCTCGCGAGCGCATCGCTGCTCTTCTACGTGCTCTACTCGCCGATCGCGGGACCGTTCGCCGACCTCATGTCGTCGTGGGGCTTCACGTTCCTCGGCACGCCCGACGGCGCACTGTGGTCGACGATCTTCCTCATCGTCTGGCGGTACGCGGGCTTCTACATGCTGCTCATGCTGGTCGGCCTGCAGGGCATTCCCGACGACGTCTACGAGGCCGCGCGCATCGACGGGGCATCCCGCTGGCAGACGTTCCGCAGTGTGACGATCCCGCTGCTGCGACCGACGCTCGCGCTCACGACGGTGCTGTGCGTGACCGGGTCGCTGCTCGCGTTCGAGCAGTTCTACATCCTCACCAAGGGCGGGCCCGACAACTCGACCATCACGATCGTGCAGCTCATCTACAACGTGGCGTTCCAGGGCCAGAACGACCTCGGCGTCGCGGGTGCGCTGTCGGTCATCGTGCTGCTCGCGCTGGTCGTCATCAACATCGCGCAGATCCGCGCGTTCGGCAAGAAGGCGGAAGACTGATGAGCACCGACACCAGCTCCATCGCCGGCACCGCGAGCCGCCGCGGCGCCCCGCCCACCGATTCGACCGTCGCGGTCGTCGCGCCGCACTACCGGGGCGCGCGCGGGCGCGGCGCCGGCGGCGGGGGCCGCCCGACGACCTTCGCCGGCATCGCGCTGCGCACGCCGTACTGGGTGCTGACCGCGGGCCTCGCGCTGATCTTCCTCTATCCGCTGATCTGGACCGCGATCTCGTCGGTGTCCCCGCTCGCGGGCACCAACCAGACCGACGGGTGGGGCTTCGGCAACTACGCCACGCTCGCGAACTACCAGGCGGGCGTCTGGGTCTACCTGTTCAACTCGCTGTTCGTGTCGCTGCTCACGGTCGCGCTCACGCTCACCATCTCGCTGCTCGGCGGGTACGCGTTCGCGCGGTTCCGGTTCCCCGGCAAGGATCTGCTGTTCCTGTCGACGCTCGCGATCCTGATGGTGCCGTACGCGACGCTGCTGATCCCGCTCTACGTGCTGCTGAACACGGTCGGCCTGTCGAACTCGCTCGTCGGCGTCGCGCTCGTGCTCACCATGTTCCAGCTGCCGTTCTCGATGTTCATGATGCGGATCTCGTTCGAATCGATCCCGCGCGAGATGGACGAGGCGGCCATGGTCGACGGCTGCTCAGCCTGGACGGTGCTCTGGCGCGTCCTCGTGCCCGCGGTGAAGCCGGGCCTCATCACGGTCGGGCTGTTCGCCTTCCTCGCCGCGTGGAACGACTTCATGGCGCCGCTGATCCTCATCAACGACACCAACCGGATGACCCTGCCGCTCGCGATCTCGAACCTGCGCGGTCAGGTGCAGGGCGTCGTCGACTACGGCGCGACCGAGGCGGGCGTGGTCGTGCTCGCGCTGCCGTGCATCCTGCTCTTCCTCATTCTGCAACGTCACTACGTGCGCGGCTTCATGTCGGGCGCCTTCAAGGGATGACCATGACCCTCACCGTCTCCACCACGCCCGCCGCCGCCCGCGAGGGCGCCGCACCGGTCGCGCCCGTCGCACCGACCACGGGCGCCCTGCGCCCGCTCGGGCTCGACGAGGTCGCCATCACAGGCGGCATCTGGGGCCGCCGGCAGGCGGTCAACGGCACGGCCACGCTCGATCACATCGAACGCTGGCTCGAACGGGAAGGCTGGCTCGGCAACTTCGATCTCGCCGCGGCGGGCACGCTGCCCGACGGGCGGCGCGGCCGGGAGTTCTCGGACTCCGAGGTCTACAAGTACCTCGAGGCGGTGGCGTGGGAGATCGGGCGGCTGGATGCATCGGGCGCCCAGGACGGTGGTGGAACGGATGCCTCGGGCGCTCGCGCCACCGAGCTCGAGGCCCGCTTCCGCCGCATCGTCGACCGCGTCGCGGCGGCCCAGGAGCCCGACGGCTACCTGAACACGCGCTTCGGCCGGCCCGGTCAGGGCGCGCGCTGGTCCGACCTCGAGTGGGGGCACGAGCTGTACTGCCTCGGGCACCTGTTCCAGGCGGCGGTCGCGCGCCACCGCACGCGGCCCGACGCGGATGACGGACTCGTCGGCATTGCTCGCCGCGCCGCGGACCTCGTCTGCGCGGTCTTCGGTGAGGGCGGCGACGAACGCGTCTGCGGGCACGCCGAGGTCGAGGTCGGGCTCGCCGAGCTCGGCCGGGCGCTGGGGGAGCCGCGGTACCTCGAGCAGGCGCGCATCTTCGTCGACCGGCACGGACGCGGCTCGCTGGCCGACATCGAGTGGGGCCGGTCGTACTTCCAGGACGACGTCCCGGTCCGCGAAGCGGACCGCCTGCGCGGGCACGCGGTCAGGGCGAACTACCTCTCGTCGGGTGCGACGGATGTCGCGGTCGAGACCGGCGACGACGAGCTGCTGCGGGCGCTCGACGGCCAATGGGAGGCTACGCAACAGCGCCGCACGTACGTCACGGGCGGGCAGGGCTCGCACCACCAGGACGAGGCCTTCGGCGAGGACTGGGAGCTGCCGGCCGACCGGGCCTATTCCGAGACCTGTGCGGCCGTGGCATCCGTCATGTTCGGGTGGCGCCTGCTGCTCGCGCAGGCCGACGCGGCCCAGGCCGACCCGCGATACGCGGACGCGATCGAGCGCGCGCTCTTCAACGTGGTCGAGACGTCGCCGGATGCCTCGGGCACGGCGTTCTACTACGCGAACACCCTGCACCAGCGCGTGCCCGGCACCGAGGCCGACCCCGAGTCGGTATCGCCGCGCGCGAAGTCGTCGCTGCGGGCGCCCTGGTTCGAGGTGTCGTGCTGCCCGCCGAACACGGCGCGCACCTTCGCGAGCCTGGCCGCGTATCTCGCGACGGCGGATGCCTCGGGCGTGCAGCTGCACCAGTACGCGCCGTCGACCGTGCGCACCCGGCTCGACGACGGGCAGGAGGTGGCGCTGGAGATCGCGACGGACTACCCGGCAGGCGGCTCGGTGCGCGTGCGCGTGCTCACGGATGCGTCGTCGCCGTGGACGCTCGCGCTGCGCGTGCCGGCGTGGGCGGCGGGCGCGACACTCGCCGTGCGGCCGGCCGACGGCGGCGACGCCGACGAGCGTGCCGTCGAGCCCGGGTACGCCCGTGTCGAGCGTGCGTTCGCCGCGGGCGACGAGGTCGAGCTGGCACTGCCGGTCGCCCCGCGCTTCACCGCGCCCGACCCGCGCGTCGACGCGGTCCGCGGCTCGCTCGCGGTCGAACGCGGCCCCGAGGTGTTCGCGCTCGAATCGGTGGACCTCGCCGGGACCACGCTCGAGACATCCGACTTCGCCGACCTCCGCGTCGACCCGGCCACCGCACCCCGCGATGCCGCCGGCAGCGCCGGCCCGGCGGTGCCGCCCCGCGACGCCGATGGCGCTGTCGTCGTCACCCTCGTCGACGCCCGCACGGGCGCCCGCGCCGACATTCCCCTCGTCCGCTACCACGAGTGGGCCGAGCGCGGCCCCTCCCGCATGCGCGTCTGGATCCCGCTCCTCACGGCCGAAGCGTGACCATAGTCGAAGGCGTGCGAATGCGCCGCACATCACCGATGTTCATCACGGCAAGCGTTGCGGTTGTTGCCGCGCACAGGGGCTCGCAGGTCAGGCACCGCCCACGGGCGTCTCCGCAGGGGTGCCCTCCGCGTCATCCGGGTTCGGCTCCGGTGGCGATGTCTTGCGGCGCCGCGAGCGCCAGGGCTTTCGTTCGTCGAGGCTCGGATCCGGGGCGTCCCAGATCTTGATGATCGCCCAGCCCACCGCGGCGATCGGCACCGCGAGCACCGCTCCGGTGATGCCGCCCAGGATGGTGCCGACGGTCAGGGCGATGAGGATCACGAGCGGATGCAGCTTGAGCGACTGCGCCATGACGACCGGTTGCAGCAGGTTGCCCTCGAGCTGGTTCACCCCGATCACGACGGCCACCACGATCAGTGCGACGAACGGGCCGTTCGCGACGAGCGCGACGAGCGCGGCGAGGATGCCGGCGACGGTCGCACCCACGATCGGGATGAAGGCGCCGATGAAGACCACGACGGCCAGGGGGAGCGCGAGCGGCACCTGCAGGATCGCGAGCGCGACGCCGATCCCGACCGAGTCGACGAGCGCGATGATCGCGGTGCCGCGCACGTAGCCGCCCAGCACCGTGACGCTCGTGGTGCCGATGCGCCGTCCGCGTTCGAGGCGCGCGCCCGTGAACGGGCGGAGGAAGAACGCCCAGATGCGGTCGCCGTCTTTCAAGAAGAAGAAGAGCACGACGAGCACGAGGACCGTGCCGGTCACGAACTGCGTTGCAGCCGACACTCCGGCGATCGCACCGGCGCCGAACTCGGCGCTCGTGACGAAGCCGACGAGGGTCTCCCGGATCGAGTCGAGCTGCTCGGTGTCGATCGGGAGGTCGAGGCCGGCGAGCCAGCTCTGCAGGTCGTCGAGGCCGTCCATCGCCGAGTCGGCGAGCGCGCCCCACTGGCTGCGCACCGCGAACACGATGGCCGTCACGATGCCGCCGAACACGATGATGCCGCCGAGCAGCGTGATCCACGCCGCGAGAATCGGCTTCAGGCCGCGCCGGCGGAGCCACAGGATGAGCGGGCTGGCGGCCGCGGCGAGGATGATCGCGATGAGCACCGGGATGACGAGGAGCTTGACCTGGACCAGCGCCCAGATCGCCGCGGCCGCGGCGACGGTGAGCACGATCAGCTGCACGGCGCGGATGCTCCACCGGCCGAGCCGGTCGGTCCAGATCGGGCCACCGGGTCCCGACCAGCGCGACCGTGCCTCGGCTGCGATCCGTTCCTGTTCGCTCACGCGCACCACCCTTTCGCGCCGGAGCGCTGCCTCAGGTTTCCAGTCAAGGCGGCCGTGCCCGTGCGGGCAACGGCTTGACGGGCGTGTCCCCGGCGTTCACGGTCGTCGCACAGGTGGTGGCCGGAGCCTTGCGGTCGATGCCATGCTGGCCAGGTGCCCCGCCGCAACCATCGCGTCGCCGTCCTCGTGCTCGAGGGCGCGAAGCCGCTCGACGTCGGGATCCCGGCGCAGATCTTCACCACCCGGCAGAGCATGCCGTACGTCGTACGGATGTGCGGCCGCGAGCCCGGGCCGGTGGCCGGCGGCGACGGACTCGCCTATCACGTGAGCGACGGGCTCGAGGCGCTCGAGTGGGCCGAGACCATCTTCGTGCCGGGGTACCGGCACCCCGACCGGGAGGACCCGCCGCACGAGGTGGTCGACGCGTTGCGCGCCGCGCACGCGCGCGGCGCTCGGCTCGCGGCGATCTCGACGGGTGCGTTCGCGCTCGCCGCGACGGGTCTGCTGCACGGACTCAGAGCCACCACGCACTGGCACTACACGCGGCAGCTCCAGGCGAGGCATCCGGACATCGACGTCGACGAGAACGTGCTGTTCGTCGACGAGGGGCGGGTGCTCACGTCGGCGGGCGCGGCGTCGGGGATCGACCTGTGCCTGCACCTCGTGCGCCGCGATCACGGCGTCGCGCTGTCGAACCACGTCGCCCGCCGGCTGGTCGCCGCGCCCTATCGCAGCGGCGGCCAAGCCCAGTACGTGCCGCGATCGCTCCCGGAGTCGCTCGGGCCGGTGTTCGCGGCCACGCGCGAGTGGGCGCTCACGCGACTCGACCGGCCGCTCACCGTCGGCGCGCTCGCCCGCCACGCGAACGTGTCGACGCGCACGTTCTCGCGCCGCTTCGTCGAGGACACCGGGTACACACCCATGCAGTGGGTGCTGCGCGCGCGGGTCGATCTGGCGCGGGAGCTGCTCGAACGATCCGATCTCGGCATCGAGCAGGTCGCCGACCGCGTCGGCCTCGGCACCGGCGCCAACCTGCGTCTGCACTTCCACCGCATCCTCGGCACGTCGCCGAGCGAGTACCGCCAGACGTTCGCGGAGCACTGAGGGGCCCTGCGCGGGGCACTGACTGCGCGGC
Organism: Agromyces protaetiae; assembly: GCF_030866785.1. NCBI lineage: Bacteria > Bacillati > Actinomycetota > Actinomycetes > Micrococcales > Microbacteriaceae > Agromyces > Agromyces silvae. Next base: position 3,333,011 of record NZ_CP133018.1, on the reverse strand, counting down.
GCACCGACGCGCCCGGCGCGGCGCCCGAGTTCAGACGACGGCCGCGCGCCGCTCGGAGAGGACCGCGGCGTGCTCCGTGCGGAGCAGGTAGTCGTGGATGGTGTTGCGGCTCCGGGTGAGGCAGGCGATGCGGTCCTCGATGCCGGTGAGCTCACGCGCCAGGAGGTCGGCGACCGTGCGCGGGCAACTCGGCTGGTCGTCGAGCGCGAGGTCCTCGAGCTCGAGCAGCGCCTTCACGAGCTTGGTGGTGAGCCCGGCTTGGACGAGTCCGGCGATGCGGCCCACCCTGGCCACGTCGTCCTCGTCGTACTCGCGGTAGCCGTTCGCCTCTCTCGTGGGCGTGAGGAGGCCTTGCTGTTCGTAGTACCTGACGAGCCGGGGTGAGACGTGGGCACGGCTCGCGACCTCACCGATCTTCATGCGCGCTCCCTGTGCGAGGGGTGAACTCCGACCTTGACATTGACACTGATGTCAGAGTTTACCGTCGAGTCATGACCGACACCAGCCACTCCGACCCACATCTCGCGGACGGTTCGCCCGCACGTCATCCTCTGCCCTGGGCCTCGCTCCTCGTCCTCGGCGCCGCATCCTTCGTCATGGTCACCGCCGAGATGCTGCCGACGGCCGTGCTGCCCGAGATGAGCGCCGGCCTCGGCGTGACCGAGGCGCAGACCGGGCTGCTGGTCTCCCTGTGGGCGGGCGTCGTCGTGGTGGCGAGCCTGCCGCTGGTCCGGCTGACCCGCGGCGTCGACCGGCGTGCGGTGATCGTCTGGAGTCTCGTCGGTCTCGCAGCCTCGGTCGCCGTGACCGCGCTCGCGCCCACATATGCCGTCGCGGTCGGCGGGAGACTCGCGGGCGCGCTCGCGGTCGGCCTGCTCTGGGCGACGGCCAACGCCTACACGGCCGACCTCGTGCCGGACCGCGATCTCGCACGCGCCGTCGCGGTCGTGCTCGGCGGGGCCACCCTCGGCACCGTGATCGGCACGCCGCTCGGCAGCCTCGTCGCGCAGGGAGTGGGCTGGCGCGCCGCCTTCGGCGGGCTCGCGGTCGCGGCGGTCATCGCGGCCGGGCTGGTCCGGGCGGTCGTGCGTCGGCCGCCCACCCGAGCGGATGCCGCGGCCGAGGCGCCGGGCGCCGCTGCGGCGGGAGCGCGTGGCGCCTCCGGCGCCGGCGGTCGCTCCGCGATGTTCGGGATCGTGGCGCTCGTCGCATTGGTGCTCGTCGGGCATTACGGCGCCTACACGTTCATCACCCGGCTCGTGGAGGCGCCGGCCGGCGCCGTTCCCGGCGGGGTCGGCGGCATGCTGCTCGTGTTCGGTGTCGCGTCGTGGATCGGCATCGTGCTCGCCGGGCGTTTCGGCGAGCGCACGGGCCGGGCGCTCGTGCTGAGCGCCGTGGTCACGGCGATCGCTGTCGCCGCGCTCGGCATCGTGGCGACGCATCCGCTGGTTGGGATCGCGGTGGTGACCGTCTGGGGTGTCGCGTCCGGCGCGCTGCCCGCGCTCGCGCAGACCATGATCCTCCGGCTCGCGGGGCCGGAGCGGCGAGCGCTCGCGGGCGCACTGATCCCGGTCGTGTTCAATCTGGGCATCGCGATCGGGGCCGCGCTCGCGGCGCTCGCCGTCTCGGCGGCGGGCGTCGAGGTGCTGCCGCCACTCGGCGCGGCCGTGGTCGCGGTCGCCGCGGTCGGACTCGCACTCGTCATCCTCCGCGGTGCGAAGCATCGCGGGCACGGAGCATCCTCGGGCGTCTCGTTCGACTGAGCTGGCCCGCTTGCTCAGGAAGCCGCACCGCGGTGCCGGCGTGTCGGTACCCTGCCGTCGGCGTGTCGCCCTGATCTTCCTGAGCAAGGACGTGGAGGGCCTCGGCGCGCGCCGCGAACGGAGAGCGCCGCGAACGGAGAGCGCCGCGAACGGAGGGCGCCGCGAAAGGATAGGGGCATGACGACGCGGCTGCTGCTCATCTCCGACACCCACGTGCCCGCGCGGGCGAAGCGACTGCCCGACGACGTGTGGCGGGCGGTCGACGTCGCGGATCTCGTCGTGCACGCGGGCGACTGGGTGGATGTCGCGACGCTCGACGCCCTCGAGGCCCGCGCGGCGCGGCTCATCGGGGTGTACGGCAACAACGACGGGCCGGGACTGCGCTCGCGGCTGCCGGAGTTCGCGAAGGCCGAGATCGAGGGATTGCGGTTCGGCGTCGTGCACGAGACCGGCGCGGCGGGCGGTCGCGAGCGGCGCATGGATGCCACGTACGGGACCGAGGGGCTCGACGTGCTGGTGTTCGGGCACAGTCACATCCCGTGGGACACGGTGACGCCGGGAGGCATCCGGCTGCTGAATCCGGGCTCGCCCACCGACCGGCGCCGCCAGCCGGCCTGCACGATGATGACCGCCGTCGCCGAGGGCGGCGCGCTCCGCGATGTGGCGATCGTGCCGGTCGCACGCGTGTAGCCGAGAGCTCGAGCCTGGCTGAATCCTTGCGGAAGGTGTCTCGGCGGCCACTTTCGGACCGGGTCCTCCGTGACGAGGCTGGTCGTGTCCCGGCGGACCGCCGGGATCCGTGCTGAAAGGACTGCCCCAATGACCCGCATCGCCGTCAACGGATTCGGCCGCATCGGACGCAACGTGCTCCGCGCGCTGCTCGAGCGCGAGCCCGACGGCCTCGAGATCGTCGCCATCAACGATCTCACCGAGCCGAAGGCGCTGGCCCAGCTGCTGCGGTTCGACAGCTCCCTCGGCCGCCTCGGCCGGCCCGTCGAGGTCGACGGCGACGTGCTCGTCGTCGACGGGAAGCGCATCAAGGTGCTCGCCGAGCGCGACCCCGCGAACCTGCCCTGGAAGGAGCTCGACGTCGACCTCGTGCTCGAGTCCACCGGCCGGTTCACCAGCAAGGAGGCCGCGAAGGCCCACCTCGACGCCGGTGCGCGCAAGGTGCTCGTGAGCGCGCCCGCCGACGGTGCCGACGTCACCCTCGCCTACGGTGTCAACACCGACGCCTACGACGCCGCGACGCACACGATCGTCTCGAACGCGTCCTGCACGACGAACGCGCTCGCCCCGCTCGCCTCGGTCCTCGACGACCTCGCGGGCATCGAGCACGGCTTCATGACCACCGTGCACGCCTACACGCAGGAGCAGAACCTGCAGGACGGACCGCACCGCGACCCGCGTCGCGCTCGCGCCGCCGGCGTCAACATCGTGCCGACGTCGACCGGTGCCGCGAAGGCGATCGGCCTCGTGCTGCCGAAGCTCGAGGGCAAGCTGTCGGGCGACTCGCTGCGCGTGCCCGTGCCCGTCGGCTCGATCGTCGAGCTCAACACGACCGTCTCGCGCGACGTCACGCGCGACGAGGTGCTCGCGGCGTACCGCGAGGCGGCCGATGGCCGGTTGCGGGGCATTCTCGAGTACTCGGACGACCCGCTGGTCTCGACCGACATCACGGGCAACCCCGCCTCGTCGATCTTCGACGCCGAGCTCACGCGCGTCGACGGCCGCCACGTGAAGGTGGTCGCCTGGTACGACAACGAGTGGGGATTCTCGAACCGCGTGATCGACACGCTGCAGCTGCTCGCGCGCGACTGACGCGCGAACGCCGCTCCGGACTGCCGGTCCTCCTCGATTCGAGGGGGGCCGGCAGTCGTCGTTTCCGCGGTCGCGCGGAGGGCGGCCGGGGTCCGCCGCACGGGATCGGACCGAACCGGCCCGTTGGACCGGCCCGCTGAACCGGGCCGCCGAACCGGGCCGCTGAACCGGGCCGCCGAACCGGGCCGCTGAACCTTTCCCCAGTACGGCTGGTTTGGCTTTGTCATGACAATAGGTACTATTGACAGGTCCGGCGAAGGCGCACCTGGCACAGGAAGTGGTACAGCGACGTATGACGAGCACACGCATCGAGGCGGGACCGCGCAGCACCGCGGACCTCGAGGTGATCACCATGGGGCGCCTCGGCGTCGACCTGTACCCCCTGCAAGACGGCGTGCCGCTCGAACAGGTCACGACGTTCGGGAAGTATCTCGGCGGCAGCGCAGCCAACGTCGCGGTCGCCGCGGCGCGGCTCGGCCGGTGCGCCGGCCTCGTCTCCGGCGTCGGCGACGACGGATTCGGCCGGTTCCTCCGCGCCGAGCTCGCACGATTCGGCGTCGCGTCCGGCCAGGTCGGCACGAGCACGACGGCGCCCACGCCGATCACCTTCTGCGAGATCTTCCCGCCCGACCACTTCCCGATCACGTTCTACCGCGACCCGATCGCGCCCGATCAACAGATCGAGCCGGAGGAGCTCGATCTGCGGGCCATCCGCGCGGCCGACCTGTTCTGGACCACCCTCGGCGGACTCGCGAAGGAGCCCGCGCGTTCGGCGCAGCTCACGGCCCTCGACGCACGCGGGCGACGCGCCCACACCGTGATCGACCTCGACTATCGCGCCACCTTCTGGCCCGACCGCGAGACCGCGGGTGAGGCGGCGCGCTCCGCGATCGCCCGCTCGACCATCGCCGTGGGAAACCGTGAGGAGTGCGAGGTCGCCGTCGGTGAACGCGACGACGAGGGCGCGGCCGCGGCGCTGCTCGGGCTCGGCGTCGACCTCGCGATCGTGAAGTCAGGCCCCGACGGCGTCTACGCGCGCACCGCGACCGACGAGGTGCGCGTGCCCTCGCACCGTGTCGAGGTCGTCAACGGACTCGGCGCCGGCGACGCGTTCGGCGGGGCGCTCTGTCACGGGCTGCTCGCGGGCTGGGATCTCGAGCGGATCCTGCGGTACGCCAACGCCGCGGGCGCGATCGTCGCGGGCCGCCGGGAGTGCGCCGAGGCGATGCCGACCCCGGCCGAGGTCGACGCCGTGCTCGCGGGCGAGCGGGTCGCACGGTGAGCGGCGCGCACATCGGGCTCGCCGACTTCGAGCGGCTTCGCGAGCGCCGAGCCAACGAGCCCGGCGCGATCGCCGATGCGCTCGCCGCGCGCCGGCGTCGGTCGATGACGGACGGTCGTCGGCTGTTCATCGTGGCGGCAGACCACCCGGCGCGCGGCGCGTTGCGCATCGGCTCGGAGGCCCTCGCCATGGCCGACCGCTACGACCTGCTCGAACGGCTCGCATGCGCGCTCTCCAGGCCGGGCGTCGACGGCGTGCTCGGCACGCCGGACATCATCGAGGACCTGGCCCTGTTGGGACTGCTCGACGACAAGGTGGTCGTCGGCTCGATGAACCGCGGCGGGCTTCGCGGCGCCGTGTTCGAGATGGACGACCGGTTCACCAGCTACGACGTCGAGGGCGTCCTGCGCGATGGGCTCGACGCGGTGAAGACGCTCCTCCGCGTGAATCTCGCCGATGCGGGATCGGCGGCGACGATCGAGGCCAATGCGCGCGCGGTGACCGCGGCCGCGGCATCGCGTCTGCCGATCATGGTCGAGCCGTTCATGAGCGAGTGGCGCGACGGCCGCATCGTGAACGACCTCACCCCGGCGGCCGTGATGACCTCGATCGCGATCGCGGCGGGGCTCGGCTCGACCTCGGCGTACACCTGGCTCAAGCTGCCCGTCGTCGACGAGATGGAGCGCGTGATGGCCGCCACGACCCTGCCGACCCTGCTCCTCGGCGGCGAGTCGCAGACGGGCCTCGACGGGCAGCTCGAACGCTGGGAACGGGCGCTCGCGCTGCCCGGCGTCCGCGGCCTCATGGTCGGCCGCTCGCTGATCTACCCGCACGGCGGCGATGTCGCCGCCGCGGTCGACGCGGCGGCCGCGCTCGTGCACGGTAGGACGATCGGCCCGGGCGCGAAGATCGGGGCGGGCGCCTGATGCGGGTCAACGAGTGGCTGTTCCGCGACGGCGCGCTCGCTCGCGACGGCTGGGACTGCGTCGTCGACGCGTCCACGCCCGGCTGGCAGCACACGGGTCTGCGGGTGGGCAGGCTCGAGGGCGAGCGGATGCTCCGGCTCGAGGCCGGATCGGTCGAGCGGCTCGTCGTGCCGCTCGCCGGGTCGTTCGTCGTGACCTGGAACGACGCGGACGTCGCAGGCGAGACCGTGCTCGAGGGTCGGCGCGGCGTGCTCGACGGCCCGACCGACGTGCTCTTCCTCGGCGCGGGCAGCGCGATGACGGTGCGCGGCGCCGGCCGCGTCGCCGTGGCCGAGGCCCTGACGAGCGACCGCCGCCCCGTGCAGTACGTGCCGGCCGCCGACGTGCCGGTCGAGCTGCGGGGTGCGGGCCGGGCGAGCCGGCAGGTGCAGAACGTGGGGACCCCGGGTGTCGTCGACGCGGCCCGCCTCATCGTCTGCGAGGTGCTGACGCCGGCCGGCAACTGGTCGTCGTTCCCCGCGCACAAGCACGACGAGGACCTTCCCGGCGTCGAGTCGCAGCTCGAGGAGATCTACTGGTTCAGTACGGACCCGCAGGGGTACGGGGTCTTCACCTCCCATTCGTCGGAGGCGGGCGAGATCGAGACGGCCGCGCGCGTCCACGACGGCGACGTGGCGCTGGTGCCGTACGGCTACCACGGCCCGGCGGCTGCGCCGCCCGGCACGGATCTGTACTACCTCAATGTGATGGCCGGCCCGGGTGAGCGGGTCTGGCTGGTGAGCGACGACCCGGCGGAGGCGGCGATTCGGGAGTCATGGTCGCAGCAGGCCGTCGACCCCCGCCTGCCGTTCGGAACGCCCGAGCGCCCCGGCGGAGTCGCAGGAACGTCTTCGACCGCAGCAGGAGAGAAGGAGCGACGATGACAGACCGGCGGATGACGGTGGCCAGGGCTCTGACGGAGTTCCTCGCGGCGCAGTGGACGGTCGACGGGGACACGCGTGTCCGCACGGTGCCCGGCGTGCTCGGCATCTTCGGGCACGGCAATGTCGCCGGCATGGGTCGCGCGCTCGGCGAGATGCAGCGCGACGACCCGTCTCGCCTGCCGTACCGCCCGGCGCGGAACGAGCAGGCCATGGTCCACCAGGCCGTCGGGTTCGCGCGCGTCAACCGCCGCCGCGCGACACTCGCGAGCACCGCCTCGGTCGGTCCGGGGTCGACGAACATGCTCACCGGTGCCGCCCTCGCGACCACCAACCGGCTGCCGGCGCTGCTGCTGCCGAGCGACACGTTCGCCACCCGGGTGGCCGACCCCGTGCTGCAGCAGCTCGAGCTGCCGCACGACACCGGCCTCACCGTCAACGACGCGTTCCGCCCGTTGTCGCGGTACTTCGACCGGGTCGACCGGCCCGAACAGCTCTTCTCCATCGCGCTCGCGGCCATGCGAGTGCTCACCGACCCCGTCGAGACCGGCGCCGTCACGATCGCGCTGCCCCAGGACGTGCAGACCGAGACGCTCGCCGTCCCCGCCGCCTTCCTCGCGGAGCGCGAGTGGCACCTGCGTCGCCCCGTGCCCGAGCCGGGCGCGCTGGCGCGCGCCGTGCAGCTCATCCGGTCGGCGCGGCGGCCGGTCGTCGTCGCCGGAGGCGGCGTCGTGTACGCGGGGGCCGAGGCGGCACTCGCGGCGTTCGCGGCGGCGACCGGCGTCCCGGTCGCGACCACGCAGGCCGGCGGCGGCGCCATCCTCGATGACCACCCTCAGTCGGTCGGCGGCGTCGGCGCCACCGGCTCGGCCGCGGGCAACCGGCTCGCCGCCGACGCGGACGTCGTCATCGGCATCGGCACAAGGTACAGCGACTTCACCACCGCGAGCCGCACCGCGTTCCAGGACCCGTCGGTCGCCTTCGTCAACGTGAACGTGGCTCCCTTCGACGCGCACAAGCTCGGGGCATCCGTCGCCCTCGTCGCCGACGCCCGCGAGGCGCTCGCCGCGCTCGCCGAGGCGCTCGCCGGCTGGCGCGTGCCGGCCGGGTACGCCGAGCGCGTCGCGGCCGAGCGCGACGGCTGGCGCGACATCGTCCGGCTCGCGACCGCGCCGACCGGGCGCGAGCTGCCCGCCCAGGCCGAGGTGATCGGTGCGGTGCAGGCCGAGCTCGCCGACCGTGATGTGATCGTGCAGGCCGCCGGGTCGCTGCCGGGCGACCTGCACAAGCTCTGGCGAGTGCGCGACCCGCTCGGGTACCACGTGGAGTACGCGTACTCGTGCATGGGCTACGAGATCGCGGGCGGCCTCGGGGTGAAGCGTGGGCTGGTCGCGCAGGGCGACGACCGTGAGGTGGTGGTCCTGGTCGGCGACGGCTCGTATCTGATGATGAATTCCGAGCTGGTGACCGCGGTGTCCGAGGGCCTCAAGCTCGTCGTGGTGCTCGTGCAGAACCAGGGGTACGCGTCCATCGGCCGGCTCTCCGAGTCGGTCGCGGGTGAGCGCTTCGGCACGCGCGCCCGCATGCTCGATGTCGAGGGCGCCGAGGGGTCCGTCATCCCGCTCGACCTGGCGGCCAATGCCGAGAGCCTCGGTGTCGACGTGATCAGGGTCGAGCCCGGTGCCGGCGTGATCGAGCGGCTCCGCGCGGCGGTCGCGGCCGCGCGCGCGGCCGCGCGGACCACGCTGGTGCACGTCGAGACCGATCCGCTGCCCGATGCGCCGGACGGCGAGGGCTGGTGGGACGTGCCCGTGCCCGAACCGGAGGCGGGCGACGGCGCGGCGGCCGAGGCGGCCGAGCGGCATGCGCGAGGGCGGGCCAGGCAGCGCCCGTACCTGTGAGCATCTGGCAGCTCGACGCCGACCTCGGCGCCGAGCTGGGCCTGCTCGCGCTGGCGTTCGCGCTGTCGCTCGCGATCGGCGTGGAGCGATCGCGTCGCCAGAAGAGCGCGGGTCTGCGGACGCACGTGCTGGTCTGCCTCGGCTCGGCCATGTTCACGCTCGTGTCGGCCTACGGGTTCGAGAGCGTGCTCGGTCCCGACGTCGTCGTCGACCCGTCGCGGATCGCGGCTCAGATCGTGTCGGGGATCGGCTTCCTCGGCGCCGGGGTGATCTTCGTGCGCCACAACGTGGTGAACGGGCTGACCTCGGCGGCGACGATCTGGATGGTCGCGGCCATCGGCATGGCCTGTGGTGCGGGGATGCCGTTCCTCGCGATCGCGGGCACGCTGCTGCACCTGATCACCGTCGGACCGCTCTCGAGGCTCCGCGATCGGGTTCGACCGGGGCCGGAGCGCATCAGGATCCAGGTCAGGTACCTGCCGGAGCACGGCGCGCTCAAGTCGGTCCAGTCGGCGGCGACCGCGCTCGGCATGCCCGCGTCGCTCCTCGGTGCCTCGCGCGTGGCGGGGGAGCCCGAGATGCGCGCCGTGCTGGAGTTCCAGGGCAGTGCCAACGAGCTCGAGCGGGCGGTGCTGGTCGACGCGATCGGCGCCCTCCCCGATGTGCAGGGCGTCACCCTCCAACCAAGTTCGGATGACGAGTGAACCAAATGTCATTACGTGCTAACATAGTCCCCGGTCAGTCCCGTCAGCTTCAGCGTGGAAAGGAAGACGGTTGATCCGCATTGCGAACGCCCCCGTCAGCTATGGCGTGTTCGAGCTTTCGCGTCCCGACGTCGTGCCGCTGCCCTCGGGCGAAGAGCTCGCCGCCTGGATCGCCGAAGCCGGATACGAGGGCATCGACCTCGGCCCGGTCGGGTTGCTCGGCACGGGCGACGACCTCGTCGACCGCCTGACCAGGCACCGGCTCGGGCTCGCCGGCGGCTGGGTCGACCTGCCGTTCGCGGCGGAGGACGAGGCGTTCGACGGCGCCCGCGCCGGGCTCGACGGCATCCTCGACGTCTTCGTCACCGCGGCCGAGGCCGATCCCGAGCGTGCCCCGCTGCCCACCATCGCTTGCTCCGGGTCGGCCGAACGCAAGGCCCGGCCGGGCGGGGCCCCCGAGCTCATGCTGCGCGGCGATCGCTGGCAGCGCTACCTCGACCGCGTGAACGCCGTCGCGGACCAGGTCAGGCGGCGTGGACTCGAGCCCACGTTCCATCACCACGCCTGCACCTATGTCGAGACGCCCGACGAGATCGACGCGCTGCTCGCCGGCAGCGACATCGGGCTGACGTTCGACTCCGGCCATCTGCTCATCGGCGGTGGCGACCCGCTGCCCGACTACGCGCGCTGGCGCGATCGCGTGAACCACCTCCACCTGAAAGACGCCGACACCTCCATCCTCCGATCGGCGCTCGGCACCGACGACCCCATGCGTTCCGTGTGGGAGCGCCGGGTCTTCGTGCCGCTCGGCGACGGCGACCTCGCGGTCGACGAGCTCGTCGACGCGATCGTCGCCAGCGACTACGCCGGATGGCTCGTCGTCGAACAGGACGTCGTGCTCGCGTCGGCCGCCGACGTCGAGCGCGCCCGCGCCGAGCAGGCTGCAAACCGCGAACGTCTGCGCCGGTGGTTCGCATGAGTCGCATCCGCGTGGCCGTGATCGGCCTCGGCGCGATCAGCCGCACGGCGCACCTGCCGCTCATCGCGCGCAACGCCGAGCAGTTCGAGCTCGCCGCGCTCGTCGACCTCTCGGCCGAACGTGCCGCGGGCGTCGCCGCTCGCCACGGCGTGCCCGGGTCAGCATGCTTCCGCTCAGCGGCGGAGCTCGCAGAGGCCGTCGAAGCCGGGCGGCTCGCCGTGGACGCCGCGATCCTCGCCACGGCCGGCTCGCACGGCGCCGACACGCTCCGACTCGTCCAGGCCGGCATCCGCGTGCTCGCCGAGAAGCCGCTGTCGTACTCGCTGGCCGAGCTCGACGCTCTGCGCGACGCGGCCGGCTCGCGCGGCATCGATCTCGCGGACTGGGTGCGCGTCGGCTACATGAAGGAGTACGACCCCGCGGTCGCGCGCGCCCGCGAACTGCTCGACGGCGTCGAGCTGCGGGCCGTCCGCGTCGAGGTGATGCATCCGCTCGACGGCGCGCAGCTCGCGTTCGCCCACCTGCCGGCCCCACCTGCGGATGTCTCGGGCGACGCGCTCGCCGCCGCGACCGCGACGACCGCGGCCGTCGTCGACGGCGCCGTCGGCGCCGAGCTGCCGGCCCGGCTCCGCACGCTCTACACCAACGTCATCCTCGGCTCGATCGTGCACGACATCGGCGTGCTCAGGCAGCTCACCGGAGGCCTCGGCGAGGTGCGCATCGCCGAGCACTGGGGCGCCCGCATGCCCGGTTCGCTGCATCTCCGGGGCCGGCTCGCGCGCGATGAGACGCCGTGGAGCATCGACTGGCACTACATCGACGGCTACCCGCAGTATCGCGAGACGATCACGTTCCACCACGAGCACGGCACGATCGAGCTCGAGTTCGGCGTGCCGTACGTGCTCAACCTGCCGACCGTGCTGCGCGTGACCTCGGCCGAGCCCGGGCTCGGCGCGACGGTCTCCGAGTCGCGGTGGATGCAGGAGGAGGCGTTCGAGAACGAGCTTCAGGCGCTCGCCGCGCTGGTGCGCGGCGAGCGGCCCGCCGGTGCCTCGGTCGACGAGGCCGAGGCCGACGTGCGCACCGGGCAGCGGATGCTCCGGGCGCTCGCCCGTTCCGAAGACGTCCCACTCGATTCGCGGAGCGAGGCGGGTGCGGCGATGTACATCCAGAACTGAACTCCACACCTGAACCCCCACCACGTGGCCGGCGACGCCGGCCACACACCTTGAGGAAGGTCGATGATGATCACCACTGCATCACGACGAACGCTGACGGCCGTGGCGATCGCCGCGACCGGTGCGCTCGTCTTCACGGGCTGCACCGGCTCGTCCGACGAGTCGGGCGAAGACGGCCCGGTCACGCTCACGATCACGTCGAACGCGATCGCCGGCGGCAAGAACGCCGCCGAGGCCGAATGGATCGCGGACTACGTGATCCCCGGCTTCGAGGAGGCCATGGCCGACGAGGGCCGCGAGGTCACGGTCGAGTTCGAGCCGCAGGGCGTCGATGACGAGGACTACAAGACCAAGATCGCGCTCGACCTGCAGTCCGGCGAGGGCGCCGACATCTTCGGCATGGACGGCATCTGGGTCGGCGAGTTCGCCGAGGCCGGGTACATCGCCCCGCTCGCCGACATCGCCGGCGACGCCGTGGACGACTGGGAGGGCTGGGAGCAGATCCCCGACGCCGTGCAGGGTGCGCTCTCGTTCGAGGACGAGCGCTACGGCGTGCCGCAGGGCGCCGACGGGCGCGTCCTGTACTTCAACCGCGACCTCTTCGCGCAGGCCGGGCTCCCCGAGGACTGGCAGCCCACCAGCTGGGACGAGATCCTCGACGCCGCCCGGGCGCTGAAGGACGTCGAGGGCGTGACGCCGATCCAGCTGAACGCCGGCACGGCGATGGGTGAGGCCACCACCATGCAGGGCCTGCTGCCCCTACTCGTCGGCACCGGCGAGCAGGTCTGGGAGGACGGCAAGTGGATCGGCGCGGGCGACGGGCTCACCGAGGCGCTCGACCTCTACCGCACGATCTACGTCGACGAGGCGCTCGGAGACCCGGTGCTGCAGCAGGAGGCATCCGGCCGCGACACCTCGTTCCAGCTGTTCGCCGAGGGCAAGATCGGCATCCTGCTCGAGGGCGACTACTTCTGGCGCGCGGTCGTGAACCCGGCCGAGGGCGTCGGCACCGCGCCCATGGCGAACCGCGACGAGGTCGTGGGCTACGCGAAGATCCCCGCGATCGAGCCCGGCGAGGGCGTCGAGGGCCGCGACTTCGTGTCCATGTCAGGTGGCACGGGCCGCGTGCTGAACCCGAACTCGGATCACCCCGAGCTCGCGTGGGAACTGCTCGCGTTCATGAACTCGGCGGAGGCGTTCGAGGCTCGCAACGCAGGCACCATCTCGATCACGCCGCGTGAGGACGTCAACGCGGAGATCCTCTCGAGTGACCCCATGCTCTCGTTCGTGAGCGCAGAGGTGCTGCCGATCACGTCGTACCGCCCGCCGCTCGCCGCGTACCCGCAGGTGTCGCTGCTGCTGCAGGAGGCCACGCTCGAGGTCGCGACCGGCGGCTCGGTCGACGACGCGCTCGCCGCGTACGTGTCGGGGCTCGAGGGCGTCGTGGGCGCCGACGCGGTGGCTGACTGACGATGATCGATACGAGGATGCCGGCGGGGAGCGCGACCCGCGCGCCCCGCCGGCGCCGCGCCGAAGACGTGGCCGGCCTCGGCCGGCTGCGGGCGGGACTGTTCGTCACGCCCGGCCTCTTGCTCATCGGCCTGTTCCTGCTCTTCCCGGCGATCTGGACCGTCTATCTCGGGATGACGAACTACCGGCTGACCGGGCTCGCGGCCGCGTCCCCCGAGTTCGTCGGGCTCGACAACTACGCCCAGGCGCTCAGCGACCCCAGCTTCTGGAACTCGCTCTGGCTCACGCTGATCTTCGTCTTCTTCTCGGGCATCATCGGGCAGACCGTGCTGGGCTTCGGGCTCGCCTGGTCGATCCGGAACCTCACCGGCTGGATCAAGACGACCGTCGAGACGCTCGTGCTCGCCGCCTGGGTGATCCCGGCCTCGGTCGCCTCCTTCCTCTGGCTGGCCCTGCTCGACCGGCGTTCGGGCACGCTCAACGCGGTGTTCGGCACCGAGGGCGCGGCGTGGCTCATCGAGCACCCGATGGAAGCCATCATCGTGTTCAACCTCTGGGTCGGCACGGCGTTCTCGATGCAGCTGTTCTCCTCGGCGCTGAGCGCGGTGCCGCCGTCGCAGCTCGAGAGCGCCCGTATGGTGGGCGCGAGCACGTGGCAGCAGCTGCGCGACGTGATCCTGCCGAACATCAAGGGTCATGTGCTGACGAACACGCTGCTCATCACCCTCTGGACGTTCAACACGTTCACGCCGTACCTGCTCACGGCCGGCGGCCCGAACGGGCAGACCGAGATCCTGTCGGTGTACATCTACCAGACGGCGATCCCCGGCGGTCAGCTGGGTCTCGGCGCCGCGATCTCGCTCATCATGCTGCTCATCAACCTCGTCATCGCGCTCGGGTACGTGCGCGTCTCCCGTGGAAGGAGGGTCCGCACATGAGTACGCAGGTGAACGACATCGTGCGCAATCGCACCGTGCGCCAGTACGTGTCTCGCGTGCTGTTCGTCGTGATGATCACGCTGGTCTCGGTGTTCTTCGCGGTCCCGATGCTCTGGCTCGTGCTCGCGCCCTTCGACGCGACGCCGACGCTCTCGCTCGGCTGGCCCGACTGGACGCTGGACAACTTCGCGCGGCTCTTCGAGAACCCGTACGCGATCCGGTCGATCGGCAACTCCCTGATCCTCGGCGTCGGCACGATGGTGCTGGTGCTCGTGCTGGGGGCCCTGGCCTCGTACGCCATGTCCCGCATCAAGATCCCGGGGCGCGACGGCATCCTCTACGGGCTGCTGCTGCTCTCCTCGATCGTGACCGGAACCGCCGCGATGGTGCCGACCTTCCAGCTCATCTCGCAGCTCAAGCTCATCAACACCCACGTGGGCGTCGTGCTCGTGCTCGCGGGCGGCATCCTGCCCACGGTGATCTTCATCCTGAAGGACTTCATGGATTCGATCCCGAAGTCCTACGAGGAGTCCGCTCGGCTGTACGGCGCGGGACCGTTCCGGATCCTGCGCGACATCGTCGTGCCGATCGCGCGCCCGGGACTGGCGTTCATCGCCATCTGGACGATCGTGCAGGTCTGGGGCAACTTCCTCGTGCCCTTCCTCCTGCTCCGCAGCCCCGACATGCAGCCGGCCGCCGTGCTCATGTACACCTTCTACACCGAGAGCGGGCAGGCGGACCTGCGCCTCATCTCCACGTTCGCCCTGCTGTTCTCCGTTCCCGTGCTCCTCATCTACTTCTTCGTGAACCGTCGCTACGGTTTCCGATTCCACGGAGGGATCAAGTCCTGATGTCCGGTATCACTGCCACCGCGCTCGTCAAGGAGTACCCCGGCGGGGTGCGCGGCGTCGACGAGGTCGACGTCGAGATCGCCGACGGCGAGTTCTTCGCGCTGCTCGGCCCGTCGGGCTGCGGCAAGACGACGCTCCTGCGCTCGATCGCCGGCCTCGAGTCCATCACCGAGGGCACGCTCGACATCGGCGGCCGCGACGTCACGAACGCCGAGCCCGGCGAGCGCGGCGTCGCCATGGTCTTCCAGGACTACGCGCTGTTCCCGCACATGGACGTCGGCGACAACATCGCCTACCCGTTGCGCATCAAGAAGGTCGGCCGCACCGAGCGGCGCGCGACCGCGTCGACCGTCGCCGACGGGCTCTCGCTGCAGGGCCTCATCGAGCGGCGGCCGGCCCAGCTCTCGGGCGGCCAGCAGCAGCGCGTCGCGCTCGCGCGCGCCGTCGCGACCCGCCCCGAGGTGCTGCTGCTCGACGAGCCGCTGTCGAACCTCGACGCGAGGCTGCGACTCGAGGCGCGCACGTTCCTCAAGGAGCTGCAGCGCGACCTCGGGGTGACGACGGTGTTCGTCACGCACGACCAGGCCGAGGCGCTCGCGCTCGCCGACCGCATCGCGGTCATGAAGCAGGGCAAGCTGCAGCAGATCGGCACGCCGCGCGAGATCTTCCAGCGCCCGAACAACACGTTCGTCGCGGGGTTCATCGGCTCGGTGCCGATGAACCTGCTCGACACGGTCACGACGGCGGGCGGCATCACCATCGGCGACACCACGCTGCCGTTGCCGCCCGGCACCGAGGGCCTCGTGCCCGAGGGGCGCGAGGTCACCTGGGGCATCCGCCCCGAGTACCTGCGCTGGAGTGCGGAGCCGGTCGAGGGCGCGATCCCCGCCGAGGTCACCGTCGTCGAGAACCTGGGCGCGAGCGTGCTCATCCTCGTCCACGCGGGCGAGCACAAGTTCCAGGTCGCGGTGCCCGAGGAGCACGAGCCGGCCGTCGGCGACCACGGCTGGGTGCTGCCGCAGCAGGCGAAGGCGCTGCTCTTCGACCGCGAGACCACCCAGCGCATCGGCTGAGCGGATGAGTGTGATCCGCCGGACCCTGCAGCTGACCACGGACGTCCAGAACGAGGGGCGCTACGTCACCGTGCCGTTCGAGGTGCCGGCCGGCACCTCGTCGCTCGAGGTGCGCATCTCATACGACCGCGACGTGGCCGTCATCGACCTCGGATGCGAGGGCGCGGCGGGCTGGCGCGGCTGGTCGGGCGGGGCGCGCACCGACTTCGTGATCGCGACGGATGACGCCACGCCGGGCTACCTGCCCGGCGAGCCGGAGCCCGGCGAATGGTCGGTCGTGCTCGGCGTGCACCGCGTGCCCGCCGAAGGGGTCAGGCTCGACGTCGAGGTGCGGCTGCCCGCGGAGTCCGCGATCGACCACGGGCCGGTCGCGGCACCGCGGCACGGGGTGCCGCGCGGCAGTCGGCGCGCACTCCCGGCCGCCCCGGGGCTCACCTGGTACGCGGGCGACTTCCACGGGCACACCCGGCACTCCGACGGCGCCGAGAGCATCTCGGGCCTGGCCGCGCGCGGGGTCGCCGCGGGGCTCGACTTCATGGCCGTGACCGACCACAACACCGTGAGCCATCACGCCCACCTGCCCGCCGAGGGCGCCCGGCAGGGGATCACGCTGCTGCCGGGCCAGGAGGTCACGACCCACCGCGGGCACGCCAACGCCTTCGGCGACATCGGCTGGATCGACTTCCGCAGGCCGGCACAGGAGTGGGTCGACGAGACCGACCGGCGCGGCGGCGTGCTGAGCGTGAACCACCCCATCTCGGGCGACTGCTCGTGGCTGCACCCGCTCGAGCGGCTGCCGCACGCGATCGAGCTCTGGCACTCGACCTGGTATCTCGAGCTCATCTCGACCGCGCCGCTCGCCTGGCACCGGCGCTGGGCGCCGGACGTCGTGCTGCTCGGCGGTGCGGACTTCCACAACGCGGCACAGGGCGTCGGGCCGGGCACGCCGACGACGTGGGTCGCGGCCGAGGATGCCTCGCCCGAGGCGATCCTCGCCGGCGTCGCCGCGGGCCGCACCGCGATCATGGGCGGCGTGAGCGTGCGCGACGGACTCAGCGTGCCCGAGCTCTTCACCGCCCCGGTGCTGCTCAGGATCGACGGCGAGCTCGTCGCGATCGACGCCGACGGGCTCATCCTCGTGGACGGGCTCGGCGGCCGACGGACCGTGCACGGCGACCGTGCGGCGTTCAACGCCGACCCGGCCGACGGTCCGTACACGCTCGTCCTCGCCGATCGTTCGGTCGTCGCCCTCGCCGCGTGAGCGGCGACCCGGCCGCCGACGAGACATCCGCCCACTGAGACATCCGCTCACTGAGACATCCGCCCACCGAGACATCCGCCCACCATCGCACCATGCACCACCCGCAGAACGGAGCCATCCTGTGAGTCGCGAACTCGTCGTCGTCCCGCACACCCATTGGGACCGCGAATGGTACGAACCCCACGATGTGTTCCGGCTCCGGCTCGTGCACATGCTCGACGGACTGCTCGACCTGCTCGAGTCCGAGCCCTCGTACCGGTTCACGCTCGACGGGCAGGCCGCCGCGATCGAGGACTACCTGGAGATGCGGCCCGACCGGCGCGCCCGGGTGGTGGCGCTCGTCGAGGCGGGGCGGCTCAGCGTCGGGCCGTTCCTGATCCTGCTCGACGAGTTCGCCTGCGACGGCGAGACGATCGTGCGCAACCTCGAGCTGGGCCTGGCGTCGAGCCGGCGGCTCGGGCGGGCCATGCCCGTCGGGTACCTGCCCGACATGTTCGGGCACGCGGCGCAGACGCCGCAGATCCTCCGCGGCTTCGGCATCGGGCACAGCGTGCTCTGGCGCGGGGTGCCCGACCGGGTGCGGAACCACGCGTTCGCCTGGCAGGCGCCGAACGGCGATGCGGTGCGCTGCGAGTACCTCTTCGACGGGTACGGCAACGGGCTCGACCTGTTCGCGCTGCGCGGGCAGCTCGGCACCCTCGCGCCCGAGTACGCCGAGCGCACCGCGTCGTGGTTCGGCGACGACCCCGTGCTGGCCATGCTCGGCACCGATCACAGCGCCCCGCCCGCCGACCTCGTCGACGTCGTGCGCGCCTACGACGCGGCGGGCGGCGACCCGGCGATCTCGATCGAGACCGTCGACGGCTATCTCGCGGGCTTCGCGACGGATGCAGAGGCCCTCGGCGCGCTGCCGAACGTGACCGGCGAACTGCGCTCGCACGCGCGCGGCAACCTGCTGCCGGGTGTGTTCTCGATCCGCACCAATCTCAAGGCCGGCATGGCGCGCACCGAGCGCATGCTCACGGCGGCCGAGCGCCTCGACCTCGTCTACGGCACGCGGGATCACCGTGCGTTCTTCGACACCGCCTGGTACCGCCTCGTCGAGAGCACGGCGCACGACTCGGTCACGGGCTGCGGGGTCGACGAGACCGCCGAGCAGGTCGGCACCCGCATCTCGACCGCCGGGCACATCGCGCGCGGCGTCATCGGCAGCGTGCTGAGCGACCTCTCGGCGTCGGCGTCGCCCGCGACGCACCTGGTCTTCAACCCGTCGGCGCACGCGCGGCGCGCGCAGGTCGAGGTGACGGTGCACGGCGCCCCCGAGCTCTCGGCGGGCGCGCAGCTGCTCACGCCACTGCCGACCGTGCTCGGCGATGAGCGCATGCGCACCGACGAACTGCCGAAGCTGCTCCGCCGCATCCACGGCCGTGAGCTGTTCGGGCAGCTGATCAACGGCTACGCCTGGGGCGAAGGGTCGCTGCGTTTCGATGTGGCGGAGAGCCCGGTCGGCGTCTGGGACCTCGCGCGATTCACCGCCGAGCTCGAAGCGCGCGTCGCGGCCGACCCGGCCGGCGCCGGGCAGTGGCACGTCGAGACGATCGCCGAGCCGCGCCACCGGGCACTGCTCGCGGTCGACCTGCCCGGGCTCGGGCTCGCCGCGGTGAGCGAGTCGACGGCGCCCGCCCCGTCGGCCCCGGTGCGCGCGACCGAACGCTCGCTCACGAACGGCGCCCTGACCGTCACCGTGAACCCCGACGGCACCGTGCGCCTCGAATCGGCGACCGGGGGCGTGCTCGACGGCGCCCTGCGACTCGTCGACGAGGGCGATCGCGGCGATTCGTACAACTACGGGCCCGTCGATCCGACGTCGGCCGTCGACACGCCGTCGGCCGTCGACACGCCGTCGCACGTGGAGATCACGCTCCTCGAGCGCGGCCCGCTGCGCGGGCGCATCCTGATCCGTCGCGCCTACGCGGTGCCGGTCGGACTCGACGCCGACCGCCGCCGATCGGGCGCGACGGCCGAGCTGGTCGTCGACACGATCGTGGAGCTGCGCGAGGGGGAGTCCTTCCTGCGGGTGGGCGTCGACCTCGTCAACCCCGTCTCCGACCACCGGCTGCGGATCCTCGTGCCCGTCGGGGCACGTGATCTCCCCGGTTCGCGGAGCGCGGGCCAGTACGGCATCACCGAGCGCGGGCGCGAGGGCGAGGGTGGCTGGGGCGAGTTCCCGCTGGCGACCTATCCCGCCTACCGGTTCGCCGCCGCGGGCGCGGCCGGCGTGCTCGTGGACAAGCTCACCGAGTACGAGCTGGTGAGCGACGGCGCGGGCGATGGCGCATCCGAGGACGCGCTCGCGCTGACCCTGCTGCGCGCGGTCGGCATGATGAGCGTCAACGTGCATCCGCTCCGCGACGAGCCGGCCGGCTCCGAGTTCCCGGTTCCCGGCGCGCAGTACCTCGGCGAGCGTGTGCGGACCGAGTTCGGCCTCGTCGTCGGTGACGCCGGTGTGGTCGCCGACGAGGCGCTCGTGTCGGCGGCCGAGGCCTTCCGGCACGAGCCGCTCGTCGTGCGCGGCACCGGCGCGGCCGACGGTCCGCTGCCCGCGCCCGTCGTCGACGTGCAGGCGAGCGGCGCGGTCGTGCTCGAATCGGCGCGCCGCGTCGACGGCGACGCCGAGCTCAGGTTCGTCAACTACCTCGCCGAGGACGCGCCGCTCACGCTGCGCTCGTCGGCCGGCTGGTCGCGGACCGACCTGGCGGGCGATGGCGCCGACGAGGTGGCGGATGCCTCGGGCTTGGTGGTGCGCGGTGGCGAGATCCTCACGCTGCGCTCGCGGCTCGCGGCGCCGTGACCGGCTCGCGCCGTTGACGCTGCGCTCGTCGGCCGGCTGGTCGCGGACCGGCCTGTTGGGCGATGGTGGCGACGAGGTGACGGATGCCTCGGGCTTGGTGGTGCGCGGTGGCGAGATCCTCACGCTGCGCTCGCGGCTCACGGCGTCGTGACCGGCTCGCGCCGGCGCGCGCTGCGCCGGCCCGCGCTGCGCCGGCCCGCGGCGCGACCGGGTCAGCGGTCGATCAGGGTGATCTCGAAGGAGTAGAGATCGGGGCGGTAGCAGTGCCGCGCATACTCGATGACGCGGCCGGCGCTGTCGTAGGCGGTTCGATCCATGGTGAGCACCGCGGCGGCCGTGGACAGGTCGAGCAGCCGGCATTCGGCCGGTGTCGCGGCGCGCGCGCCGATGCGCTGCTTGGCGACCCGCATGGTGGTGCCGCGCGCTCGCAGCAGCTGGTACAAGCCGTGGCGGTCGAGGGCCTCCGTGTCGAGATCGACGAAGTCGGTCGTCAGCACGTTGTCCATGACCGCGAGCGGGACGCCGTCGGCGGAACGCACGCGGAGCAGGTGGAGGGTCGGCGCACCGAGCTCGATGCCGAGCTCGCCGGCGACCTCGGCATCGGCCGCTCTGACCTCGGCGGTGAGCAACTGGGTGCTCGGGTGCTGGCCGGTCCGCTCGAGGTCTTCGTGCAGGCTGGTCAGCGCGACATTCCGCGAGACCCGGCCGTTGACGACCTGGGTGCCGATGCCGCGACGGCGGACGAGCAAGCCCTTGTCGACGAGCTCCTGGATCGCGCGGCGGATCGTCGGACGGGAGAGCCCGAGCCGGTTGCCGAGGCTCACCTCGTTCTCGATCCTGGCACCGGGAGGGACCGCGCCGTCGCGGATGGCCTGCTCCAGCCGGCTCGACACCTGGAAGTACAGGGGGACCGGCCCGGACCGATCGAGGTCCATGAAGATCTCAGCCGGCAGCTGGTGTTCGGGCTCGGTCATCGGCGACTCCTCGAAGCGCTGCTCGTTCGGCAGCGGGTGCGGGCGGTGATCCATGCATGTTCAGACATTAAGAACTTCGACGACCATCGTATCGCTGCGGAGTCCGCATGACGCGTGATCGACACCCGGGATCCGATGACCGGTATTCCGCCTTCGCGCCTCATAGCATGAGCTCGTGGATGAGGACCTGACGCAGGAGCGCCTCGAGCGCTCGGACAAGCTGGAGAAGCGCACCGTCGGCGGCGAGCTGCGGTACTACGTGAAGAACATCAAGGAGCACTGGCCGGTGGTGGTCGAGAACGAGCCGAACGCCGAAGGCCGCGAGGCGTGGTGGACGGCCGACGGCAAGTTCCACGCGACGCACGCGCAGCTCCGGCGCGACTCGTTCATCGGCGTGATCTGACGCCGGGGGTGACGGGTTTGGTCGTGGGCGTCAGCCCGCGAGTCGCTCGTCCAGCCAGTCGAACGCGCGCGCCGCGAGCAGGCTGTGCGCGAGCGGCTCGCAGTGCAGGTCTCCGCCCTCTGCCGCGGTGAACTCGACCAGCGTCGACACCGTCGGTGCGAGGGCCGCGAGCTGTGCGGACTGCCCGGGCCAGAACTGCTCGTGCTCGGGCGCGGTGATGAGCATCGGGGTCGAGATCGCGGCGCCCTCGGTCTCGGTCAGCCGATACGTCAGGACCTTCGAGACGGTGGCGGCGTATCCGTCGGCCCCGTACGGCCGAGCGCGGAAGCGCCAGGTGCGGGCGGTCTCGGCCGAGAACCGCATGCCGATCGCCATCTCGTGGTCGAACTTCTCGTGCTCGCCGTCTTCGGCGAGCTTGACCATGCCCTTCGGCATGTGTCCGAGCCATGACGTGGAGACGTCGACCACGCCGGGGTCGACGATGGCCGCCGCGAACCGGTGCTCGTACGCCAGCGCCCGCGGCACCCAGTAGCCGGCCTGGCTGACACCCCACACCGCCAGTCGCTTCGCATCGACGTCTGGCCGCGCGACGAGTGCGTCGACCACGGGCGTGAGCACCGCCTCCCAGTCGTGCCGGAACGGCACGTCGCGTTCGAAGAGCAGCTCCTGCTGACCGGGTCCTACGAAGACCAGCACTCGGTAGCCGCGCGCAAGCGCGGCCGGCCCGGCCCCGACCCAGGCGTCGGCGATCGACTCGTCGCTGCCGAGGTTCAGCACGAGGGTCGGCCGGGCGGCGCCGTCGGCGGCCGGGCTGAAGAGATACCCGGGCAGCGAGCCGCCCTCGTACGGGATGGCGAGGCGCTCGACCGTGGTCGCGACGGTGTCGACGTATCGTTCCCACGCGCCGAGGTGCGCCCGGAACGTCGGCAGCAGGGCGTCGTCACTCGGCAGCGAGGCGACCGCGTTCACGGCGCGGCCCAGATAGCACGCGGCGCGGAGGTACGCCGCGGCGGCGGAGACGTTGTGCCCGCGTGCCGCCGAGGCATCCGCCTGCGCCAGCACCCGCTCGCCGAGCCCGCGCCAGGCCGCGAACCACCCTTCGTGATCCTTCGGCTTCACGTCGCGCACCGCGGCGAGGATCTCGCCGATGTCGCCGCCCCCGCCCACGGTCGCACCGATGGCGCCCCGCACCTCGTAGTCGAAGTCCGGGTTCGCGGCGAACGCGCCGGCGAACGCGTGGGCGGGCTGGGATTCGGCATGCATCGCGGACTCCTCCGGCTCGGCTGGGGCTCGTTCCCGCCAAACGTAGCGAAACATCCGCATCGCTGTCACGGCGCAGAACGCGCACGAGCGCACGACCGCACAGCCGCACGAGCGGTCGCACATGGTGGGTGTTGCTTGAGGACACCCGCCATGCGAGACCGTTCCGTGCTCGAACGGCGCTCAAGTTGCGCTCAAGCTGCGCGCGCCGGGGCAGATCAGTCGCGGGTCACGTGCGGGTCACGTGCGGGTCACGCGCGGTCGAAGAATGCGAGTTCGTGCGCCGAAGAGACGCGGAACGCCCGATGCATCCGTGCACGCACCTCGGGCCTCGCACGCGACGCGGCATCCGTGACGATCGCGACCGCCTGGCGCGTCGCCGCCGCGAACGCGGGATCCGCGTAGGTCGCGAGCCACGAGGCGTACGGATGCTCCGGCGCGAGCGCCGCGGCGCCGAACTCGCCCGCCGCGAGACGCTCGCCGAGATCGGTGTACAGCCAGAAGCACGGCAGCAGGGCGGCCACGAGCACCGGGTAGTCGCCGCGTGCGGCGGTCGCGAGCAGATGGTCGAGGTACGCGGTCGTCGTGGCATCCGGTTCGGCCGGACCCGAGACGGATGCTTCGCCGCCGAGCCAGCTCGCGTGCAGCTCGAGTTCGCCGACGAGGGCGCCGTGCGCCGAGTTCGCCCAGAACGCCTGGGCCGCGGCGTCCGGCGCGAGACGGGAGGCCTCGGCGAGTACGCGCGCGTAGTCCCCGAGGTAGAGCGCGTCCTGCGCCAGATAGTCGAGGAACGGCGCGGTCCGGAGCGTGCCGTCGGCGAGCCCGCGGATGAACGGCAGCTGATCGATGCCCGCGCGCACGTCGTCGATCGAGGACCACCACTCGGCCTCGAGCTCGGCGGGCGTCGGCGCCGTCGTCGTGCCGCCGCGCGACCAGAGACCCGCGAAATGGCTGACCGGGCCGTGTCCCGACCCGACTTCGAGCCCCTCGCCGTGCCGGATCGACTCGCGGAGCCAGCGCCGCGCCTCCTCGATCGCGGGCTCCCAACCGCCGCGCGAGACGCGGAGCGTGGCGACGGCGGAGGAGAGGGAGCATCCGGTGCCGTGCGTCGCCGTGGTCGCGATGCGCTCGCCGTCGAACTCGACGATCGTCGCCGTGGACGCGTCGACCAGTGCGTCGGGGGCGCGCGAGCCGCCGAGGTGTCCGCCCTTGACGAGCACGCGCAGCCCGAACAGCGCCGACACCGACTCGGCCTGCGCGATCGCGTCATCCCAGGTGTTCGCGCGCGAGGTGTTCGCGAGGACCGCGAGCTCGTCGAGGTTGGGTGTGACGAGGTGGGCGAGCGGCAGCAGCCGGCCCATCGCCGCTTCGGCCTCGGCGTCGAGGAGCCGGTCGCCGCTCGTGGCGACCATGACGGGGTCGAGCACGACGACGGGCGGCCGGGTGGCCTCGACCCAGGCGGCGGCCGTGTCGATGACCTCGGCGTTCGCGAGCATGCCGACCTTCACCGCATCGATGTCGACGTCGTCGGAGAGCGCATCGAGCTGGTCGCGCAGGAACGCGGTCGGCGGCACGTGCACGCCGCGCACCCCGCGTGTGTTCTGCGCGGTGAGCGCGGTGATCGCGGCCATGCCGTAGCCGC
Source organism: Agromyces protaetiae (assembly GCF_030866785.1). Classification (NCBI taxonomy): domain Bacteria; kingdom Bacillati; phylum Actinomycetota; class Actinomycetes; order Micrococcales; family Microbacteriaceae; genus Agromyces; species Agromyces silvae. The sequence goes on along the minus strand of NZ_CP133018.1, from coordinate 3,308,814 downwards.
CGACCGCGGCGATCGACTTCAGGTCGGCCTGGATGCCCGCGCCGCCCGATGGGTCGCTGCCCGCGATGCTCAGCACCCGCGGGACACCGGACGCCACTGGTCGCGCGTGGCGCGCCGCGGGCTCCGCGAGTAGCGCAGGGCGCTCCGCGGGCTCCCCGAGTAGCGCGGGGCGCGACGACGCCTCCGCCGGTCGCGCAGCGCGCGCCGAAGGAGCACTCGCATCGAGTCCTGTGCCGCCCGCCGCCCGCACGAACTCAGCCGCCGCCTCCCGCGGCTCGGCCGCCGCGCAGATCGCCGACACCACGGCGATGCCTGCCGCACCGGCCGCGCGTAGCGCCGGCACATCCGGCACCTGCACCCCGCCGATCGCGACGCACGGCACGGGGCTCACCGCGGCCAGCGCGGCGAACCCGTCGATGCCGAGCGCCGGCGGGTGGTCGGCCTTCGTGGCCGTCGGCCGGATCACGCCCACGCCGACATAATCGACCGTGCTCCGGGGCATCCGCTCGACCGCCTCGAGATGCGCGACCGTGTTCGCGGTGAGGCCCACGACTGCGCTCGGTCCGAGCGCCTCGCGCGCGGCCGCCACCGCGGCGTCGCCCTGCCCGAGGTGCACGCCGTCAACGCGGATGCCCCGCGCTCGCGCCGCGACCGCGACGTCGAGCCGGTCGTTGACGACGAGCATCGCCCGGCCGTCGATCACGTCGGCGAGCGCCTCGAGCTGCCGCAGCAGCTCGGCGTCGCTCGCGGTCTTGTCGCGGAGCTGCACGGCGGTCACGCCGCCGGCGACGGCCTCGGCGACCACGGCGACGACGCCACGCGGCCCGCACAACGCGGCATCGGTGACGAGGTAGAGCGAGAGGTCAGCTCGCCGGCGGACGGGGTCGGTGGACAGACGATCGCGCATGGGCGACATCCCTTCGCTAGTACGAACTAGATCAGGTTCGACGGGTGTGATCTCAGCCGCGCGCGACGCGCGGCACCCCGTGTCACTGCCGCCGAGTGTAGCGCGGGGCGCGAGTCGGTTGAGGACGCTATTCGTGGGTTCCGGGGCCGCAGGACCGACGAATGCCGTCCTCTCCCGGAACATTCGGCGCAGGGTGTCGATCGGCGGCCGTCTCGATCGTCATCACCGTGAAGGGCCGGAACGGCCGGCCCGGGCGCTCACTACGCTGGGCGCTGAACGGGAGGAACGATCATGCGATACACCCTGTTGCTGCACTACCCGGAGATGTCGCCCGACGAGCTCGGCGAGGCGGGCATGGCCGAGGGGCAGCGCGAGTTCGCCAGTTACGCCGCAACGCTGCACGCCGCGGGGGTGCTGATCTCGGCCGAGGTGCTGCAACCCTCCGACGTCACGACCACCGTCCGCGTCGCCGACGGCGACCTGCAGGTGCAGGACGGGCCGTTCGCCGACACCAAGGAACAACTCGGCGGGATGTTCGTCATCGACGTACCTGACCTCGACACGGCGATCGAGTACGCGCGCCAGGCGCCGTCGGTGTCGTGGGGCGCGGTCGAGGTGCGGCCGAGCGCGACGCATACCGTCGACGGCGTGTGGACCACGTTCGAGACGCCCGCACCGCACGCCGGGTGACACGCGACAAGCGCGTGGGCGACGCCGCCCGCGCGAGCGACGAACACTGCGCGAGCGACGAGCACCGGTCCAGGGACGAGCACCGGGCGAGGGACGCGCACCGGGCGAGCGACGAGCGCCGGGCCAGGGACGAGCACCGGGCGCGCGACGAGCACCGCGCGAGCGACGAGCACCGGGCGAGCGACGAGCACCGCGCGAGCGACGCGCACCGGGCGAGCGACGAGCACTGCGCGAGCGACGCGCATTCCGGCGACGCGGTCCGCGACGGCGAACCGGCGCGTCCAGCCGACGCAGCTCGCGCTGACGACGCGAGTGCGCACGCCACGCGAGTCGCCGTCGAGCGGGTCGCGCGCGAGGCGTACGGCCGGCTCGTCGCGGTGCTCGCCGCGCCCACGGGCGACCTCGCGCTCGCCGAGGACGCACTCGCGGGCGCGTTCGAGGCGGCCCTCACGACCTGGCCGGCCCAGGGCGTGCCGCAGAACCCCGAAGGGTGGTTGGTGACCGTGGCCCGCAACCGGCAGCGCGACGTGTGGAAGTCGGCCGCGCACCGCGCGACGGTGCCGGTCGACGACGGGCACGACGCTCCGGATGTCTCGGGCGGCGGTGTGTTCCGAACCGGCGCCGGCCCGGGGCATCCGCTCGCCGTCGACCCGTTCGCCGAGCTGGACCCGGATCGCATCCCCGACCGCCGGTTCGAGCTGCTCGCCGTCTGCGCGCACCCGGCCATCGACCCGGCCGCTCGTGCGCCGCTCATGCTGCAGACCGTGCTCGGGTTCGAGGCGGCGCAGATCGCGACCGCGTTCGCGGTGCCGCAGGCGGCCATGGCGCAGCGGCTCGTGCGCGCGAAGCGGAGGATCAAGCTCGCGCGCATCCCGTTCGAGCTTCCCGATCGTGCCGCGCTCGCCGAGCGAACGTCGGCGCTGCTCGAGGCGGTCTACGGGTGCGCCGCGATCGCCTGGCGCGGTGACGCGGGCTCGCTGGCGGGCGAGGCGCAGTACCTCGCGGTCGTGCTCGCGACCCTGCTCGGCGACGAACGCGAGGCGTGGGGCCTGGCTGCGCTGGTCACGCTCTCGCTCGCGCGGCGTCAGGGTGCGCGGCGCGGCGAGTTCGTGCCGCTCGACGAACAGGACCCGGCCGACTGGGATGCGGCGTTGATCGACGAGGGCGAGGCGTACCTGCGTCGGGCCTCGGCTGGCGGCGGCGCGCCCGGTCGGTTTCAGCTCGAGGCGGCGATCCAGGCGGTGCACATCGACCGGAGGCGCACCGGCCGGACCGATTGGGTTGCGCTCCGCGCCCTCTCGACCGCGCTCGTGGCGGTGGCGCCGAGCCTGGGGGCGCGCGTCGCGCTCGCCGCGGTCGTCGGGCGCACGGACGGCGCGGATGCCGGGCTCGCGGCACTGCCCGAGGCATCCGTGGGGGAGACGTTCCAGCCGTGGTGGGCGACCCGCGCCGACCTGCTGTCGCGCGCGGGTCGCGACGCGGAGGCGCGGGATGCGTACGCGCGGGCGGCGGCGATGACGGATGTCCCGGAGGTGCGTGCGTACCTCGCGCAACGCGCGGCGTCGATCGGGTGACCGCAAAGACGAGAGCGGGCCCGCCACGACGAATCGTGGCGGGCCCGCTGTTCGTGCTGCTCTTTAGAGGGCGCGGATGTTCGCAGCCTGCGGGCCCTTCTGGCCCTGCTCGGTGTCGAACTCAACCTTCTGGCCCTCTTCGAGGTTGCGGTAGCCCGCACCGGAGATCGCGCTGAAGTGCGCGAAGACGTCGGCGGAGCCGTCGTCGGGAGCAATGAAGCCGAAGCCCTTTTCAGAGTTGAACCATTTGACGGTGCCAGTGGCCATGTCGTCATTTTCCTTTTCGTTGAGGACCACGGCCGTGGCCCGGGGGTACCACGCCGACGGCGTCGGCGTGGAGCTTCGAGGGGGGAAGGGGGAGGAGGAGGCGGCAGCGCCGCAGCGCACGATGTTGCGGACGGGCGAGGGCCGTCCGGAAGGGGTGCGTGGTGAGACCAGAAATAACACTTCGTTTCGCTGCGTGGCATCAGGGCCACGGCCAGGGCATTTGGCCCAGTGTACGACAAAGCTATGTCACGGGGATGTTACGAGTCGAAACGCCTGCGTAAACGCTCCGCCGCGGCCGCGGCCGCGAGCCGCGGGATGTCGGCGGTGCTGCCTATCCTGCTCCTGCTCGTGCCGAGTACGGAGATGGAACATGCGACTACTGACCGTGACGGCACGCACGCAGGGCGAGCGCGCCGACGATTTCTGCTTCGGGGTGAACGGCGAGCTGGCCTGGATCCCGAGCCCGTGCGCCGAGTCGATGCTGCGACCAGGCGCGACGGCGTGCGAGTGTTACCGGGCCTTCGCCGGGGTGACTTCAGGGGCGCCGTCGTCGACGGCCTTGGTGACCGAATCCGATCTGTCGCGCCGCGAGATCGTGGAGGCGATGCGTGCGGGGGCGGCGGTGAACGGCTGGCCGCCGACCTGCGCGGCGCATCTGGCCGAAGAGATGCTGGCGGTCGCCGGGCGGTGGCCGACCGGCACGGTGCTCGAGCGGAGCTTCTTCGAGTTCCGTGCACGGTCGGCCCCGAAGGCGGGGTCGTCGGCGAATTGACCGGGGGTGCTTGCGTAGGCGGAACGTCTCAGACGGTGGCGAGGCTCGTGACGGTGAGGCGGGCGCGTTCTCCGAGCCGGGCGGGGGTCATGGCGGCGAGGGCGTCGAGGAACTGCGTGGCGAACGTGCCGGGTCCGTTGGAGCGCGCGGCCGCGAGCTCCGCGGCGATGGTGTACACGAGTGTGGCGGCGACGGTCGCGTCGAACGCGGTGTCGTCGGGGGTGACGTCGTCGGGGTGGCCGGTGCCGGCGGCGCGGGTGTCGTGCGCGGGCGCGGTCGCGAGGAAGGCCGCCATGATCGCGCCGAGCGCGCAGCCGCCGCCGGTGATGCGGGTGAGCAGGGCGTCGCCGTTCGAGATCCGGGCGGTGCGGGTGCCGTCGGTGATGAGGTCGACAGGCCCTGAGACGGCGACGACCGAGCCGTAGGTGCGCGCGAGGTGTTCGGCGGCGTCGGTCGCGGCATCCGTGCTGTCCGCCGCGTCGACGCCGCGGCCGCCGGCTCCCTCGCCCGCGAGCGCGAGGATCTCGGAGGCGTTGCCGCGCACGACGGTGGGGCGGTGTGCGACGAGTTCGCGCGCGAGCGCGGTGCGGATCGGCAGTGCGCCGATCGCGACCGGGTCGAGCACCCAGGGCGTGCCCGCTTCGGATGCCCCGGCGACCGCTTCGCGCGCGGCGTCGCGTTGTTCGGGCGTGGGCGTGCCGAGGTTCACCAACAGGCCGCCCGCGACGCGGGCGAACGGGCCGGCTTCGCCGACGATGTCGACCATCGCGGGTGCGGCGCCGATCGCGAGCAGCGCATTCGCGGTGAAGTTCGTGACGACGCTGTTGGTGATGCAGTGCGTGAGCGGTGACGTCTCTCTGAGCCGCTCGAGCTGCTGCTGGGCATGGTTGACGGACAGACGATCGCGCATGGGCGACATCCCTTCGCTAGTACGAACTAGATCAGGTTCGACGGGTGTGATCTCAGCCGCGCGCGTGCGCAGCACCCCGTGTCACTGCCGCCGAGTGTATGCCCTGGGCGGGTCGCTTCGCGAACCTGCCGTCAGTCGGCGGTCCCCAGCCACCCGCATCACAATTCGATCGCAGCGAACCATCCGCCGTCATTTTGGCCACACTAATACATGGGGCCGGGCGAATGCGCGCACTACGCCTCGTCGAGCACTCCGTCGGGGTCGACGACGATGGCGCGTGGCTGCCCCGAGCTCGTCTCGCCGACGAGCTGCGGCACCGCGCGGAACAGCTCTTTCACGGCCAGCCCGACGCGTGTCACGTTGGAGAAGTCGAGCACGAGGCATCCGTCGTCGTTCATCAGCGGGGTGAGGCGCGTGAAGATCTCTTCCGCGGCGGCGAAGTAGATCTCGCCGCGGAGTTCGGCGACCGTGCGCCCCTCCTCGCTCCTGAGGGAGCCGACGGGTGAGTGCGGTTCGCCGCGATGCGAGAGCATGTGCAGCCCGTACCGCTTCGAGAGTGCTTCGAGCATGGCGACGCCGCGCACGCTGTTGCCGCGTTCGTCGAGGCGGGGGCTGAACGTGCCGATGCCGAACTGCCCGGGTTGCACCGCGACGATGCCGCCGCCGACGCCCGATTTCGCGGGCAGGCCGACGTTCACCATCCAGGTGCCCGAGTCGTCGTACATGCCGCAGCTGGTCATCACCGCGGTGGTCCAGCGGGCGGCGTCTTCGCTGATCACGCGTTCGCGGGTGGTCGGGTTCACGCCTCCGGTCGCGAGCGTCGCGGCCATGATCGCGAGATCGCGTGCGGTGACCGCGACCGAGCACTGCCGGAAGTACGCGGCCGTCGCCACGTCGACGGATGCCGCGAGCGACCCGGTCGAGAGCGCGAGGTAGGCGAGTGCGCGGTTGCGATCGCCGGTGGATGTCTCGGAGTCGAACACGTCCTCGTCGACGATGAGGTCGCGCCCGGCGAAGCGTTCGAGCCCGTCTTTGATGACGGCGAACTTCTCGTCGGCGGTCGCACCGGCGATCAGCGACGACGTGACCATCGCACCCGCGTTGATCATCGGGTTCAGCGGTCGACCTGTCTCGGCGTCGAGACTGATCGCGTTGAACGGCTCGCCGCTCGGTTCGAGGCCGACGTGCTTCGTGACCTCGTCGAGGCCGTGCTCGTCGAGCGCGAGCGCGAGCACGAACGGTTTCGACACCGACTGGATCGTGAACGCGATGTCGCTGTCGCCCGCGTCGTGCACATCGCCGCGACTGGAGACGAGCGAGATGCCGAGGGACTCGGCGTCGACCTTCGCGAGCTCGGGGATGTAGTCGGCGACCGCGCCCGAGGTCAGCGGGCGGGCCGTGTCGAGCACGGATTCGAGCGTGGTCAGGACGGGATGCGTCATGTCGACCGGCATGGGGGCAGTCTAGGTGTTCTGGACGTCGCGGGTCAGGAGCCGCGGGATGGCTCGGGGGTGTTCGTCGCCGGCGTGCCGGCGAGGAGGCGCACGGCCGGGAGGTCTGGTGCGGCCCAGTCGAGCGTCAGCAGTTCCGGCGGTGTCGCCCACCGCATGGCGTCGTGGTCGGTGCTGGCGGTGGGGCGGTTCGTCGTGAGGGTGGCGCGGAGGCAGGTGAGACGGATGACTCGGCCGCCGACGTCCGTGTCGTCGGTGCTGAGCTCGTCGTGGACCTCGATGCCGACGCTGAGCTCCTCGGCGATCTCACGGACCAGCGCGTCCGCCGCCGTCTCGCCCTCCTCGACTTTGCCGCCGGGGAACTCCCACTTGCCGGCGTCCGCCTTGCCGGCTCGCCGCCGGCACGCGAGGATGCGACCCTCATGCTCGATCACCGCAGCGACGACGTGCAGCGGGTGGGGCATGGGGCTCCTTGGGGGCATACGGTTCTCGGTCGAGCCAGGGTCGGGCTGTACGTTCGAACGTACTCCTGCCGAAGTACGGGAGAACGTACGCCGCGCGATGTGGACACCGTATGTGGAGGTCTCACGCGAATTCGGGCTCGATTCGTCGCCCGGACGGGGCCGGGCGCTTCTTGGAAACGTGCAAACCTCTGATCGCCCTCGCGGACCAGGTGATCGATCGCGCACTTCCGCCCGAGACATCCGCCCGGGCTGCCACCACCCCACCCTTACCAACCGGACGCATTTCTCCCATATCCTTACCCTGAGCCGCACCCCCTACACGCGGCCCCGACGCAAGGACGCCCTGCCCGCATGCACCCCTCCGCGCCCGCACCCCTCCGCCGTCTGAACCGCCCGATCGCCGCGCTCGTCGCGCTGCTGCTCGCGGTGACCGCTCTCGTGCTCACCCCGATCGCACCGGCGCACGCCGAGCCTGAGGCGCTCAGCTCGATCGACTACGTGATCGGTCAGGATGGGGGCCGCGTCGTCGTCGTCGATCGCGCCGACGTGCGGGCATACGGCATCGACCCCTCCACTCGGCTCCCGGCGGGCCTCCAGGTCGAGAGCCCATCTCCGGATTTCGCGCTCGTCGGCACGCCGACCGAGGCGGGCCTGTTCACGCTCGTGTTCCTCGCCGAGTCGAGCCCCCCGATGCCCGTTTGGCGCACGTACACCGTCGACGTGCGCGTGCACGACACGCCGGTCTGGCAGACCGCGTCCGTGCCGGCTGCCACCTCCGGGCTTTCGTACGACGTGGACCTCGGGGTCTCCCCGTTCGCCGACACGTTCTCAGTCGTCGCGGGCGCGACCCCGGCAGGAATCTCGCTGTCCTCAGCAGGCAAGCTCAGTGGAACGCTGTCGGTCAGCGGCTCGTTCACGTTCACGGTGCGCGCCACCAACCTGGCCGGCAGCGCCGACCGCGTGTTCACGCTCCACATCGCCCCGCCGACCCCGGCGCCCGTGTGGCAGACCACGAGCCTCGGCGAGGTGCGGTCGGGTCAGCCGTTCAGCCTCGGCCTGCGTGCCTCTGACGCCATGGCCTATTACGTGGCGGGGGGCGAGCTGCCACCGGGATTGACGCTGAGCGGCAACGTGATTTCGGGCACGCCTGAGATCCGGAGTGACAACGGCTCGTACCGGTACGAGTTCACGATGGGCGCGAACGGCGACGGCGGCGCCACCAACCACACGTTCAGCGGCACGGTCTTTCCGCCCATCCCGCGGTGGATCACCGAACGGGTGCCCGCGGCGACGATCGGCGTGCCGTACGAGTTCCAGCTCGAGGCGCGTTACCAGAACGGATTCATCGCCCAGGCCTCGCTGCCGACCGGCCTGGCACTCCATCGCGACGGCCGGATCGCTGGTACACCGACCGAGACCGGCACGTTCCTGACGCGGATCATTGTCGCCAACGGCGGCGCCGGCACCTACCGCGACTTCAACTTCGTCGTGCACCCGGCCGCGCCGGTCTGGCAGACCACCTCGCTCGAGGCGCTACAGGTCGGCACGGCGTCCAGCACGACCCTGCAGGCATCGGATGCCACGGGCTACCGCGTGACCGCGGGCGCGCTGCCGGCCGGCGTCACCCTCGAGGGCGACACCGTCACCGGCACGCCGACCGAGTACGGCCCCTACGACGTCGAGATCACGGCGAGCCACGCCGGCGCCGAGACGGCCCAGCGGTTCACGGGCCGGGTCGCTGCGGGTGCGGTGGAGTGGGTCACGCGGCAGATCGGCCCGTTCACCGTCGGTCATCCGGTGGATCTGCAATTCGAGGCCACCAACGCTGAGCGATTCATCGCGGCAGGGGTGCTCCCGTTCGGCCTCACGCTCGATCCGGACGGTCGTCTCCACGGCACGCTCATCGGCGCATCGGGTTCCATCATGGTGCAGGCGCAGAACGCCGATGGCTTCGGGCCGTATCGGACCTTCTCGTTCGACGCGCGTTTTGAGCCCGCCTGGCGCACCACTTCGCTCGGCGAGCCACGCGTCGGCGAGGCCTACGAGCTCGAGCTCAGCGCGTCAGCCACGACGGGCTTCAGGATCACCGAGGGCGAGCTGCCGGCCGGCCTCACCTTCGACGACCGCGTCATCGCCGGCACCCCGACCGCGCACGGTCCCTATGACGTCACGATCGGCGCGACGAACGGCCTCATCTGGGTCGAGCAGCGCTTCACGGGCACGGTCGCCGACGGTTCGGTCGAGTGGGTCACCGAGTTCTTCGGTCTGCTCGAGGTCGGCCTGGTCATCGACGACGCGTTCGACGCGGACTACGCGGTACGCTTCACGCTGGAGTCGGGCGCGCTGCCGACTGGGCTCACCCTCGACGAGGACGGCCGCGTGCACGGCACGGTGACCGAGGCCGGTCGCTTCGAGTCGAGCATCCGCGCGGCGAACGCCGACGGCGAGGGCAGCACCCGCACGTTCACGATCGACGTGCGCGACGTGCCGGTCTGGACGGGCGAGAGCTCCTTCCTCATGACCGCGGGCAATGGACTGCTGATCCCGGAGACGGTCGAGCACGGCGAGGTCCGCGGCGTGGCGGCCGCGGACGACGACATCCTCGAGGCGAACCTCGCGGCGGGCGGGGGCATCGAGTTCGTCGCCCTCGACGCGGGCACGACCACGGTCACCGTGACCATGTGGAACGGCGTCGCCGAGCACACGCAGGAGCTCACGGTCGAGGTGCGCGACGAGCCGGAGTGGCAGACCACCGAGTTCGGCGGGCTCCGCGAGGGCCTGCCGTTCTCGATCCGGCTGGACGCGACGGATGCCACGGGCTTCACGGTGACCGACGGCGAGCTGCCGGCCGGGCTCATCCTCGACGACGGGGTCGTCGTCGGCACGCCTTCGGCGTTCGGTGCGTACGACGTGACGATCTCGGCGACGAACGGCGACGTGCAGGTCGAGCAGCGGTTCACGGGCGAGGTCTCGGCCGCGTTCGTGGCGTGGGTCACCGAGTCCTTCCCGACGGTGAACCGCAACGTCGCCGCCGAGCTGCCGCTCGAGGCGGCGAACGCGGTGAGCTTCGAGCTCACGGGCGGCGCCCTGCCCGCCGGCATCGACCTGGCACAGACCGACACCGGCTGGGCGCTGGCCGGCACCCCGACCGAGGCCGGCGAGTTCGCGTTCGAGCTCACCGCGCGTAACGCGACGGGTGACGTCGCACCGCGCGCGTTCGACTTGGTCGTCGCGCAGCCCGAGCTGACGCTCACCTTCCCGGGCGAGCCCGGTGACGAGGCATCCGGCATCGAGATCGGGGCGGATGCCTCGGGCCTCGCGCCGTCCTCAGGCTGGTCGGTCGTGCTGTACTCGGAGCCGACCGAGATCGCGGCGGGCGAGGCATCCGCCGAGGGAGCCGTCGCCGCTTCGGCGACACTCGCGACCGTGCCGTTCGGCGCGCACGAGCTGCGCTTCTCCGCGACCGGTGCCGACGGCGTCGACGTGTCGACGTCGGTCTGGTTCTCGGTGGGCGAAGACGGCCGCATCGTCGAGGTCTCCACGACCGGCCCGGTGGCCGATCCGCCGCGCACGCCCACACCGTCGCCCGCACCCGCGGCACCCGCGGCGCCCGCGGCGCAGGACGGCGGCACGATCGCACACACCGGCGTCGAGGCATCCGTCTGGCTCGTGGCAGCCCTCGCGCTCGTGCTGGCCGGTCTCGCCGGCCTCGCGCTCGCCGTCCGCCGCCGCACCGCCCGCTGACGTCAGCAGACGCGACAACGCCCGGCCGATCCCGGCCGGGCGTCGTCGTGTCTGGTCGTGCAGTGTCTGGTCGTGCAGTGTCTGGTCGTACAGTGTTTGGTCCTACAGTGTTTGGTCCTACAGCGTCGCTCAGCGCACCGCGTAGAGCACGCCGCTGATGAGGATCGCGAACGCGGTCGTCCAGAGGAAGATCGCGACGCCCTGCCAGATCAGGATGCGGGCCTTGCCGACCCCGGCCGCGGCGAGCATGGTCGCGGTGAACTGCGTGGGCAGCAGCAGCGGTCCGAGCAGGCTCACGCCGGGCACGCCGTACTTCACGAGTGCCTTCTGGAACTTCTGCTTCCTGGGCGACTCGGGGATGTCGGTGAGGTCCATGTCGCCGGCGTCCGAGGTCGGGCTCTGTCCGGCGGCGGCCGCAGACACGCGCGCCTGCACGCGCTCGTGGTGTCGCGTGACGACGGCCTGGCGTGCGCCCGCGCTGATCAGCACCAGCACGGCGACGCACGCGAAGTTACCGATCATGGCCGCGATCGCGGCGACCACGGGGTGGATCCCGCCGAGGATGCCGATCGAGACGGCCCCTTCGCCCTCGATGAAGGGGATGGCGCCGGCACCGGCGACGATGAGGGGCTGCACGAGTTCGGGCACCTGCGCGACGAGGTCCTGGAAGGTTTCGATGAGGCTCATGGTGTGCTCCTGACGTTGTGGTGCGGGTCCGATCGGCGACCGGTGGGTCGCAATCGGTGAGGTGCCGAGTCCGCCGGTGGGTCGTCCTCGGTGATGTGTCGAGTCCACCGGATCCGCGGCCGCCGCGGCAGTGTCGCGGCGTCACCTCTTTGTGACGTGAATCGCATCTCGCGCCGTGACATTTGTCACTGCCCTACGCTCGGAAGCATGCCTGCCGAGCACGCCCGCAGTGTGCAGACCACCTGGTACTACACGCTCACCTCGATCGTGTTCTTCGTGGGCTTCTTCGAGGCGGTCGTCGCGTTGACCTTGCTCGAGGACGTCCTCGCGACGCGCGACCCGTTCACGATGGTGCTGATCGTCGCGGTGGTGGTCTCGGCGGCGGTGCAGATCCGGTACTGCTGGTTCCTGCGGGCGGGGCGTGCGGGTGGGCTGCCCGCCGCGGGCTGGACGGCGGCGCTCGTCGGGTCGGCCGGCGTCGTATGGGTGCTTGGCCTGTTCGTGCCCGGTGTCGAGTTCGCGACGGCGGTGCCGCTCTGGGCGGCTGCGTCGCTCATCGCGTGCCTCGTGCCGCGGATGTGGCGCTGGGTCGTGCTCGGCGTGGGGGCGGCGCTCTTCGCCGCGCACGTCGTGCTCCCGATGGTCGTGCTCGACCGGTCGCTCGACGAGATGCCGCGCGGCGGCGCGATCATGTTTCTGATCTACTCCACGTTGCTGCCGTTCATGCTCATCTCGAGCCTGTGGTGGTGGGAGATCGTCGTGCGCCTCGAACGCCACCGCCGTACGGCCGGCGAGCTCGCGGTCACGCAGGAGCGGTTGCGCTTCGCGTCGGACCTGCACGACATCCAGGGGCATCATCTGCAGGTGATCTCGCTGAAGTCGGAGCTCGCGGAGCGCCTGCTCGAGGTCGATCCGGCGGCGGCTCGCGAGCACATCCACGAGACGCGGCTCATTGCGAAGCAGGCGCTCGAGGAGACGCGTTCGCTGGTCGCCGGCTACCGCCAGGTTGCGCTCGACGACGAGCTCGAGAACGCGCGCGAGGTGCTCACCGCTGCGGGGGCGTCGTGCGCGTTGCGCGTGGGCGTGGTGCCGGCGGACGCCGCGGTGCGCGCGGCGCTCGCGTCGGTGGTGCGCGAGGCGACGACGAACATCCTGCGGCACAGCGAGGCCACGCGCGTGACGATCACGCTGCGCGTGGTCGACGATGCCAGCGTGTTGTCGATCGAGAACGACGGTGTCGCTGCGTCGACGGTCGCCCCGGCCGCGCGTGCGGCGGGCAGCGGCCTCGCGGGCCTTCGCGAGCGGCTCGCGGACGTGGGAGGGCGGCTCGAGACCTCGACGGATGCCTCGGCCGGCATCTTCGAGCTCACGGCGACGGTGCCGGTCGAGGAGAGCGTGAGAGTGAGCGCAGGGCAGGTGAACGCATGAGCTGGACATCTGCGGATGCCTCGGCCGGCACATTCGAGCTCACGGCGACGGTGGTCGTTGAAGAGCGAGTGAGCGCAGGGCAGGTGAACGCATGAGCACGATCCGCCTGCTCGTCGCCGACGACGAGCATCTGATCCGCGGTGCGCTGATCGCACTGCTGAACCTCGAGCCCGACATCGAGGTGGTCGCGAGCGCCGCGAACGGCGAGGAGGCGGTATCGCTCGCGCTCGAGACAAGCCCCGACGTCTGTCTGCTCGACCTGGAGATGCCGGAGGCCGACGGCCTCGAGGCGGCGTCCCGCATCTTGGCCGAGGTGCCGACCCGCGTGGTCATCGTCACCCGTCATGCCCGCCCTGGTGTACTGCGCCGCGCGCTCGCGTCGAAGGTGTCGGGTTTCGTCCCGAAGTCGACCCCGGCTGAGGACCTCGCGAACGTGATCCGCGATGTCGCGGCCGGCCGCCGGTACATCGACCCCGAGATCGCCGCGACCGCGCTCACCGCCGAGCGCTGCCCGCTGACCGACCGTGAGCTGGACGCGCTTCGGCACAGCCGCTCGACGATGAGCGTGCAGCAGATCGCCGAACGCATGCACCTCGCACCCGGAACCGTGCGCAACTATCTGTCGTCCGCGATGACGAAGCTCGACGCCGCTTCGCGGCACGAGGCCGCCGAGATCGCCTGGCAGCAGGGCTGGATCTGATCAGCGCGGGCCACGAGAAGTGGGGACTTGACTCCCTATAAGGGGAATGATCGGGGTCGCGGTACAGACCTCGGTCCGGTTCCCGGTGGCCGAGACAGGCGCGATCAACGAGATTTCCAAGGTTGGTCCCGTGGGCGAGCCGACGCGCACGCCGCCGGCGGAGCCCTCCGGGCGGGCGAAGTCGAGCCGATGCGCATGCCGCCGGCGGAGCCCTCCGGGCCGGCGAAGTCGAGCCGAAGCGACGCCAGGCTGATCGCGTCGACCGGCGTCGAGCCGCCGGCCTGGCTCGGGATCGGTGCCGTGCTCCTGGTGGCCGACGCTGTGGCGATCGTCGCCTCGGTTGCCCGACCGGCCCAGCGGGGCGGCGCGCCACCCGAACTGGGGGCACACGATGAAAGAAATCGGACGACGCTCTCCGTTAACCTGGCGTTGGCCGCACGCCGGCGGCGGCCCCTCAAGCTGGCGGACTCCCTCCGAACCGTCGGGTCAGATCCCCGCCGCCGCACACCCCGCGGCGGCGGGGGCCTCTGCCCGACGCCGTCAGGCACAGCTTGGGCGTTTGCCTGTTGCGTCTGCGCGACGCCTCGACCTCTGGCTGGTGCCGTCAGGCGTAGCTTGGGCCTGTGCCTGTTGCGTCTGCGCGATGCCTCGACCTTTGGCTGGGCCCTCAGGCGGATCCCTCCAATCAGACCCAGCCGAGTCCGCGTACCTGTCTGATTTCCGCTGGAAAGGTGGGCGCAGCCGCGACCTGCAGGCGCAAAGATTGAGGCATGAGCCGTCGCCACGCCACGCTACCGACCGCGCTCGGCGAATTGCTCGTCGTGGGCGACGGTGACGCGATGGCGGGCGTGTATTTTCCGGGGCACTGGCACCCCCCAGTGGAGGGCTCGATCGGTGCGGGCGTGGATGCCTCTGTCGACTCCCTCTTCGTGACGTTTGCGGCACAGCTCGCAGAGTTCCTCGAAGGCCGGCGACGGGAGTTCGACCTGCCCATTGCGCCGGTCGGCGACCCGTTCCAGCATGCCGTCTGGGACCTGTTGCGCGAGATCCCGTACGGAGAGACCACGACGTACGGTGCGTTGGCGGTCGAGCTCGGCGATCGCAACCTCGCTCGCCGGGTGGGGGGTGCGGTCGGGAGGAATCCGATCAGTATCGTCGTGCCGTGCCACCGCGTCGTCGGAGCGAACGGCGCGCTCACGGGCTATGCGGGTGGCCTCGAACGCAAACTGCAGCTGCTCGAGCTCGAGGGTGCCCCAGTCGTCGCGCAGCGCCGTCTCTTCTAACCTCCTGGCTCTCCGGTCTCCTGCGCTCTGTCGAGGGAGCTGGATCGCGGCCTTCGAGGGCTTCACCACGACCGCCACAGCCGTCAGGCCGCTCGCTTCATCAGTACCTCTCGCTTCGCTTCTCTGGCATTTGCACCTCGGTCGCCTGCACCTCGGTCGCCTGCACCTCGGTCGCCTGCACCTCGGTCGCCTTCACCAGGTTTCCTCGGCCTCGCCTGTGCCAGGCCTCCTCATCTCCACCGTGCCCAGCCTCATTAACTCCACCGTGCCCAGCCCCTCACTTCTCCCTCCAATCCACTGCCTCTCTTCCTCCAATCCATCACCTCTCTCCCTGCAATCCGCCACCCGCCGCCGCTCATTGATCTGCTCCGCTGCGGTGCTCGCCGGGTGTGGAAAGATTCGAACACGCATTCGAGGATAGTGATATCTTGCTGCTCATGCAAGACATGATTCCACCACCCGCTGACATCGGGTCGCACGTGGAGGCGCAGGCCGAACTCGCGGCATTGATCGATGCATCCGTCGAGCTCAGACAGGCGCTTGCTCGACTCGATGCCCAACGCCTTGTCTCGATCCACGAGGCGATCCAGTTCGCGGTGAGCCGCGCACGTTCATTCGTCTCGTCTCATCTCGGGCGTACCGGCCAGTACGAGCTCGCGCGCCGTGCGGTCATCGCGGAACTCGCTGTCGCGTGGCGGGTCTCCGAGCGGACGATGCAGCGCCTCGCGTCGGAGTCGTACATGCTCTGCACGGCGCTTCCATCGACGCTGGCGGCGATGAGCGAGGGGGAGATCGACGCGGCGCACGTGCGCGTCATCGTCGAGGCTGTGAGTGCCGTCGAAGGGTCATCCGATGCGCTCGCGAGGGCGGATGCCGAGCTTGCCTCGCTGGCGCGGGGCGTGACTCCTGCGAAGCTGCGGCATGATGCGAAGCGGCTGCTCGAGCAGGTGCAGATCGAGACGGTCGTGCAACGTCATGAGCGTGCGTTCGCTGACCGCGCCGTGCAGCTCGAGCCCGCACCGGATGGCATGGCGTGGCTCGCCGTGCAGATGCGCGCGACGGACGCGCTGCTGGTACGCGACCGGCTGAAGCAAGCGGTGACCGTGGCGAAGGCCGACGCGTCCGAGTCGCGCACCTGTGCGCAGCTCGAGGCGGACCTCGCGCGTGACCTCTTGCTGTACGGGGCGCCGGTCGGCGACGCGGCGGCCGGCACGGGACTCGCCTCGATTCGTCCTACGGTGCACGTGACGGTGCCCGTGCTCAGCCTGCTCGGTCTCGACGAGTCGCCGGCCGACCTCGACGGCTATGGTCCGATCGATGCGGAGACGGCTCGGCGTCTGGCCGCGAACGCACCGTCGTTCACGAGGCTGCTGACCCACCCGATCAGCGGTGCGGTGCTCGACGTCGACCGTGGCTCATATCGGGTACCGGCTGACCTTCGAACGTGGCTTCAGGTGCGCGACCGTACGTGCCGCTTTCCGGGGTGCACACGGCGTGCGGTTCGGTGCGAGGTCGACCACAGCGCGGCTTGGGCGGCCGACCACGGCGCGACCGCTCACGACAATCTGGCTCACTTGTGCGCGTTCCACCATCATCTGAAACACGAGACCGCGTGGTCGCTCAGGCACCTCGACGGGGGAGTGCTCGAGTGGACCTCCTTGACCGGCGCGGTGTACCGCACCACGCCGGAAGGTGATCTGCGTGCCGGCAGCCTCCAGCAGGCCATCGAGGCAGCTCGCCGAGCCTTCGGGCAGAACGAAGTCCTCGCCGACGCGGCAGATCCCGGCGACGAATGCGGCGACCTTGACGACTCGGACTCCGATTCAGAGCTAGCCCCGGCCCCGGACTCGGATTCCGAGCTGGACCCGGACTCGGACTCCGATTCAACCCTCGACTTAGACCCGGACCCGGACCCGGACTCAGGCCGGCGCCCGGGCTTGAACTCGGCGCACCGCCGTCGCCGCCGTCCACCGGCGGTGTACGAGGAAACGGTGGGCTTCTAATAAGCCTTCTATTCGACATGTGTAGAATAGACACGTACACCGACGAAGTGGTCGGCACCAGCCACGACGCCACGAGCCCGCGACGATGCCGACCCGCCCGGGGCACCCGTTCCCGGAATCGAGAGGAAGGTCACACATGGCACGCGTCAGTAACAAAGTGGTTCTCATCAGCGGAGGTGCCCGCGGCATGGGCGCCTCGCACGCCCGGCTTCTGGTCGAGGAGGGTGCGAAGGTCGTCATCGGCGACTTGCTCGACGCCGAGGGCGAGGTGCTCGCGGCCGAGCTCGGCGAGAACGTCCGCTACGTCCACCTCGACGTCACCGACTATGCGCAATGGGAGCAGGCCGTCAAGCTCGCCGTCGATGAGTTCGGCGGACTCGATGTCGTGGTGAACAACGCCGGCATCGCGAACTTCGGCCCGGTCGACGAGTACTCGCTCGAGGCCTGGGACAAGATGATCGCCATCAACCTCACCGGTGTCTTCTACGGCATCCGAGCCGCTGCACCTGCGCTCAAGCAGAGCGGCAAGGGGTCCATCATCAACATCTCGTCGACCGCCGGCCTACAGGGCTACGAGGCGCTGCCCGGCTACAACGCCGCGAAGTACGGCGTGCGCGGGCTCACGAAGAACGCCGCGCTCGACCTGGGCCAGTACAACATCCGCGTGAACTCGGTGCACCCCGGTGTGATCCGCACGCCGATGACCGACGAGCTCGACACGCCGCAGAACCACGTCGCGCTTCACCGAGTCGGCGAGCCGATCGAGCTGTCGAACCTCGTCCTGTTCCTCGCGAGCGACGAGTCCAGCTTCTCCACCGGCGCCGAGTTCGTCGCCGACGGCGGCGAGACCGCGGGCCTCGCCCACTACGAGAGCTGAGCGCGGCCCGAGACGCGCACGCCTCGGGCGAGTGGATGCCTCGCCCGAGGCATCCACCCGTTCGATGCCCATGCCTCGCGAGCCTGACTACCCTGATCAGATGCGACCCGACCCGAGACAGATCCGCACGCGCCAGGCCCTCGTCGCGGCGCTCACGCGGCTGCTCGAGCGTCGGCCGCTCGACGAGATCACGGTCGCCGAGCTCTGCCGCGAGGCCGGCGTGCACCGCACGACGTTCTACGGGCACGCCGACGGGGTGCCCGAGTTCGCGCTCGCCGAGTTCAGCCGTGACATCGACCGCATCGCCGAGGTCGACGTCGAGCCCACAGCCGAGGCGCCCGAGGAGGTCGCCGACCGGTACCTGAGCTCGATGCGACGAATCCTCGACCACATCGCCGAGGAGCGAGCCGGGTACCGCACGCTGTTCGGTCCGGTCACACGCGGCATCTTCCGCACCGCAGTCGACGACCGGCTGCGGCACCGTGCCCGGCTCGCGCTCGAGGTCTGGCGCGAGCAGCGTGTGCCCGGCGCGCCGCGCACCGAGGAGGCGATCGAGCAGGCCGCCGCGTACGTCGCCGGCGGTCTGGTCGGTGCGATCGAGACCTGGGCGCTCAGTGACGAGACGGATGCCTCGGCCGAGGCCGCCCGCATCGCGACCCTCATGCCAGCCTGGTGGCCGCGACGCGGCACGCAGCGGTAGGAGGCGCGGGCACCCGCTAGCATCCGGACATGGATGTTGCAGTTCTCGGAGCCACGGGAGATGTCGGCCGCGCGGTCTGCGCCAACCTCATCGAGAAGCGCGTCGTACGCTCCACATCTCGGCTGCAGCTGGTCGGGCGCGTAGGCGGCCCGTCAGAACTGGCGACGCACGGGCTCCGCGCCGACCTCATCGACGCGTACGACGAGCACGCGCCGTTCATCGACGTCGCCACGACACCCGACGACGTCGTCGCCGACGTCATCGTGCTCGCCGCGGGCGCCACGGTTCCCGTCGACCCGAGCCAGGTCATCGACCGTGACCTGCTCGCCCAGCGGAACCTCGCGACGTTCCGCGAGTACGCCGAGGCGCTGGCCGCCGGCGGCACCGGTCAAGAGGTCGTCATCGTCGTGTCAAACCCCGTCGAACTCGGCGTCGCGGTGCTCGCCGAGCGCCTCGGCCGGCACCGGGTCATCGGCATGGGGTCCTGGTTGGACACCCTGCGATTCCGGCGCGAGATCGCCGCGGACCTCGGCATCCACCGGCAGCGCGTGAGCGGGTTCGTGGCCGGTCAGCACGGTGACGGCGCCGTCCCGCTCTGGTCGACGGTCCGCATCCGCGGCTTCGACGGCGGCGAGCGCGCAGCCGTCGTCCGGACGTTGCGCGGCGAGCGCACGCTCGACACGTTCGCAGCCGAGGTCGCCGCCGCGAAATCCGAGCTCGCCGCAGCCGGCCGCACCGACCCCGGATCCGCGTTCGCCATGGTCGACACACTCCGCCCGGGCGTCCGCGGCGTGGTGCGCCCCTATCTCACGCACACCAGCGGGGCGAAGACCTCGCACGCGACGGCCGCCGCCACGGTCGACCTCGTCGACACGGTGCTCGACGGACGAGAGATCGTGGTCGCCGGGCAGGTCGCGCTGGACGGCGAGCTCGAGCTCGACGGCACCAGCGTGCAGGGTGTCCTCGGTGTCCCACTTGTCGTCGGGCCCGACGGGTGGTCGAGGGTGCTCCTCGACGACCTCGCACCCGATGAGGCAAGACGACTGCTCGCGATCAGCCGGCAGATCCGCAGCTCGGTCGACGGATGGCTCTCGGGAGTCCGCGCATGAGCGGGATGGAGACGACCTGGGTGGTGTTCGTCGTCGTGGCCGATCGGAACGGATCGCTCACCGCCACCACGGAGTGCTTCTCGACCCGCGGCCTCGGCTTCGAAGCCGTGAACACGCTCGACGTGGATCAGGGCCTCGGCGTACTCGCCTTCGTCTTCGAGGGAAGCGCGCGGATCGCGCTGTCCCTCGCCCGGACCCTCGGACGCCTCACCGCCGTCCACGAGGTCCGCCTCGAGCGAGCCGACGACCCCGAGGTCCGGGCACTCGCGCACGTGCCGCTCGAAGCCGACGCGGTTACCCGAGCGCTCGCGGACCACGACGTCGACACCGTCGCGCCGTCGGGTGCGGGAGGGACCATCGTCGAGGGCACGTTCGCCTCCCTCCGCGCAGCCGTCGAGGCGCTCCGCGGCGACGGCGTGACCGGCGTCACGCAGACCGTGCTCCGTCCCCGCGATCTGTGAGATCGAGGGCACGCCCGCACGGTCGCGGTGTGAGCGGAGTGCTGTCCGCTCAGCGCAGCGACACCCAGGCCTCGTCGTAGAACCCGGGCGAGACCAGCAGCACGCCGTCGGGGTCAGCGGGCAGCATGAGCACCAGGTTGCCCGTCGTGCTCCCGCCGGTGAACAGCTCGGTCAGACCGAACTCGGGCTCGACGCCCCACGCGTACGCGTACGCGTCGTCCTTCACGACGCCGTCCGCGCTCACGTAGTCGACCCCGACCATGCCGTCGGTCGACGAGCCCTCGCCCTTGAACGTGACCGTGAGGTTCACGATCGCGTACGTCTCTCCTTCGGCGGGCGGCTCGTTGTACTCGTCGGCGGCGAGCACCTGCTCCGTCGCGTTCAGGTCGATGCTGTTGATGACGACGTCGAAGTCGTCGGTGCTGATCGTCTCGCCGATCGCGAGCGGGTCCTCGCGCGAGCCGAACACCTCAGGAGCGAACGCGCTGTCGAGCTCCTCTTCGAGCGCCGACGAGCTCTCGTCGTACTGCTCGATCGTGCGCTCGATCTCGCCGACCGCGAACACGAACGCGACGATGCTCACGATCGCGGCCACGATCATGCCCACGACCGACACCGAGATTCCGACGATGCCGGGCCACTTCGCGCCCTTCATGAAGAGCGCGACGATCGACAGCACGAGGCCGATCGGCAGCAGGATCCACCCGAACAGCACGGTCACCGGGATGCACGCGAGCACGAACCCGAGGCCTGCGACCGCGAGCGCGATGATGCCGAGCACGTGCACCGACTTCTTGCCCGCGGGGTCGGGGGCTCCAGGCTGTGGCGAGCCGGGCTGTGCGCCGTAGGCCTGCGCATAGCCGGGCTGGCCGTAGTGCCCCTGGGCGTAACCGGCCTGCGCCTCCTGCGCCGCGCCGACGGTCGCGTACGCGGGCTGGCCGGCCGCGCCGTCGCCGGGCGAGGTCCAGTCGGCAGTGGTGGGCTGGGCCGCTCCGGCGCTCCGCACCTCGGTCGCCGCCGAGTCGGTCGCCGCCGCCTCGGTCGGCGCTGCGTCGGTCGGCGCTGCGTCGGTCGGTGCTGCCTCGGTCGGCGCTGCGTCAGCCGTCGCTGCATCTGCGGCGGATGCATCGGCGGCGGATGCCTCCGCGGCGGATGCCTCGGCCGCAGCAGTGTCGGTCGGCGCCGCCGGCGCGGTGTGCTCGGTCCACTGTGCGCCGTCCCAATAGCGCAGCGTCCCGGTGCCGGTGGCGTCGTCGTACCAGCCGGCAGGGGGAAGATTCGGGTCAGTCATACTTCTACCCTGTCAGGAAACGGAGGACGGCGTGATGGGGAGGGCTCCCCACGGCGTGAACACGCAGCGCGGCCGGCACAGGCACGAAGGCGTCAGCGGGCGTCAGGCTGCGGTCTCGGTCCGGGTGAGCGCCGCGCGTAGGCCGTCGACGAGCGGTGTCGTCGGCCGGTGCGACCGGTACGAGGCGTCAGCGGGCGTCAGGCTGCGGTCTCGGCTCGGGCGAGCGCTGCGCGCAGGCCGTCGACGAGCGGTGTCGTCGGACGCCCGATGAGTTCGGCGAGCGTCGGGCTCGCGTCGCCCAGCACACCGCGCCGGATCGCATCGTCGAGGCCGGCCACGAATGCCGCGGTTCCCGCGTCGACGCCGACGGCCTCGAGCGCGGCGACGTGCTCCTCGGTGCTGAGGCGCCGATAGGTCACCGGCCGCCCGATGACCTCGGCCGCCGCCGCGGCGAGTTCGTCGTAGCCCCACGCGGTGTCGCCCGACAGCTCGATGGTCTCGCCCACCAGGTCGTCCCTGAGCAGCACCGCCGCGGCTCCTTCGGCGAAGTCGGCGCGCGTTGCACTCGCGACCCGTCCATCGCCCGCGGACGACGCGATCACGCCGGTCTCGGCTGCGCGCGTGACATCCGGAACGTAGTTCTCGGTGTACCAGTTGTTGCGCAGGATGACCGCGGGCACGCCGGCAGCGGCGATGGCCTCCTCGGTGGCCTTGTGGTCGGCTGCCAGCGGGAAGCCCTCGGCCGTCGTCGCCTTCGGCGCACTCGTGTAGACGAGCCGCGCGACGCCGGCAGCCTTCGCCGCCTCGATCACATTCCGGTGCCCCTGCAGCCGCGCCCCCGGCGCGGACCCCGAGATGAGCAGCACCCGGTCGACTCCGTCGAGCGCTGCCGCGATCGTCTCCGGGCGGTCGTAGTCGAGCTCCGCGGTCCGGATGCCTCGGGCGGAGAGCTCCGCGATCGTGTCGGTGTCTCGTGCGGTCGCGACGATCTCGGCGGGCTGGGCGCCGCGCTCGAGCAGCGCGTCGACGACGAGTCGGCCGAGCTGCCCGCTTGCGGCAGTGACGAGGATGGTCATGGTGGGATCCCTTCTCGCGCTCCCGCGGGATGCGGCGTGCGTCATCCTCGGTCAACGGCGGCACGAGGCATCCGCATTCCTGGAAGCCGGTACCCACTTCAAGGTAAGGTACCCACGTGGCGGTAAGTCTTGCGGAAATCCGCCGCGGCAGCGGCGAGGTCTTCACCGAAGGATGCCCCACGCGCGTCGTCCTCGACCACATCATGAGCAAGTGGGGCGTCCTCGTGCTGCTCGCGCTGACCGACGGAACGCAGCGGTGGGGCGAGCTGCGCCGCGAGGTGCAGGGCATCAGCGAGAAGATGCTCGCCTCGACGCTCCGCACGCTCGAGGGCGACGGGCTCGTCCGACGTGAGTCCTACCCTGAGGTGCCACCCCGGGTCGAGTACTCGCTGACCCCGCTCGGCGACGAGCTCATGCAGCAGATGCTGCCGCTCGTCGAATGGGTCGCGCGGAACGCGGACGGGATCGTGGCACGCGACGGCGAGCCCGGGGGCCGGCTGCACTGACCCCAGCTGCACTGACCCCGGCTGCACTGACCTCAGCTGCACTGACCCCGGCTGCACTGACCCCGGCTGCACTGACTCCAGCTGCACTGACCGGGGGCTCAGCGCAGTACGCGGAAGGCGGGTGGAGCGGGCGCTCAGCTCGCCTGGACCGGCCCCACCTTCAGGAACACCGTGCTGCTGTCGCATGCGGGCACGTTGCTCGCCTCCACCACGAAGCCGGTGAAGCTGTGCGGCGGGAAGACCCGGTAGCCGGTGCCGTGCACGACCGGGCAGTCGTCGAGCGGGCCGCCGTCGGGGTCGATGTTCACGGCCGTGAGCGGTGCGACTACCGAGGCGCCGGACTGCAGCGTGAGCGTCTCGGGGGCATCGTCGTCGACCTGCTCGGCCGGCTCGCCGAGCTGGGCGCCCGACCCGTCGATGACCGAGACCCCCGGAGCGCCGCGAAGCTCGCACGAGGCGGAGCCCTCGTTCGTGAACACGAGGTCGTAGCCGATGGAACCCGCACCGCCGTCGCCGCCGGAGATCGAGACGCTGAGCGCGTCGTCAGCGCACTGTCCCGCCGGGGCGTTCGGGTCGACCGACGCGGTCGGCGTCGGGGACGCGGTGGGGCTCGGCGATGCGGTCGGCGACGGTGAGGCGGTCGGCGCAGGTGCGCCGCCCGAACAACCGGTGAGGAACACGGTCAGGGTGGCAGCGGCGACGAGGAGCGGGGTGCGGAGGCGTGGCATGGCGTTCAGCGTACGTGCCGCGTCCGTGGGTCGGAAGGGACCTGGGTCGGCAGCGCCGGTAGCGACGACATCACGATGGGCACGCTCAGCGCCGCGGGTCGGGCCGCCGCGTCCCGTATCATCGCGACGTGGACTCGACCGACCCCCTCGACGCGCTCGCGCTGCGCGTCCGGGGCCTGGCCTCAGTTGCGAGCGGCAGAGTGGTCATCGGCATCGCGGGAAGCCCCGGCGCGGGCAAGTCGACGCTCGCGGCGAACCTGGTCGATGTGCTCAACGGAGGGCCGCCAGGCGCGGTGGCCGTGCCGGTGGCTGTGTCGATGGATGGGGCGGTGCCCACGGATGGCGGTGCGCGCGTGGCGGTGGCCGTGCCGATGGATGGATTTCATCTTGCGAACGCGACGCTCGACCGGCTCGGACTGCGCGACCGCAAAGGCGCGTTGGAGACGTTCGACGGCTGGGGGTTCCTCGCGCTGCTCACGCGGCTCCGCCGCGAGACCGCCCACACCGTCTACGCGCCGGGCTTCGACCGCGCGGTCGACGAGCCGGTCGCCGGCGCGATCGCCGTCGAACCGGCGGCACGGATCGTGATCGTCGAAGGCAACTATCTGCTCTGCGAGGGCGAACCATGGGGTCTCGTGCGCGAACACCTCGACGAGGCCTGGTTCTGCGCCGCATCGGAGAACGAGCGGATGTCCCGGCTCACCGCCCGGCACATCGCACACGGTCGCACGCCCGAGGCGGCCGAGGCGTGGGCGCGCGAGGTCGACGGCGCGAACGCGCGCATCATCGAGCCGACCCGGTCGCACGCGGATCTCGTGGTCTCGGGGACGACGGGGGCAGTGCTCGCGTAGGTCGCGCGCCGGTCTTGTGGGTTGGTGGGGGAGGCGCTCTGCGGAGGGCGCGCGACTATTCGGCGTCTGGGGCGTCGTCGTCGCGGTTGGCCGCTGCCTCGGGATCTTCCTCGGGCTCGAACGTCGTCGGCTCGCCCGCGCCGACACCGACGCTGCCCGGCTCATCGGGGATCGTGCCCTCGCTGCCCAGTCCGCCGTCGTGGTGATCGCGGGGCTCGGTCTGGGCGCGGTCGTGGTCGCTGCTGCCGTTGTCGCTCATACCGCCACTCTCGCATCGCGTCGCGGTCGATGTCGCGGGCTTGACAGTGCAGCACGCTGACGGTCGAGGGAAGCGAACGCGAGGGGTGCGGGTCGGTGGGGCGTGCGAGCATGAACGCATGCACCTCGATCCTCCGAACGCCGACTGGCGGGCGCAGCTCGAGGCGCTGGGCGTCGCGGCGGGCGGCCCGACCGCGGCACGTCGCGACGTCGAGGCGGTCGCCGCGCGACCGACCGGCGGCTTTCGCCGGCTCGCGCTCCAGTTCGAGCTGCGCCGGCGCCGCGAACGCCGCGACGGCGACTGGCGGGGGCCGCGCGACGAACCCGCGAAGCGGGCCGAGGGCGTCGACCGGCTGGCGGTTCGCCCGGTGGCCGCCGGCGCGAGGAACGGGTGGGCGAACGCCGGCCTCACCTGGCAGAACATCGCATTCCAGGGAGCGTCCCAGGGGTACGACCCCGACCAGGCACGCTGGTTCGCGCACCTCGCGCTGCTCAAAGGGCGCAGCCCCAGCGTGTACACGACCTACGGCTCGGAATGGATCACCCTCGACGAGTACGAGAGCCCGCTGCTCTGGGCCCAGCTCGCCGATGCCGCACGACTCGGCATCGCGCTCGTCGGCAGCGGCGGGATGCACACCGTGCGGCTCGAGTCGAGTGCGACGGTCGCCCTGGACGCGTCGCGAACGGATGCCCCGGGCTCGGGTGCAGGCACGGGTGAGCCACCCCTCGTGCTCACGCCGACCGTCGAGATCGGCGAGCAGGTCGTCACCGCCATGGCCGCCCGCGCCGTCGGCGACCACGGGCTCTACACCTTCGACTTCGCGTCCGGCGAGATCGCGCTCGCGCCCGTACCCGGCGGCCTGGCCCCGGTGCAGCGGGCGGTGCTCGATCGGCCCCGAGACATCCGGGTCGCGCCGGGCGAAGCCGCCGAATTCTTCCGGAGCTCGTACGCGAGGCTCGCGGCGGCCCTCCCGGTCACGAGCCGCGACGGCAGCTTCACGCCCCCGCCCCCGGTGCCCGCGGTGCTCGTCCTCGACGCCCGATTCGAACCCGACGAGGTACTGCATCTCGCGTGGCGCTGGGAGCACGGCGACGGTCGCGTGACCGGCTTTGATTCCGAATCCGACTCCGACCCCGATCTCGACGTCGTCGAGCTCGCGCGCGACGAGCTCGGCGGTCTGCCGATGTCGCCGATCACCCTGCGCGGCGCCGACGTGGCCTGGTTCGCCGACCGGGTCATCCGTCGCCTGCGCCGCCTCGATCGCGTGCGCGTCGACGTGACCGGCGACCCGCCCGACTATCGCGACGCCGGTGTGCCGCAGCTCACCGTGACGACCGTCGAATCGCCCAAGACCGACTGGTTCGACCTCGGTGTCGTGGTCACCGTGAACGGCCGCAAGGTGCCGTTCATGCCGCTCTTCCGGGCGCTCGCGAAGGGGCAGCGCCGGCTGCTGCTCGTCGACAAGACCTACCTCGACCTGAAGCAGCCGCTCTTCGAGCCACTGCGCGACCTCATCGAGGAAGCGGGCACGCTCCGCGAGTGGGAGACCGGCGTGCGCATTCACCGCAGCCAGGTCGGGTTGTGGGCGGAGTTCGAGGACCTCGCCCACGAGACCGAACCGGCGGTGTCCTGGCGAGCGACCGTCGCGGGGCTCACCGGCGACGACACCACTGAGACGCCGCTGCCCACCGAGCTCGCGGTCGAACTGCGGCCCTATCAGGTCGAGGGCTTCCGCTGGCTCGCGCTGCTCTGGCGAAGCCGCCTCGGCGGCATCCTCGCCGACGACATGGGACTCGGCAAGACGGTGCAGACCCTCGCGCTGATCGCACACGCGCGCCAGGCGAGCGTCGAGCCGCGCGCTCCGTTCCTCGTCGTCGCGCCGACCTCCGTCGCCTCGAACTGGGTCGCCGAAGCCACACGATTCACGCCGGGGCTGCGGGTCGCCGCCGTCCTCGCGACCGACACCGCCGACGGTCGCCGGCTCGCGGCTGCCGCCGCGGACGCCGACGTCATCGTCACCACGTATGCGGTGCTGCGGCTCGACGCCGACCGGTTCGCCGCGCGTGACTGGGCGGGCCTCGTGCTCGACGAAGCCCAGTTCGTGAAGAACCCCGCGACGAAGGTGCACGAGGCGGCCCGCGCGATCCGCGCGCCGTTCCGGATCGCGCTCACCGGCACGCCGATCGAGAACCACACCGGCGAGCTCTGGGCGATCCTGCGGATCGTCGCGCCCGGCCTCTTCCCGTCGCGCCGGGCCTTCGACGAACAGTACCGGCGCCCGATCGAAGCCGGTCATCGCGAACGGCTCGAGCGCCTGCGGCGCCGCATCCGCCCGCTCATGCTGCGGCGCACCAAAGAGGCGGTCGCGCCCGAGCTGCCGCCGAAGCAGGAGCAGGTGCTCACCGTCGAGCTCACCCCGCGGCATCGCCGCCTCTACGACGCGACCCTGCAACGCGAACGCACCAAACTGCTCGGCCTCGTCGACGACCTCGACCGGCAACGCCACATCGTGTACCGGTCGCTCACCCTGCTGCGGATGCTTGCGCTCGACGCGAGCCTCATCGACGACGAGCACGCCGGCGTGGCATCAGCCAAGCTCGACGCGCTCTTCGAACAGCTCGAGGACGTCCTCGCCGAAGGACACCGCGCGCTCGTGTTCAGCCAGTTCACCTCGTTCCTCGGCAAGGCTGCTGAGCGGCTCGGTGAGGCGGGTGTGCCGTTCGCCTGGCTCGACGGCTCGACCCCCGTGAAGCGCCGCGATGCCGAGATCGCGCGGTTCCGTTCTGGAGAGGCATCCGTCTTCTGCATCAGCCTCAAAGCCGGCGGCTTCGGGCTGAACCTGACCGAAGCCGACTACGTCTTCCTGCTCGACCCGTGGTGGAACCCCGCCAGCGAAGACCAGGCCGTCGACCGGGCGCACCGCATCGGGCAGGACAAGCAGGTCATGGTCTACCGGCTCGTCGCCGCGAACACCATCGAAGAGAAGGTCATGGCGCTCAAGCGCCGCAAGGGCGAGCTCGTCGCGGCGGTGCTCGAGGCCGGTGCCGACGACGGCGCGGGCGGCGAATCGACCGGTCGTCGGGATCCCGCGCTCACCGCCGACGACCTCCGCGACCTGCTCGCGGGGCAGTAGCGCGGCGCACGAGCCGGCGCCCGGCGCGAGTCGGCGCCCGCCGCGAGTTCCCGGCGCACGACCTGGCGCGCCGCCGCGGAGTCGCGTCGGTGTTCCCGGAGCCTGAGTCAGGCCTCTTCGGAACCGCCGCGACGGCGCGGACCACGGCGCGTGCGACGGGCGCGGCGAGGCGCGCGGGGCTCACGGAGGCCGATGTGGATGTGGGTCTTGCGGCGCTCGATGACGATGAACGTGATGCCGAGCGCCCACAGCGGGAACTGGGTGAGGAAGGCGAAGCGGAACGCCTCGAGCGTGTACGTCGACGGCGTGCCCGCCCCCTGCAGGTCCATCGCGATGCCGATGAACAGGATCGCGAGCAGGCCGGCGAAGAAGCCGCCGCCGTTGACGATGCCCGTCGCGGTGCTGAGGCGATGGCTCGGGTTGTACGTACGCGCGTGGTCGAACGCGATCATCGACGCCGGGCCGCCGGTGCCGAGGGCGAACGCGAGTACGAAGAGCAGCCAGAGCGGCGCCTCACCCGGCCAGAGGATCACGACGAGCCAGACGACCGCCTGGAACGCGACCGTCGGCAGCACGAGCATGGTCGACCGGCGCATCGGGTGCCGGCTCGAGAGCGCACCGATCACCGGCCCGGCGATGATGCCGAACACCACGAACGACGTGATGACCAGCGACGCGGTCGCCGGTGCCAGCCCCTCGCCGGCGGTCAGGAACGGGAAGCCCCACAGCATGACGAACGCGGTGCCCGCGAAGGGCGTCGCGAAGTGCGACCAGAACGCCAGCCGCGTCGCCGGATGCGCCCAGGACTGACGGAACCCTTGCCGGAGGTCGGCGGCGCTCGTGACCACCTGGATCGCGCCGGTCTGCGTGTCGACCGCGATGTCTGCGACCCGCCCGGGCGGCCGGTTGCGCACGATCAGGAAGATGAGCACCGCGAAGATCATGCCGAGACCGGCGAGACTGCCGAAGGCGATGCTCCACGTCGTGGCATGGAGCAGCGCCGCCAGCGGCAGGATCGACACGATCTGCCCCGTCTGGCCGATGATGCCGGTCAGCTGCACCATGATCGGATTCCGCTGCGACGGGAACCAGGTCGCGATGAGCCGCACCACGCTCGGGAAGACCGCGGCATCGCCTGCGCCGATGAGCACGCGCGCGACGATCCCGATGCCGACGTCGGAGGCGAACGCCATCACGAGCTGCCCCAACGCCATCAGCACCATGCCCGCCGCGATGATCGGACGCGCCCCGAACCGATCGAGGAGCAGCCCGACCGGGATCTGCATCGCGCCGTACACGAACAGCTGGATCACCGCGAACATCGACAGCGTCGAGGCATCCGCGTCGAACCGCACCGCCGCATCGGTGCCGACCGCCGAAAGCGACGTACGGTTCGTCACCGAGAGCACGTACCCGGCGATGCCGACCGACCACACCAGCCACATGCGCCACGGGCGCGCGGGGGCAAAGGGAGACGTCGTCACGAGATTCCCAGCCTACGCCCGGCGCAGACACATTGTGAGGACGGCAATGGGGCCTGGTATGCGCCTTCCAAGGCCGAAAGGCGTCCTCACGCTGCTGGTGTCGTGGGTGAGTTCGGCATAGCGTCGTGGCAAGCACATGAGAGGAGGACGACATGACCGATTTCGTCGATCCGCTGGAAGAGCCGCTCGGCCTCGATGCCCGAGGCGGTCTGCCGGACGAGTTCCGGGACGAGATGTACGAGGTCCAGGAGGACTCCCCGGAAGCCGACGAGCGCGCTGCGCGCGGCGAGGACCCGGGCGCCATCGGCGGCGACCGCGACAATGCGCTCGAGATCGAGGGCCGCGACGACGTGTGAACACGACGGGCGGATGTCTCAGTGAGACATCCGCCCGTCGCCTGGTGCTGAGCTCGCGCTACACCTTCGCCGCGTCGCTCTCCGACTCGTCGGCGGCGCTCGCGCCGGTCGACTCAGGATCGCCCTCGATGACCGTGCCCTGCTCGGCCGCGAGCTGCGCGTCGAGATCGGTCGCGGCCTGCTCGAACTGCGAGTTGTAGAGACGGTAGTAGGCGCCCTTCGCTCTGATCAGCTCGTCGTGGCTGCCCTGCTCGACGATGTCGCCGTGCTCCATCACGAGGATGAGGTCCGCGTCGCGGATCGTCGACAGCCGGTGCGCGATCACGAACGACGTACGCCCCTCGCGCAGCGCGGCCATGGCGTTCTGCAGCAACAGCTCGGTGCGGGTGTCGACCGACGAGGTGGCCTCGTCGAGGATGAGCACCGACGGCTGCGACACGAACGCGCGTGCGATCGTGATGAGCTGCTTCTCACCCGCCGAGACGTTGGCGGCGTCCTCGTCGAGCTCCGTGTCGTAGCCCTCGGGGAGCGAGTGCACGAACCGGTCGACATACGTCGCCTTCGCCGCGGCCACGATCTCGTCGTCGGTCGCCGACTGGCGACCGTACCGGATGTTCTCGCGGATCGTGCCGGCGAACAGCCACGGGTCCTGCAGCACCATGCCGGTGCGGGCGCGCACATCGTGCCGCGTGAGCGCGGCGATGTCTTGCCCGTTCAGCAGGATGCGGCCGCCGTCGAGCTCGTAGAACCGCATGATCAGGTTCACGAGCGTGGTCTTGCCGGCACCCGTCGGCCCGACGATCGCGACCGTCTGACCGGGCTCGACGCGGAACGACAGGTCACGGATGAGCGGACGATCCGGGTGGTACGAGAACGAGACGTTCTCGAACTGGATCGTGCCGTCGCCGTCGACCGGCGCCGGGGCGTCGGCGGCGTCGGGCTCCTGCTCGTCTTCGTCGAGCAGCAGGAACACGCGCTCCGCCGAGGCGGTGCCCGACTGCACGACCGCCGCCATGCCGCCGAGTTCCGACAGCGGCTGCGTGAACTGCTGCGAGTACTGCATGAACGCCTGCACATCGCCGAGACGCAACTGGCCGCTCGCGACCATGAGCCCGCCGAGCACCGCGATGCCCACGTACGTGAGGTTCCCGATGAAGGTCATGCCCGGCATGATCATGCCCGACAGGAACTGCGCCTTGAACGCGGCCTGGTACAGCTCCTCGTTGTCCTCGCGGAACTTGTCGAGGGAATCGCGCTCGCGGCCGAAGACCTTGACGAGCGCGTGACCCGAGAAGGACTCCTCGACGCGGGCGTTCAACCGCCCGACCTTGCGCCACTGGATGCCGAACGCCTTCTGCGACTTCGGGCCGATGATGCCGAAGATCACGCCCATGAGCGGGAGCGCCACGAGCGCGACCAGCGCGAGCTGCCACGAGATCGAGAACATGGCGATCAGCACGCCGACGACGGTGAGCACCGAGGTCACCACGGTCGACAGCGACTGCTGCATCGTCTGCGTGATGTTGTCGATGTCGTTCGTCACGCGAGAGATCAGCTCACCGCGCTGGACCCGGTCGAAGTACCGGAGCGGCAGGCGGTTGATCTTCGCCTCGACGTCTTCACGGAGCTGCCACATGGTGCGCACCATGATGATGTTGATCACGAAGCCCTGGAGCCACGTCAGGATCGACGCCGCGATGTAGAGCATCAGCACGAGCATGATCACCTGGCTGAGCGCGACGAAATCGACACCCTCACCCGGCCGGAAGTGGTCCATCGCCGCGACCATGTTGGCGAAGTCGTTCTGCCCCGCCGCGCGGAGCCCTTCGACCGCCTGGTCTTGCGTGATGCCGACCGGCAGGCTCGCGGTGACGACGCCCTCGAACACGATGTTCGTGGCCTCGCCGAGCACCTTCGGGGCGATCACGGTGAGCAGGACGCCCAGTGCGCCGAGGATGGAGACGAAGATGAAGCCGACGGCGTGCGGTTTCAGCAGGCCGATGAGCCGCCCGAAGCTCTTGCCGAAGTTGTCGGCCTTGCCGGGCGCGACGCTGTCCCACGAGTCGGACGCGATGCGCGCCTGCTCGCCGAGCTCGAGTTCGAGCCGTTCTTCTTCGCTGAGGGGAGTTGGGGTGCTCATCGTGCGGCCTCCGCGACGGTGTGACGGGGGGTGGGGATGGAGGTGGGGACGGCGTGGCCGGTCATCGCGCCGCCTCCGCTCCGAGCTGGGATTCGACGATCTCGCGGTAGGTGCGGCACGTCTCGAGGAGCTCCTCGTGCGTACCCACGCCGACCATGCCGCCGTCTTCGAGGACGACGATGCGATCGGCCTCGGTGATGGTCGACACGCGCTGCGCGACGACGATCTTCGTCACGTCGGGCAGCTCGCGCCAGAGCGCCTTCCTGAGCAGCATGTCGGTCGTGAGGTCGAGCGCCGAGAACGAGTCGTCGAACACGAGCACGTCGGGCCGGTGCACGATCGCGCGGGCGATCGAGATCCGCTGACGCTGACCGCCCGAGACGTTCGTGCCGCCCTGGGAGATGCGTGCGTTCAGGCCGCCCTCCATCTCGGCGACGAAGTCGCGACCCTGCGCGATCTCAAGC
The DNA here is from genome assembly GCF_030866785.1 of Agromyces protaetiae. Classification (NCBI taxonomy): domain Bacteria; kingdom Bacillati; phylum Actinomycetota; class Actinomycetes; order Micrococcales; family Microbacteriaceae; genus Agromyces; species Agromyces silvae. The sequence goes on along the minus strand of NZ_CP133018.1, from coordinate 3,276,499 downwards.
GCGTGCCACAGCTCCTCATCGGTCGCGTCCTCGCGACCGAACCGAAGGTTCGACGCGACGGTGCCATTGAAGAGGAACGGGCGCTGCGGCACGAGCCCGATCGTCGACCAGAGCCGGTCGAGGTCGGCCTCGCGCACGTCGACGCCGTTCACGAGCACAGAGCCGCCTGTCGCGTCGAACAGCCGAGGGATGAGCGAGACGAGCGTGGTCTTGCCCGCACCGGTCGAGCCGACGATCGCGACGGTCTCGCCGCGCCGGGCCTCGAACGAGATCCCCGAGATCACGGGCTGCTCTGCACCCGGATACGCGAACTCGGTGTCCCGGAACTCGACCGTGCCCGGCGTCGGGAACTCGGTGATCGGGTTCGCGGGACGCTCCAGCGTCGAGCGGCTGCTGAGGACCTCGCCGATGCGCTCGGCCGAGACCGCGGCGCGCGGGATCATCATCGTCATGAAGCTCGCCATGAGCACGCCCATGAGGATGAGCCCGACGTACTGCATGAACGCGAAGAGCGTGCCGATCTCGACGGTGCCGGCGTCGACCTCGATCGCGCCGAACCAGATCACGCCGACGATGGTCACGTTGAGGATGAGCATCGCGAGCGGGAACAGCAGCACGAAGAGCGAGCCCACCTTGCGGCCGACGACCATGATGTCGGTGTTCGCGACCCGGAAGCGGTCAGCCTCGATGGGTTCGCGCACGAACGCGCGCACCACCCGGATGCCCGTGAGCTGCTCGCGCATGATGCGGTTCACGTTGTCGAGCTTCTTCTGGAACTGGCGGAACAGCGGCACCATGCGGCTGATGATCAGGACGGCCATGATGAGCAGCGCCGGCACGGCGACCGCGATCAGCCAGCTCAGGCCGAGGTCTTGCCGCAGCGCCATGACGATGCCGCCGATGGCGAGCAGCGGTGCCGTGATGAGGAACGTCGCGCTCATCATCGTCAGCATCTGCACCTGCTGCACGTCATTGGTGTTGCGGGTGATCAGCGAGCCGGGCCCGAACTGGGAGACCTCGCGCTCCGAGAAGCCGCTCACCCGCTCGTAGACATCGTTGCGGATGTCTCGGCCGAGACGCATGGCCGCCTTGGCGGCGAAGTAGGTCGCGATGATCGAGGCGGTGATCTGGCCGAGCGAGATGGTCAGCATGGTGAGGCCGCTCGACCAGATGTAGGCCGTGTCGGCCTGGGCGACGCCGTTGTTGATGATGTCGGCGGTGAGATCAGGCAAGGCCAGGTTGCCGAAGGCGGCGGCGGTCTGGAAGACCAGGACGCCGATCAGCAACAGCCAGTACGGTTTCAAATAACGGACGAGGAGCTTTCCGAGCATGAGATCTCCGGGAGCGGGGAACGGGGAGGACGACGACCGCCACGGCGAGTTCGTTCGCGCGCAGGCAGCCCTCGGTGTGCGGAATCGCACCCCCAATGCGCCCGCACAGCGTTACAACTTCTCACTTTCGAGGGTCTGGAATCAAGCTAAACCGACCCTCTGACACGGACGTTCACCGTGGGCTGAATTCATGCGTTTTGATGATTTGTCCCCCGTGTCCTCCCGCGCAGAACCCGCACACGCCGTATTCACCGGCCGTTCAGACGCGGGTGATCGGCTAGTGTCGCGCGCAAGAAGCCCGATGCTGCGCAACATCCGAGACGATGGGAATCCTCGTGACGAGCCGAACGGCCGAACACCCGCGGCCGAGTCATTTCCTTCTGCACATCAGCGACACCCACCTGCTCGGCGGCGGTCGTACCCTCTACGATCGCGTCGCGAGCGAGCGGCACCTCCGGCAGCTCTTCGACGAGTTCGAGGCATCCGGCGGCCGTCCCGACGCGATCGTCTTCACGGGCGACCTCGCCGACAAAGGCGAGGCCGACGCCTACGCGCGGCTCCGCCGCATCGTCGACCCGGCCGCCGAGCGGCTCGGCGCCGACGTCATCTGGGTCATGGGAAACCACGACGACCGGTCCGAGTTCCGGCGCGGACTGCTCGGTCAGCCCGCCGGCGGCACCCGCCCGGTCGACCGCGTCGACGACGTGCACGGTCTCCGCGTCATCACCCTCGACACGACCGTCCCCGGCCACCACCACGGCGAGGTCACGGGCGACCAGCTCGACTGGCTGGCCGAGGAGCTCGCGACGGATGCTCCGTACGGCACGATCCTCGCCATGCATCACCCGCCCGTGCCGAGCGTGCTCGACCTGGCCGCCTCCGTCGAGCTCCGCGACCAGTACGCGCTCGCCGAGGTCATCGCGGGCAGCGACATCCGCTCCATCCTCGCCGGCCACCTGCACTACTCGTCGTCGGCCACGTTCGCGGACATCCCCGTGTCCGTGGCATCCGCCACCTGCTACACGCAGGACCTGAACGTGCCGGTCGGCGGCACGCGCGGGCGCGACGGCGCGCGCGCCTTCAATCTCGTGCACGTCTACCCGTCGACCGTGCTGCACTCGGTCGTCCCGCTCGGTGCCTTCCCCGCGCTCGACTACATCGACGCCGAGGAGAGCGCACGTCGTCTCGGCGTCGCCGGCGTGAGCTTCCTGCCGGCCGGAGGCGATGCGCTGCCCGAGCTGACCGGCGCGGCCGACGGCCTCGAACGGCGCTTCGCGCAGGGGCCGTTCACCGAGCCGATTCTGCTGCCGTAGGCGGCGTGATCGCGACGGGCGAGGTCGTCCCCGCGTCGGGCCCCGCGTCCTTCTCCCACGGGGCGGGGAACGGGAAGTAGCGTTCGAGGAAGGCGGTGACCGCAGCCGTGCGCACCTCGACCGGGATCTCGGGACGCGAGCCGTCGTTCAGGCAGAACATGTCCTGGTCGCGTCGCTTCAGCAGCCGGTCCATCGCGGGCAGCGCCCGCTGCAGGGTCGTCTCGATGTACTGCACGCGCGCGTTCTGCTGCACAACTGCCTTGCCGGTCATGAGCGCGTAGTAGTGGTAGAGCGAGTTGGTCACCGAGATGTCCGTCGCCGACCGGAACTGCGCGCGCGCCGTCCGCCTGAACTCCTCCGGGAAGGTTCCCTCGAGCTCGGCCATCACACTGCGTCGGAGCGGCGCCGCGCAGTGCTCGAGGTGCCTCGTCGTCACCTTGCCGAACCGGCCGGCGAGCAGGGCGCGGTTCACGCGCGCCGCGTTCTCGAACCCGCTGCGCTCGGGTGCCGACTCGCCGAGACCGATCCGAGTGCCCGCCTCGACGAACTTCGTGATGCCACCCGGTGAGAAGAACAGATCGGGCGACACCGGCCTGCCGAAGAACATGTCGTCGTTGGAGTACAGGAAGTGCTCGGCGAGCCCGTCGATGTGGTGCAGCCGGCTCTCGACGGCGTGCGAGTTGTGCGTCGGCAACGACTCGGGGTCGCTGAAGAACTCCTCGCTGCGCACGATGCGCACGCGCGGGTGCTCCGCGAGCCATGCGGGGGCGGGGGAGTCGGTGGCGATGAAGATCCGCCGCACCCACGGCGCGAAGAGGTAGACGCTGCGTAACGCGTACTTCAGTTCGTCGATCTGGCGATAGCGCGCCTCCGAGTCGTCGCCCTCGCCGACGACGTAACTCTGCATGCGCTTCGCCCGCTCGCGCAGGAACTCGTCGCTCGACCCGTCGACCCACGAGAACACCAGGTCGATGTCGAAGTCGACGTCGCTCGCGAGCGGCTGCCACATGTGCTCGAGCGTCCGCCAGGTCGTGCCGTAGCGCTCGACGGACTCTTCGACGGCCTCACCGCGCGGCAGCGTCGTGCGCATGAGGGCGTTCGGCAGCGGCGCCTCGATCGTCTCCTCGCCGAACCGCCACAGCTCGAGCTGCACCGCGGTCTGCTTGCCGTACCGCAGCCGCCCGAGCGGTTCGATCCTCGGCCGGTAGAGGCGGAACGCGTTGGCCTTGCGATGCGCCGCCAGCTGCCCGTCGGCGAGCAGCACGGGCGCGGTCTCCCTGGCCTTTCCCGGCGCGATCGGTGCCGAATAGAACGGCTCGTCCGCGAATGCCCGGGCGAAGGCACGCGCGAGCGCCTTGCGCTGCGCGCGGTCCACCGCGATGACCGGCCGCATGCCGTCCGCGCGCACCAGGAGGTGCGGGATGCCCGCATCGTCGAGGACCCGACGGATCGCCAGGAGATCCTCCACCATCGACGCGTGGGGCGTCTGGTGCCCGTTGCGCAGGGCGTACTCGCCCTTGCGCACGACGATGTCGTCGCGATCGAACCGCCGGGTGCCGCGGACGAGCACCAGCTCGGGCTCGTCGGCGATCGCGAAGCTCGGCGGCGGTGCGGGTTCGGCATGCGTGAAAGCGGTGGGCCGGGCGGCGGGATCGCGGTCGGTCACGTCTCGGGGGTCTCCTCACGGTGGTCGTGCTGGGGCTGGACTTCTGGTCCTGGGAGTCTGATTGTATGGCCGCGCGGGCATTGCCCGGCACCGCTTGACTCGTCAAGCCCGTGCGGCCGACGGGCGCCTCCGCCTAGGGTCGTGAGCAGGCGACCTGGAGGAGACATCCGTGGCACGTAACGTCCGAGTCATGAACTGCCCACCCGAGGCGGTCTTCGAGGTCCTCGCCGACGCGTGGCTCTACCCGTCGTGGGTGGTCGGCGCCTCGCGCATGCGCGATGTCGACGAGGCATGGCCCGCCGAGGGCGCGAGGCTGCACCACTCGGTGGGTACCTGGCCGCTCGTGATCGACGATGAGACGCGCTCCCTCGAGTGGGAGCCGCCGCACCGCATGCGGCTACGTGCCAAGGGCTGGCCGCTCGGCGAGGCCCACGTCGTCATCGACGTCAAGCCACGGGGCGACGGCTGCGTCGTGCGGATCCAGGAAGAGGCCGTCGAAGGTCCCGGGTCGTGGGTGCCGAGATTCCTCACCGAGCCCGCCTTGCGGGTCCGGAACGCCGAGACGCTGCAGCGGCTCGCCTATCTCGCCGAGGGCCGGCACCGCACCGGGCAGGCCGAGGCCGAGCCGGTGCCGGACGCGGAATGAGGCGGGTGACGTCGGAGAACGGATGAGTCAGCGGATGTCTCGGGAAGCGTATGACGCGATCGTCGTCGGGGCCGGGCCGAACGGGCTCGCCGCCGCGGTGACGCTCGCGCGGGCGGGGCTCGCGGTGCGCGTGTACGAGCGCAATGAGACGCCGGGCGGTGGTGCCCGCACGTCCGAACTGACCCTGCCCGGATTCACACACGACGTGTGCTCCGCGGTGCATCCGCTCGCGTTCGCGTCACACTTCTTCCGGGAGTTCGGCCTCACCAGGCGAGTCGAGTTCGTCGTGCCCGAGCTGTCCTTCGCGCATCCGCTGGACGGTGGTCGCGCCGCGCTCGCGTGGCGCGACCTCGAGCGGACGGCCGAAGGGCTCGGCCGCGACGGTGCCGCCTACCGCTCGCTCATGCAGCCGCTGGTCACGCACCTGCGTGGGGTCGCCGACTTCACCGGTTCGGCGTTGCTCCGTGTCCCGGCCGACCCCATCACCGCGTTGCGATTCGGTCTCCGGGCGCTCGAGCAGGGCAGCCCGGCCTGGGACGCCCGGTTCGAGGAGGATCTCGCGCCCGCGTTGCTCACGGGCGTCGCCGCGCACACCATCCTCCCGCTCCCGAGCCTTGCGGCTGCCGGTGCCGGGCTCTCGCTCGCGACCTACGCGCACACCGTAGGCTGGCCGATCCCCAGAGGCGGCAGCCAAGCGATCATCACGGCGCTCGTCGACGACCTCGTCGCGCACGGAGGCGAGCTCATCACCGGGCATGAGGTGACCTCGATCGACGAGCTGCCGCCCGCGCGGGCCGTGCTGCTCGACGTCACGCCGCGCGCACTCGCCGAGCTCGCGGGCTCACGCTTGCCCGGCCGGTACGTCGCCGCGCTCGACCGGTTCCGCTACGGCAACGGGGTCGCGAAGGTCGACTTCGCCCTGTCGGGCCCGGTTCCGTGGCGCGATCGCGAGCTCGCCACCGCGGGCACCGTCCACGTCGGCGGCACCCGCGCCGAGATCGCGGCCGCCGAGAACGCGGTGACGCGCGGCATGCACCCGGAGGCTCCGTATGTGCTGGTGTCGCAGCCGTCGGTGTTCGACCCCGGCCGCGCGCCCGCCGGCCAGCAGTCGCTCTGGACCTACACGCACGTGCCGCGCGGTTCCAACATCGACCGTGCCGAAGCCGTGACTGCGCAGATCGAGCGTTTCGCGCCCGGATTCCGGGACACCATCCTCGCGACGGCGTCGAGCACCGCCGTCGAGGTGGAAGCGCACAACCCCAATTACGTGCTCGGCGACATCTCGTCGGGCGAGCCCGACGTGTGGCAGCTGCTCAAGCGCCCGGTGATCTCGCGCGACCCCTGGCGCACGCCCGCACGCGGGGTGTACCTGTGCGGCGCCTCGGCCGCGCCGGGGCCCGGCGTGCACGGGCTCGGTGGCTGGTACGCGGCGCTCAGCGCCCTCAAGCACGAGTTCGGTACCCGGATCCGGCCGGACCTGTCCCCGCGCGAGCCTCGCTCCTAGGGCGTGTCTCCCACCTGGTCGCCGTCGCGAGCAGGTGGGAGACACAACCTAGGGTGTGCCGGTGTACGCGAGGTCGGGATCGCTCGTACACACGGCCCGGACCGTCGCGTATGACGGGTCGGTCGGATGGAAGTTCGCCGCACGGCTCACACCCTCGCCCCAGCCGGTCACGTAGCCGGTCGCCTCGTCGATCGTCGGCTCGCCGCCGATCGCCACGATCACGGACCTTCCCCGGTCGACGTCGACCCCGCGCGGCAGGTCCTCGCGCTGGGAGAGGCGGCGATCGAGGAGCCAGGGATGCTCCCCGGGGCAGGTGAACGAATCAATGGGTAGCCAGACCGCCTGGTGATCCTGCAACGGCGGCAGCGAGGTCGCGCGCCACGCGACCACCGGCTCGGTGTCGGGGCCCCAGTCGGACGCTGCATGAGCGGCGTGGGCCGCCGCGGGCGCGAGCAGCCCGAGACATCCGGAGACGACGAGGACGAATGCCGAGGCGACACCACGTGTAGATTGCATATCAGTACTCTAGGGACGCAGGCTGACCTCCGCAATGGGGCGGATCAGATGTCGACGAGCTCGAGCTCGACCGTGACCGGCGCGCCTTCTTCGAGCGCCTCGGCCTCGCGCACGGCCTTCTTCACGGGCAGCACGTACGCGCCCTGCGTCGAGTCGGGAAAGATCGACGTCGACCAGCGTGACCCGCCGACCCGCACCCGGACCTTCACCGCGCCGAACCCGCGCGGCGGCCGCGGAACCTCACCGATGTCGGCGGATGCCTCGGCCGGCAGCGTCACGAAGTACCACTCGGCACGCGATCGCCATTCCCAGAGCGGTGCGGTGAACCGGAAGCGCATGCGCCGAGCGTACTCGCTCAGTCGCTGACGCACTCGCTCAGTCGCTGACGTGATCGCGCCACGAGAACGCCGGCTCGTAGCCGAGCTCGCGCCGCGCCTTGTCGATCGACAGCATCGTGTCGTGCACGCCCAGCTCGCCCCGCACCTCGACGCCGGGGAAGACCTCGGCCACGAGCTCCGCATTCGGCCTCGACATGACGGTGTCCGCCGCGGCGATCACATAGCGTTCGAAGCCCGGCTTCGCCGTCGCGAGCGCCCGGCTCACCGCCTGCGCGCCATCGCGGGCGTCGACGTAGCCCCACAGGTTCCACTTGCGCGCCCGGGCATCGGCGTCGAACGCGGGGAACGCCGCATAGTCCTCGGGATCCATCACATTCGAGAATCGGAGCGCCGTGATCGACAGCTCGGGGTCCCAGCGCACCAGGTGCTCCGCGAGCTGCTCCTCGAGGTGTTTCACGAGCGAGTAGGTCGACTCGGGGCGCGTCACGTCCTCGTCGACCGGGATGTACGGCGGCGGCACGTCGAACGGCAGTCCGAGCACGGTCTCGCTCGATGCCGTCACGACGCGCCGCACCCCGGCACGCCGCGCCCCCTGCAGCACGTTGAAGGTCGACAGCATGTTGTTGTGGAACGTCGCCACGTCGCTCATCAGCCCCGGCGCCGGCACCGCAGCGAGGTGCACGATCGCGTCCACGCCCGCGTGCTGCTCGTCGATGCCCGAGATCGCGTCGAGCACCTGACCGGCATCCGAGAGGTCGACGATGACGACACGACCGCGCTCGCCGGCCCGATCGAGGTTCACCACCTCGTGACCCTCGTCGTGGAGCGTGCGGACGACGGTACGGCCGAGCTTGCCCGAGCCGCCGGTGACGATGATGCGCATGGGGCAAGTCTGACACCGAGGGGGACTCGGAAGCATTCCCACAGCTCGGCTGCCTATGCTCGTCCGGAGACCCTTGACGGACGAAGGAGCCCCCATGCAGTGCCCCAACGACGGCGCGGTGCTCGTGATGAGCGAGCGCAGCGGCATCGAGATCGACTACTGCCCGACGTGCCGCGGCGTGTGGCTCGATCGCGGTGAGCTCGACAAGATCATCGAGCGCGCCGGCCAGGAGTTCCAGGCGCCGGCCGCACCGCAGCAGGCCGCACCGCAGCAGGCCGCACCGCAGCCGCCGTATCCGCCGCAGGGGTACCCGCAGCAGACCTCGCAGAACCCGCTCGACCTGCTTCGCCAGATGGGCGGCCGCGACCGCGACTACCCCGAGCAGCGCCGCGACGACCGTCGCTACGACGACCGCCGCCACGACGACCGAGGCTACGACCAGGGCTACCCCCGGAAGAAGAAGAAGGACAACTGGCTCAGCGACCTGTTCGACTGAGCGCTCCGCGCGCCTTCGTCACGAGCGGCGGTGATCAGCTGACCGGACCGGCCGCTGGGTCATCCGACTCCGTGGCGAGCGGCGTCGCCTCGGCGCCCTCCGTGCGGAGCCGGTCGCGCGCATCGTGTTCGACGAGTACCGGCACGTACTCGCGGATGGGGTTGCCGTCGAGCTCGTGGTGCTCTTCGTCGACGACCTCGGCGATGTGCTCCCGGTCGGCCGTCGGGAACCGTTCGGCGAGACGGTCGATGACCTGGTCGACTGCGCGGTCTTCTTCGTCGGTGTGCATGGCGTCAGTCTGAGCACGCCGCCGTCACGCGACAAGCCTGCCGAGGGGCACCCGGCGAGAGTTCACCCAGAGTTCAGCCCGCGCGGTCGGTCAGCGCGCGACGCGCGCCCGATCAGCCGATCGGTTCATCGCGTGCCAGGCGAGGCGGACGAGCCGACCCAGACCCACCAGGGCGATCCCGATCACGGCGCCGCCGGTGTTCGCGAGCAGATCGCGCGGGTCGGAGATGCGGTCGGCGAGGGGGATCTGCACGAGTTCGATCGCGAGGCTCGCGGTGCCCGCGGCGGCCAGCGCACCGAGCCACTTCCGCGGACCCGCGATGAGGGCGAACAACACCCCGATCGGCACGAACATGACGATGTTCGCCGTGAACTCGAAGGGCGACCCGATGGCCCAGGTCGAGCGCTCGAACCAGATCGAGGGCGTGAGCACACCGAACGGCGCCTCGTATCCGACGGCGTCCCACGGCACCGGGCCGAGCGTCGCCCACGCGACGATCGCGAGATACGCCGCGGTCACCACCGGAAGCGCGACACGTCGGGACATGCCGCAAGCGTTGCGCGGGATCCTATGAAGCCGCCGTGGGCACGCGGCGAGTCGCCTGGGTGCGCGTCGCGGCGGCTACTGGTTGTCGGGGCCGGCGATGTTCACGAGCCAGCTGATGCCGAATCGGTCGACGAGCATGCCGAACGCGTCCCCCCACGGCGCGACCTCGAGCGGCTGCACGACGGTTCCGCCCGCGATGAGCCCATCCCAATAGCGGCGCAGCGTCGCATCGTCGTCTCCCGAGAGTGACAACGAGATGCCCGCAGCCGGCGTATAGGTCATCGTCGACGGCGTATCCGCGGCCATGATCGTCTGCCCGGCCTCGGTCGTGAGCTGCCCGTGCATGAGCTTGTCGGCATCGGCCGGGCTGTCGTTCTGCCCGTACTCGCTGAAGGTGCTGGTGTTCAGCTCGCCGCCGAACACCGACTGGTAGAACTCGAGCGCCTCGCGCGCGTTGTCCTTGAAGTTGAGGTAGGGGTTGAGCAGCACGGCCATGAGCATTCCTCTCGTTCGAAGCGTCCGCGCCGATTCTGCTCGCATTGCGGGCGCACCGGTAGCCCCGCAATGCCGGAATACCGAGTCGCCCCGCCCGTCAGCAGCAGCGCGCGCCGGGGTTCGCGTCGCGATCGTCGTCGCGCGCGCGCCAGAAGGCGCGCTCGGTGAGCGGCGCGACATCGGGGTGATGGCGCCGGTGATGTTCGAGATACGTCTCGTAGGCGCGGTCGCCCATGAGATTCGTCAGCCACCAGCGGATGCCTCGCGCGGCGCGCGCGGGAGACATCCGGCTCGTCGACCGGATGCCTCCCGCGCTCGAGTCGTCGCTCATCGCGCTCTGTGGGCCGCCATCAGTGACCGGCCCGGCCTGCCGGCGACGTGACGTCGCGCTCGCGTCGTCGCTCATCGCGCTCGGTGCGCCGCCATCAGTGACCGGCCCGGCCTGCGGGCGACGCGACGTCGCGCTCGGCATCGTGCTCGCTCCATTCCGCCTCGATCGCGCGCTCGGCACGCGTCGCGACGAAGCCCGCGGGCGCGAAGCGCCGGCTCGGCACGGCCGGGTCCTCGGCGTCTGTGCCGCCGCCCCTCCGGATGGCCCGGATCGTCACGCCGACCGATATCGCGATGACCACGATCGCGAGGCTCACGAAGATGATCGACAGCATGCCCTGGACGAAGGTGTTGCGCACGACCGCCTCCATGGCCTCGACGCTGGTCGCCGTGCCGAAGCTCGTCTCGCCCGCCGCGAGGGCGTCCTTGAACGCGAAATGGTTCGCCCAGTACCCGACCTGCGGAACCGGCGAGAAGATCTTGTACATGGAGGCGGTGATCGTCACCACCGCCGCGAACGCGAGTGGCAGCGCCACGATCCACAGCCAGCGGAACGCGCCGCGTTTCGCGACGATCGCGAGCACGACCGCGAGCGCGATGGCCGCGAGCAACTGGTTCGCGATGCCGAACAGCGGGAACAGCGTGTTGATGCCGCCGAGCGGGTCGGTCACGCCCATGATCAGGATCGCACCCCAGCCGGCGACCATGATCGCCGTGCAGATCCAGACCCCGGGTCGCCAGCTCACGTCCTTGAACTTCGGCAGCACATTGCCGATCGAGTCCTGCAGCATGAACCGGGCGACGCGCGTGCCCGCGTCGACGGCGGTGAGGATGAAGAGCGCTTCGAACATGATCGCGAAGTGGTACCAGAAGCCCGCGAGTGCGGCACCGCCGAACAGCTGTTGCATGATGTTCGCGAGACCGAGTGCGAGGGTCGGCGCCCCGCCCGTGCGCGAGACGATGCTCTCCTCACCGACGGCCGCTGCGGTCGAGGTCAGCATCTCCGGGGTGAGGTTGACGCCTGTGAGGCCGAGCGAGTTCACGAACGCGACCGCGCCCTCCACGGTGCCGCCCGTCATCGCCGCCGAGGAGTTCATCGCGAAGTAGATGCCGCGATCGAGCGAGATCGCGGCCACGAGCGCCATGATCGCGACGAACGACTCCATGAGCATGCCGCCGTAGCCGATGACCCGGGTCTGCCGCTCCTTCTCCACGAGCTTCGGGGTCGTGCCGGATGCGATCAGGGCATGGAAGCCCGACAACGCGCCGCAGGCGATCGTGACGAAGAGGAAGGGGAACAACGACCCGCTGACCACCGGCCCCAGCTCGCTGTTCGCGAACTCGCTGATCGCCGGGACGCTGATCTCCGGGCGCACGAGCACGACCGCGCCCGCGAGCATCACGATGACGCCGATCTTCATGAACGTCGAGAGGTAGTCGCGCGGGGCGAGCAGCAGCCACACCGGCAGGACCGCCGCCACGAAGCCGTAGATGATGATGCCCCATGCGATCGTCGTGCGGTCGAGGTGGAACATCGCGTAGCCCCACTCGGTGCTCGCCACCCATCCGCCGCCGATGATCGCGAGCATGAGCAGCACGAACCCGATGATGGACACCTCGGTGATCCGCCCCGGGCGGATGAACCGCAGGTAGACGCCCATGAACAGCGCGATCGGGATGGTCATGGAGACGCTGAACACGCCCCATGGGCTCTCACCGAGGGCGTTCACCACGACGAGCGCGAGGATCGCGACGATGATGATCATGATGAGCAGCGCCGCGATCATCGCCGCGGTGCCGCCCACGCGCCCGAGTTCGTCGCGCGCCATCTGCCCGATGGTGCGGCCGCCACGGCGCATGGAGAAGAACAGCACGAGATAGTCCTGCACGGCACCCGCGAGCACCACGCCCACGATGATCCAGATCGTGCCGGGCAGGTAGCCCATCTGCGCCGCGAGCACGGGCCCGACGAGCGGTCCGGCACCGGCGATGGCCGCGAAGTGGTGGCCGTAGAGCACGCGGCGGTCGGTCGGGACGTAGTCCTTGCCGTCGGCCTTGACCTCGGCGGGCGTCGCCCGCCGATCGTCGGGCTTGGTGAGGTGCCGCTCGATGACCTTCGAGTAGAAGCGGTACCCGATGAGATACGTGCACACCGCGGCGAAGACGAACCACATCGCGTTCACGGTCTCGCCGCGGACGATGGCGAGCATCGTCCAGGCGACGCCGCCGAGGAGGGCGATCCCGGCCCAGAGCGCGATCTTGGCTGGGGTCCATCTGGACTCGCGCTTCAGGTCCTCCGGAGGGACGGCGACGGGCGGCAGATTCGGATCCTGGGCGAGTGCGTCGGTGGACGCGGCCGCGGCTCCCGAGGGGGTCGATGGCATGGGTGCTCCTCTTGATGTGCGTCGTTGCGCGCGTCGATCCTAAGCAAGCGATTCCCCTCGAACGGGGGTCAGCGCGACGAGCGGTAGCACCCGTGCGGTGAACGGATTCGTGCTTGACGAGCCCAGACCTTCGTCGTAATCTTGTAGTCAACCAGATGGTTGATCAAGAAGTTCATTGATTACAGGAGGGTGGCGATGATCGGGGACCCGGGCGCAGACGACCGGCTCGACCGTGCCTTCATGGCCCTGGCCGATCCCGTTCGCCGGCGCATCGTGGCCCGGCTGAGCCGGGGGCCCGCGACCGTCAACGACCTCGCCGAACCGTTCACCATCAGCAAACAGGCGGTGTCCAAGCACATCCAGGTGCTCGAGCAGGCCGGGCTCGTCACGCGCACGCGCGACGCGCAGCGGCGGCCCGTGCACCTGCGTGCCGAAGCGCTCGAGGCGCTCACCGCCTGGATCGACCGATACCGGCTGATCCATGAGCAGCGATTCCGTTCGCTGGATGCGCTGCTCGCCACCGAGACCCGTGCCGACGGCGACGTCGACGCGAACGAGAAGGAGCAGGAATCATGAGCAACCCCGTCACCATCACCGTGCCCGAAGGGCTGCCGTTCATCGAGATCGTGCGCGAGTTCGACGCGCCCGTCGAGGCCGTCTTCCGCGCGCACCGTGAACCCGAGCTCGTCAAGCAGTGGCTCGGGCCGCGCGGCTACGAGATGACCATCGAGCGGTGGGACTTCACCACCCAGGGCGGCTACCGCTACGTGCACCGCGACCCCGACGGCGGCGAGTGGGGCTTCAACGGCACGTTCCACACCGTGCGCGACAACGAGTTCGCCGTGCAGACCTTCGAGTTCGAGGGCGTCCCCGACGTCGTGGCCGTCGAGGCCATGACGTTCGAAGACCTCGGCGGGGGCCGTACGCGGCTCACGATTCACTCGACGTACCCGAGCCTCGAGGCCCGCGACGGCATGGCGGCGTCGGACATGGAGACCGGCGTCTCCGAGGGATACGAGCGGCTCGACGAACTGCTCGGCGTGACCGCCGACGCCTGACGCATCCTCCCGCCCGCCCCGCGCGTGAGCCATCCGGCCGCGCTCGGGGCGGCGTGACGAGGGGCGTCCCAGCTGGCAGGATCGGGGGATGAGTGAGCCCGAGATCCTCCGGTACGCCGCGTTCACGGAGGACCCCGCGGGTGGCAATCCGGCCGGCGTCGTGCTCGACGCCTCCGGCCTCGACGACGAGGCGATGCAGCGCATCGCCGCCGAGGTCGACTACGCCGAGACGGCCTTCGTGCTCGGCGTCGAGGGTGCAGCCCGCCGCATCCGGTACTTCTCGCCCATCGCCGAGGTGCCGTTCTGCGGCCACGCGACCATCGCGACCGCGGTCGCGCTCGCCGAGCGCGAGGGCGCCGGCACCTTCCGGTTCGCGACCCCGGTCGGTGAGGTCGTCATCGAGACGGATGCCTCGGACGAGCGCGTGCACGCGACCTTCACGAGCGTCGACCCGGCCGTCGAGGCGTTCGACGACGTGATCCTCGACGAGGTGCTGAACCTGCTGCACCTCACGCGCGGTGACCTCGACGACCGCTACCCGCCGCGGATCGCGTTCGCCGGGAACCGGCACCCGGTGCTCGTGCTCGCCGACGCGACGGTGTTCGACGCGTTCACGTTCTCGCCGGTCGCCGTTCGCTCGATCATGGACTCGCAGGGCTGGGCGGGCACGATCAGCGTGCTGCACCTGGTCGGTGAGACGACGTGGGAGGCGCGCAACCTCTTCCCGGTCGGCCGCATCACCGAGGACCCCGCGACCGGTTCGGCCGCGGCCGCCCTCGGCGGCTACCTCCGGGAGCTCGGGCTCGTGGATCCGCCCGCCGAGGTCGTCATCCACCAGGGACGGCACATCGGCCGGCCGAGCGTGCTCGCGGTCGCGATCCCGGCGCGCGGCGGCATCCGCGTGAGCGGCACCGCGGTGGCGATCGACGCCGCCTGAGCCGAGCTCATGCAACGTTCCTGCGTTTCCCGGCCGAGCCATTGCGAGTCAGGGGATCTCAGGCGAAGATGACCCGGGGGGAAATGATGGGGGAATCCGAGGCGGCGGGTGGCGTCTACCGCGCGCTTGCCTCGCTCGAGTCGAGACTGGCCGAGCGGCTCGGCATCACGCGCGGGCTCCCCGTCGCCGTTCGCGGCGAGTTACCCGTTCCCGAGCTGGTCTCGGTGCTCGAAGACGTGCCGCGCGCGTTCCCCTGGGACGCGCAGCTCGTGCTCACCGTCGTGCGCTCCCGCGACCAGCTGCTCGGCCTGCCCGCCTGGCTCCTCGAATGCGGCGTCGTGGTCCCGACCTGGGTCGTGCACGGCGGCACGCTGGTCGGTGCCACGGGTGCTGCGATGGTGCGCGACATCCTGCGCGACGCGGGCTTCACGACGCTGGGTTCGTGCGACATCGCGAGCGGATGGCGCGCGCTCCGCGCCGTGCCACCGCGTCTCTGAAGCGGCTCCGGCGACCCCCGAAAGCGGGGTTCGTCCGGCACGGTTTCCCGTTCCCAACTCTCCGTTTCGTCGCTAGATTGAGGCCGTGAGCGTGCCGCCGGGGGGCGAACGCGCACCTCGCGGAACCGGGGGGTCCCGCGTGAGAGTTGAATACGGGGGAGATGCAATGCCTTTCGGGACCGCATTCGCACGCGCCAGCACGGCGTCGAACGCACGTCGGCGACTCGTCGCCATCGCCGCGGCCGGCCTGCTCGTCGGCAGCGTGGTCGTCGTGAATCAGGCGCAGGCCGCCGCGGCGGCCGCCGACCTCGTGCGCGCGAAGCAGGCCGCAGTGGCCGCCGTCGGCCACCGTGTGGGCATCGGCGCCGCCGGGGTCGAGGTGGCCGAACTCCAGGCCGCGGCAGCGGCCCGGGTCGCCGAGACGGCGGCGGCGAGTGTGCAAGTGCTGGCCGACGAGGCATCCGCGGCGCTCGGAGCCGACCAGGTGGCCGCGCTCATCGACTCGCAGCAGCGCGTGCGCGAGGCGGCCGGTTCACCTGCCGCCGTGTTCGCCGCGCGGGCCGAGCTCTACGCGGCGCGCGACCAGGTCTCGGCGACCCTCACCGCGCACCGCGAGGCCGAAGCCGCACGGATCGCGGCTGAGGCTGCTGCCGCTGCTGCGGCCCAGGCGGCTGCGGACGCGGCGCGTGCGGCCGACGAGCGTGCGTCGACCGCGGGCTCAGGAGTGGCGAGCCGGTCGGGTGGGTCGAGCGGGGCATCCGCCGCCGCACCTTCCGCGCCGTCCGCGCCGGAACCCGCCGTACCGAGCTATCCAGGTCTCTCGGCTGCACCGAGCCCCGAGGAGTGCGGACCGTGCCTCGGCAAGCCGATGTACCCGATCGAGTACAACGGCTCCTGGTTCTGGGGCTGCGACGGCTGATCCGAGGTGCCGCCACGCGGCTCGGCCCCACGCGGCTCGGCCCGACGCGGCTCGGCGTGACGCGCGACGGTAAGCTGGCGGCGATGATCCGCACGCGCCGCCGAGCCCTCCTGCCGGCCGTCGCGTGATCGACATCCTCACGGGGTTCTCCGTCATCGTCCTGGCCGTGCTCGTCGGCTGGGTCGCGGCCCGCACCGGCGTGCTTCCGGCCGAGGCGAGACCCGTGCTCGCCAAGCTGAACTTCGCCGTGCTCACGCCGTTCCTGTTGTTCTCGGTGCTGTCGACGGCCGACGTCGCGACCCTATTCTCGGCGCTGCTTCCCGTCTCCGCGATCGTGGGGGCCGGGGTGGCGCTGATCTTCGCGGCCGTCTCGCTGTTCGTCTGGCGGCGTGGCGTCGCACACACCGTGATCGGGTCGCTGGCCTCGTCGTACGTGAACGGGAACAACTTCGGCATCCCGATCGCCGCGTACATGCTGGGCGACGCAGCGCTCGCCGGCCCGGTGGTGCTGCTGCAGCTCGTGCTGTTCAATCCGCTCGGCCTCACGATCCTCGGCATCACGGTCGAGGGCCGCACATCGTTCGCCGCCATCGTGCGCGGCACACTGCTGAATCCGATCATCGTGGCCTCCGCGCTCGGCGTGCTCGTCGCGGTGAGCGGATTCGAGCTGCCCCCGATCGTGTCCGAACCCGTCGCGACCATCGGGCACGCGGCCATCCCGCTCATGCTCATCGCCTTCGGGATGTCGCTGCACGGCAAGCGGCTGCTCGCGCCCGGCACCGACCGACGCGACGTGCTGCTCGCGTCCACGCTGCAGCTCGCGGTGATGCCGGTCGCCGCGTGGGCGCTCGGCGCGTTCGTGTTCGGGCTCGAGGGGCATCAGCTGTACGCGGTCACGGTGCTCGCCGCGCTTCCCACGGCCCAGAACATCTTCGTGTTCGCGCAGCGGTATTCCACGGCGGAGACCCTCGCGCGCGACACGGTCTTCCTCACGACCGCGGGTTCCCTGCCGGTGCTCTTCATCGTGGCGCTGCTGCTCGGCGGGTGAACCGGGTCGACTGACCCCGACTCGGCAAAGCCGGGGGCGATCAGGGCTATCCCTGATTCGGAGACCCATCCCCGATCCTTAGAGTCGAAGACGATCACGGTCGCCGACCTGCAGGGGGAACTGTCGCCGGTGCCGAGATCTGCGAGCCGGCCCCGTCGCTTACCCGACATCGCGACGGCGGTCGGCTCCCCTGGGCTGCCCCTGCCTCCCTAGCCGAATCTGCACACCTGTCCGTACCCCACACTCCGGAGTTTCAGATGTCACGCCCCACCGCTTGCACCCCGCACCCGGCCCGTCGCGCCCCGCGCGTGGTCAGCTGGGACGACTTCCAAGCGGCGCTCCGATACGGCGGAGGCGGCGACCTGATCGCCGCCGTCCCCGCGATCGCCGCGAAGCACGCGGAGCACCCGCGCCTGGGAGCGCCGGTCGGCCCGCACGCGGAGCTCCCGCGCGGCACCGGCTACTTCCGCGAGTACGAGCGCGGCACCATCGTCTGGACCGCGCGCCACGGCGCCACCTGCCTGCACGGCATGGTGCGCGACATCTGGGTGCTGCTCGGCGGTTGGGGCGGCCGGCTCGGCCTGCCGATCGCCGACGTCGAGACGCCGAAGGGCTCCGACGTCGCGGGCGCCGACTTCGAGGGCGGCCGCGTCGCCTGGTCCGCGGCCGGCGGTCCGCTCGTCAGCTACGCCTGAGCGCGGAGCATCCGAAGCCCTCATCGAGCGGTCGCTCATGGCGGGTGTTCGCGGCGCGCACCCGTCATCTGCGACGTCTCGCCGTGGTCACGGAGCGGATGCCGCGTGATCGCGACCAGGCATCCGGCCATGTCAGCTGGATGCGGCAGACTCGACTGATGGCCGACCTGCTCGTGATCGCGCCGAGGCATCCGGCCATGTCAGCTGGATGCGGCAGACTCGACTGATGGCCGACCTGCTCGTGATCGCGCCGAGGCATCCGGCCATGTCGGCTGGATGCGGCAGACTCGACTGATGGCCGACCCGCTCGTGATCGCGCCGAGGCATCCGGCCATGTCGGCTGGATGCGGCAGACTCGACTGATGGCCGACCCGCTGCTCTCTCGACTGCCGCACGGCGCCGATGCCGATGCCGACGCGCTGTACGAGGGGTTCGTCGGCTGGGCCGAGGAGCGCGGGCTCACGCTCTACCCCGCACAGGACGAGGCCATCATCGAGCTCGTATCGGGCGCGAACGTGATCCTCTCGACGCCGACCGGCACAGGCAAGTCGCTCGTCGCGGTCGCGGCGCACGCCGCGGCCGTCGCGCGCGGCGGCCGCACGTACTACACGGCCCCGATCAAGGCGCTGGTCTCCGAGAAGTTCTTCCAGCTCGTCGAGATCTTCGGCGCCGCGAACGTCGGCATGGTGACCGGCGACAGCTCGGTGAACGCCGACGCCCCGATCATCTGCTGCACCGCCGAGATCCTCGCGAACCTCGCGCTCCGGCAGGGGCCCGACGCGCCGGTGGACCAGGTCGTCATGGACGAGTTCCACTACTACGGCGACCCCGACCGCGGCTGGGCCTGGCAGGTGCCGCTGCTGATCCTCAACCGCGCGCAGTTCGTGCTCATGTCTGCGACGCTCGGCGACGTCACCGACCTGGCCGCCGACCTCACCCGGCGCACCGGTCGCGAGACGGCGCAGGTCACGGGGGTCGAACGGCCGGTGCCGCTCAGCTTCTCGTACGCGAAGACGCCCGTGCAGGAGACCGTCGAGGAGCTCCTCGAGACCCGGCAGGCGCCGGTGTACATCGTGCACTTCTCCCAGGCCGCGGCCATGGAACGCGCGCAGGCGCTCTCGTCGATCCGGGTCGTGACGCGCGAACAGCGCGACGAGATCGCGGAGGCGATCGGCGGGTTCCGCTTCAACACCGCGTTCGGCAAGACCCTGTCCCGACTCGTGCGCGCGGGCATCGGGGTGCACCACGCCGGGATGCTCCCTCGCTACCGCCGGCTCGTCGAGACCCTCGCGCAGCGCGGGCTTCTGCGGGTCATCTGCGGCACCGACACGCTCGGCGTCGGCATCAACGTGCCGATCCGCACCGTGCTCATCACCGCACTCGCCAAGTTCGACGGCCAGCGCATGCGACACCTGAGCGCGCGCGAGTTCCATCAGATCGCGGGCCGCGCCGGCCGCGCGGGATACGACACCGCCGGCACGGTCGTGGTGCTCGCGCCCGAACACGAGATCGAGAACGAGCAGGCGGTCAAGAAGGCCGGCGACGACCCGAAGAAGCTCAAGAAGATCGTCCGCAAGAAGGCCCCCGCGGGGTTCGTGTCGTGGGGCGAGGCCGCGTTCGACCGACTCGTCGCCGCCGAGCCCGAGCCGCTCGTGCCCCAGCTTCAGCTCACGGCCGCGATGCTCATCAATGTGATCGGCCGTGGCGGCGATGCCGCCGGAGGCATCCGTTCACTCGTGTTCGACAATCACCAGAGCCGAGCGCGGCGCTATGAGCTGGCCCGCCGCGCCCTCGACGTCCTGCGCACGCTGCGCGACGCGGGCGTCGTCGAGCTGGCGGCCGATGCGGAAGCCGGGCCGCTCGGCGTGCGGCTCGCGCTCACGGTCGACCTGCAGCCGAACTTCGCGCTCAACCAGCCCCTGTCGCCGTTCGCGCTCGCCGCGATCGAGCTGCTCGATCCCGAGACGAGCGAGCAGGGCACCGGGCACTACGCGCTCGACGTCGTGTCGATCATCGAGGCGACGCTCGACGACCCGCGGCCGATCCTGTCGCAGCAGGAGTTCCGCGCACGCGGAGAGGCGATCGGCGCCATGAAGCAGGACGGCGTCGAGTACGACGAACGGATGGCCCGCGTCGAAGAGGTGACGTATCCGAAGCCGCTCGACGAGCTGCTGAGCCACGCGTTCGAGACCTTCGCGTCGAGCCAGCCCTGGGTGCGCGACTTCGAGCTGCGGCCGAAGTCGGTGGTCCGTGACATGTTCGAGCGTGCGATGTCGTTCGGCGAGGTCGTGTCGTTCTACCAGCTCGCGCGCAGCGAGGGACTCGTGCTGCGGTACCTGTCCGATGCGTTCAGGGCGATTCGGCAGACCGTGCCCGAAGAGGCCAAAGACGAGGAGCTGCACGACCTCATCGAGTGGCTCGGCGAGCTGGTCAGGCAGGTCGACTCGAGCCTCGTCGACGAGTGGGCCGAGCTCATCGACCCGACGCTGCACGACGCCGACGCCGAGCAGGCCGTGGTGCCGCCGGCGCCGCCGTCGGTGGTCTCCAACCGTCGCGCATTCACCGTGCTCGTGCGGAACGAGCTGTTCCGGCGGGTGCAGCTCGCCGCGCTCGAGCGCGACGACGAGCTCGCCGAGCTCGACCCCGACGTCGACTGGCCAGGCGCGCTCGACCGGTACTACGCGGAGCACGACTCGATCGGCGTGGACGCGGCGGCGCGCTCGCCGAGGCTGGTCGCGATCGACGAGACGGATGCCTCGGGCGGCGCAGGGGGCGCCGGTGGGGTGTGGCGCGTCGAGCAGACGATCGACGACCCCGCGGGCGATCGCGATTGGCGCATCCGGGCCGAGGTCGACCTCGAGGCGTCGGCGGACACCGGGGCGGCCGTGGTGCGGGTGACCGAGGTGGTGCGGTTGTAGCTCTCGCTGGTCGAGTAGCGAGCGACGAAGGAGCACGCGTCTCGCGACCCCGGGGCGTGCGCTGCTCACATGAGCGAAATTCACGGCGCGTCCCGATCGGGTCTTCCCTTGGCGCGGGCGTCTGCATAGGCTTTCGCGCATGTCCCCCGTTCGCGGGTCACGGCATCGCGGCCGAGCGGTGTCGGCGGCGTCCGCTACTGTGGACTAGTATCCAATCCGGTCGCGCCGCGGCCGTCTGCTGCAAGGAGAGACATGCATCGTCGAACCGTACGGCGCTCCGCGGGGATCGCGGCCGCCACCGCCGGCGCACTCGCCATCGGCCTGCTCGGCGGCGCGCCCGCCCAGGCCGCTCCCGAGACCGTCAACCTCGTGACGGTGAACGACTTCCACGGCCGCATCGAGCAAGACGGCGCCGCGGGTGGGGCCGCGCGGCTCGCGACCGCGGTGAACGGATTCCGCGATGCGAACCCGAACACGGTCTTCGCCGCGGCAGGCGACCTGATCGGCGCGTCGACGTTCACGTCGTTCATCCAGCAGGACGTGCCGACGATCGAGGCGCTGAACGCGGCCGGGCTCGACGTGAGTGCCGCGGGCAATCATGAGTTCGACCAGGGCTGGGCCGACCTGCGCGACCGTGTGCAGGGGCTCGCCGACTGGGAGTACATCGCCGCCAACGTCTTCCTCGGCGACTCCGACGAGACGGCCCTCTCCGAGTCGTGGACGACGACGCTGCCGAACGGCGTGACCATGGGCTTCGTCGGTGCGGTGACCGAAGAGCTGCCCTCCCTGGTGAGCCCGGCCGGCATCGCCGACCTGCAGGTGCGCGACATCGTCGACTCGGTCAACGCGGCCGCCGGCCGGCTCTCCGACGGCGACGCGGCGAACGGGGAGGCCGATGTCGTCGTGCTGCTCGTGCACGAGGGCGCGGCGACCACGAGCATCGAGTCCGCGACCGACCCCGACTCGGCGTTCGGGCGGATCGTGCTCGGCGCCGACGCGAACATCGACGCGATCGTGTCCGGGCACACGCACCTCGCGTACAACCACGTGATCGACGGCCGACCGGTCATCTCGAGCGGGCAGTACGGCGAGAAGTTCAGCAATATGGTCATCGAGTACGACCCCGTGACCGATGAGCTGCTGAGCATGCAGAACACGGTCTACGACGTGGCCGTGAGAGACGCCGCCGGCACCGTGACGGGCTACAACTACGAGCCCGACCCCGATATCGCGGCGCTCGTGGGCGAGGCCACGAAGGTCGCCGACGAGCTCGGCAAGGTGCAGCTCGGCACGATCGCCGGGGATCTCAACCGCGGGTTGCAGCCCGACGTCGACGCGGCCGGAAACCCCGTGCCCGGCAGGACGGTCGAGTCGCGCGGTGTCGAGTCGACGCTCGGCAACTTCGTCGCCGACGTGCAGCTGTGGTCGGTCAACCAGGATGCGCCGGCCGACGACCCAGTCGACATCGCCTTCATGAACCCCGGCGGGCTCCGCGCGAACCTCGCCTTCGCGCCCGACGGCGTCGTCACCTATCGCGAGGCCGCGAATGTGCAGCCGTTCGCGAACACGCTGTTCACGCAGAATCTCACGGGCGAGCAGGTCAAGCAGGTGCTCGAAGAGCAATGGCAGCCCGCGGGGTCCAGCCGGCCGTTCCTCAAGCTCGGGGTCAACGCCGAGTTGCACTACACCTTCGACCCGGCGGCGCCGGCGGGCTCCCGCATCACCGGCATCACCCTGAACGGTGCACCGCTCGACCCGGCCGCGACCTACCGGGTCGTCGCGAACTCGTTCCTCGCGGCGGGCGGCGACAACTTCTTCACGCTCGGTCAAGGCGCCGGCCGGGCTGACACGGGCAAGATCGACCTGCAGTCGATGGTCGACTGGTTCGCCGCGAACGGCGAGGCGACGCCCGACCTCGCGCAGCGCTCGATCGGCGTGCAGATCTCGGCGCCCGACGCCGACGGCTACGGCCCGGGCGACGCGATCACGGTGGACCTGTCGGCGCTCGACTTCACGACCACCGAGCCCGCCGCGGGTGAGGTCGTCGTGACCCTCGGCGGCATCGAGCTCGGTCGCGCGCCGATCGACCGCACGCTCGTGCGGCTGGTCGACGGTGTCGGCACGGCGTCGGTCACCGGCACCATCCCCGAAGGGTTGTACGGGCCGCAGCCGCTCGTCGTCACGGTGCCCGCGACGGGCACCACGGCGAGCGTCACGGTCGAGCTGAACGCCGAACCGGTCGAACCCGTCGACACGACGGTGATCGGGCTCGCGAACCGGCTCATCGCCACCTCGAAGACGCCCATCACGTACTCGGGCGTGGTCATCGCGCACGACGGCACGCCCGCGGTCGGCACGATCGAGATCCGTGACGGCAGCACGGTGCTCGCCACGGTCGAGCTGACGGCCGAGGCGCGCGGTGTGTTCCGCGCCGAGCTCGGCACCCTGCCGCGCGGGCTGCACCTGCTGCGGGCGCACTTCACGGGTGCACCCGGCTTCGAGGATGCACGCAGTCTGCCGTTCCCGGTGCTGGTGCGCTAGAGGTCTCTCCCGCCCGAACGGGGCCGGCGCCGCAGGCGCCGGCCCCGTTCGTGCGTGTGCGCGCCGCGCGGCGTCGCCTTGCTGTCCCCGCCGCGGCTCCGCGCCACTTCTGCACCGCCTCTGCTGCGCTCCGCGCCACTTCTGCGGTTTCTGGGCTGCGCTCTGTGCCACTTCTGCGGCTCCCCTCCGCGCCACTTCTGCGGCTCCGCGCCAGCTCTGGTGGCGCGGCGGTGCAGAAGTGGCGCGGAGCGTGTGGGGTGTGGCGGTGCAGAGGTGGCGCGGAGCGTGTGGGGTGTGGCGGTGCAGAGGTGGCGCGGGGCGTGTGGGGTGCGGCGGTGGGGGTGCGCGGAGCGCGTGGGGTGTGGCGGTGGGCTGCGCGGAGCGCACTGGGCTGTGCAGAGTCGACCGACGTGTCAGCGGGGGTCGTTACACTCGACGGGTGCAGCGCCAGTCAGAGCCCGAGTGGGTCGATGAGATCCCGTGGGACCCCGACGAGTTCGCGCCGCCCGAAGACGACGGTTGGGTGCCTCCGCCCGACCTCGCCGTCGACCCAGGCCGCGGAGCGGCCGGCGCGGGTGAGCGCGGCGGCCCCTTGCGTGCGGGTGCCGGCGAGGCATCCGCTCGGGCTACGACGCCCGGCGGGGCGTCTCAGCCAACCGGCGCCGCGCCGGCCCGATTCGCGACCGCGCTCGAAGCGCTCAAGACCGTGTTCGGGTACGACGCGTTCCGTGGCGAACAGGCCGACATCATCGACCACGTGACGGGCGGCGGCGACGCCGTCGTGCTCATGCCGACCGGTGGCGGCAAGAGCCTCTGCTACCAGATCCCTGCGCTGCTGCGCGAAGGCACGGGCATCGTGGTCTCGCCGCTCATCGCGCTCATGCACGACCAGGTCGACGCGCTGCAGCGCAACGGCGTTCGCGCGGCCTACCTCAACTCCAGCCAGTTCCCGGCCGAACGCGCCGAGGTCGAGCGGCGGTATCTCGCGGGCGACCTCGACCTGCTGTACGTCGCACCCGAGCGGCTCAACACCGAACCGACCCTGCAACTGCTGGCGCGCGGCCGCATCGCCCTGTTCGCGATCGACGAGGCACACTGCGTGTCGCAGTGGGGGCACGACTTCCGGCCCGACTACCTCGCGCTGTCCGGCCTCGCCGAGCGCTGGCCCGACGTGCCGCGCATCGCACTGACCGCCACGGCGACCGATGCGACGCACCGGGAGCTCACCGAACGGTTGTCGCTCGGTCGCGCCCGGCACTTCGTCGCGAGCTTCGATCGGCCGAACATCCAGTACCGCATCGCGCCGAAGCTCGAGGTGCGCAAGCAGCTGCTCGACTTCATCCGCACCGAGGGCCGCGACGCCGACGGCAACCCGGTCTCGGGCATCGTGTACGCGCTGTCGCGCGCGAGCACCGAGCGGTTCGCCGAGTTCCTCAGCGCGAACGGCGTCGATGCGGTCGCGTATCACGCGGGTCTCGATGCGAGCGTGCGGCGGCACACGCAGGAACGATTCCTCCGCGAAGACGGTGTCGTCGTGGTCGCGACGATCGCGTTCGGCATGGGCATCGACAAGCCCGATGTGCGGTTCGTCGCGCACGTCGACCTGCCGAAGTCGGTCGAGGGCTACTACCAAGAGACCGGTCGCGCGGGTCGCGACGGCCAGCCGGCGACCACCTGGCTCGCGTACGGGCTGCAAGACGTCGTGCAACAACGCCGCATGATCGACGACAGCCCGGGTGACCTCGCCTTCCGGCGTCGACTCAGCCAGCATCTCGACGCCATGCTCGCGCTCTGCGAGACCGTGCACTGCCGCCGCCAGAACCTGCTCGGCTACTTCGGTCAGGCGAGCGACCCATGCGGCAACTGCGACACCTGCCTCGAACCGCCCGCCTCCTGGGATGGCACGGTCGCCAGCCAGAAGCTGCTGTCCACCGTCGTCCGGCTGCAGCGCGAGCGCAACCAGCGATTCGGTGCCGGCCACCTCGTCGACATCCTGCGCGGCAAGTCCACTCCGCGCATGCAGCAGTACGGGCACGATCAGCTGTCCACCTTCGGCATCGGCCAAGACCTCAGCGATGCGCAATGGCGCGGGGTCGTACGGCAGCTGCTTGCGCAGGGGCTGCTGCAGGCCGTCGGCGACTACGGAGTGCTCACGCTCACCGAAACCTCGGGCGCCGTGCTCTCGGGCGATCGCACGGTCGCGTTCCGGGAAGAGCCCGACCGGCCGGTCCGCGGGTCCTCCCGCCGGGCAGCCGCTCCCGCCGCAGCCGACCTCGAACCGGCGCAGGCCGAGCGGTTCGAGGCGCTCCGCGCCTGGCGTGCCGGCGAGGCGAAGGCGCAGGGCGTGCCCGCGTACATCGTGTTCGGCGATGCGACGCTCCGGGCGGTCGCGGTCTCGCAGCCGCAGTCGCTCGGCGACCTCGACGGCATCACGGGCATCGGGGCGAAGAAGCGCGAGGCATACGGCGAGGCACTGATCCGGGTCATCGCCGAAGCCTGACACAGCGTCGTGGCGGATCTGCGCGAAGAAATGCGCGCGAGACATCCTCGGTTCTCGATAGCATTCGGCCAGGGCGCCGCACTCCGCGACGCGAAGGAGGCACCGATGGCTGATCGTACGCTCCGTCCCGTCGGCGTGACCGTGGTCGCGGTGATCGCCTGGATATCGGGCGCGCTCGATCTGATCGCCGGCATCATCATGCTCTTCCTGCTGCCGGTCCCGGAGGTCGTCGACGAATTCGGCGGCTCCGGCGCGCTCATCGGCTCCGCGATCGGCTCGATCGTCATCGGGCTGATCGTCGTGATCGTCGCGGGCGGGCTGCTCAATGGCAGTCCGGGCGCCAGGCTCGTCGTGACGGTGCTGCAGATCCTCTCGATCATCGGGTCGCTGTTCCTCGCGATCGCGTACCGCGAGAGCCCGACCGCGATCACGGAATGGATCGGCATCGTCGTGGCGCTCGTCGTGCTCATCCTGCTCTGGTCGCGCAAGGCGTCCTCGTTCTTCGCCAGCTGACGGCACCGGTTCGCGATGGAGGTCGTTTCCCCCAACGGAGGCCGTGCTCGTTCGACCTCACATGCGGATATCGACCTCCAACATCAGTTGTGGGTGTCGATAGTGCCTGGTGCAGTGCGTTTGTAGAGAGCACACAGTCGAGGCCGCGACGGGTCGCGCCAGGTTTGTAGGGGGAGGACCGCCCGTTTCCGGGTGGAGGACGCCCGTCCTAGCGTGAGCATCTCCGGCCACGAACCGCTCATGGAGGACTTTTCGATGGTTGACACGGCTTCCCGCACCGACGATCTCGCGCCTGAGACATCCGCCGCCCCGGCATCGACCCCGGCATCCACCCCGCCGACGCCGACCGGCACCTCGGACGCACCCATCCCGGCGCCCACGGCGACGCCCGTGGCACCCGCGAACGAGCCGAAGGTCGACGTCGAGGCGCTCGGCCGCCAGCTGCTCGGCACCTGGGCCGACCTTCGGCTCGCGGCGCGTGAGCGCGCCGCCGACCCGGCACTGCACCGCATCGAGGGCCAGTCGATGGACGAGCACCGCGAGCGCGTGCTCGAACAGATGAAGCTGCTCGTCGAGCAGGGCGCCGTGCACCGCGCCTTCCCGAAGTCGGTCGGCGGCCATGACGACCACGGCGGCAACATCGCCGGGTTCGAGGAGCTCGTCATCGCCGATCCGAGCCTGCAGATCAAGGCCGGTGTGCAGTGGGGCCTGTTCGGCGCCGCGGTGCTGCACCTCGGCACGACGCCGCATCACGAGAAGTGGCTGCCCGGCATCATGTCACTCGAGGTGCCCGGCGCGTTCGCGATGACCGAGACCGGGCACGGGTCCGACGTCGCCTCGATCGGCACGACCGCGACGTACGACGAGGCGACCGAGGAGTTCGTCATCGACACGCCGTTCCGCGGCGCGTGGAAGGACTACCTCGGCAACGCCGCCGTGCACGGGAAGGACGCCGTCCTCTTCGCCCAGCTCATCACGAAGGGCGTGAACCACGGCGTGCACGCGTTCTATGTGCACCTGCGCGACGCCGACGGGAACTTCCTGCCCGGCATCGGCGGCGAGGACGACGGGCTCAAGGGCGGGCTCAACGGCATCGACAACGGCCGGCTGCACTTCACCGATGTGCGCATCCCGCGCGAGAACCTGCTGAACCGGTACGGCGACGTCGCCGCCGACGGCACCTACACGAGCCCGATCGCGAGCCCGGGTCGCCGCTTCTTCACCATGCTCGGCACGCTCGTGCAGGGCCGGGTGTCGCTCGACGGCGCCGCGACCGCGGCGGCGGCGATGGCGCTGACGATCGCGATCGAGTACGGCACGCAACGACGCCAGTTCAACGGCGCGAGCGACACCGACGAGGAGGTGCTGCTCGACTACCAGCGGCACCAGCGACGGCTGCTGCCGAAGCTCGCGACGGTGTACGCGCAGACGTTCGCGCACGACGAGTTCCTCGTGAAGTTCGACGAGGTGTTCTCGGGCAAGGCCGACTCCGACGACGACCGGCAGGACCTCGAGACCATGGCTGCGGCGCTGAAGCCGCTGTCGACGTGGCACGCGCTCGAGACCCTCCAGGAGGCGCGCGAGGCGTGCGGCGGCGCCGGATTCCTCGCCGAGAACCGGCTCGTCGGGCTCCGCCAGGACCTCGACGTCTACGTCACGTTCGAGGGCGACAACAATGTGCTGCTGCAGCTGGTCGCCAAGCGTCTGCTCACCGACTTCTCCAAGCAGTTCGCCGGGGCCGATGCGGGCGCGCTCGCGCGCTACGTGGTCTCGCAGACCGCGGAGCGGGCGTACCACGGGACGGGCCTCCGCCGGCTCGCGCAGACGATCGCGGACTTCGGATCGACGGCACGCTCGGTGAGCGAGCTCCGCGACGAGGAGACGCAGCGGGAGCTGCTCACCGATCGCGTCGAGACGATGATCGGTGAGATCGCCGGCCGGCTGCGCGAGGCGCGCAAGCTGCCGAAGGCTGACGCGGCCGCCGTGTTCAACCGCAACCAGAACGAGCTCATCGAGGCGGCGCGCGCGCACGGCGAGCTGTTGCAGTGGGAGGCGTTCAGCCGCGCACTCGCGCGGGTCGAGGACGCCGGCACGAAGCGCGTGCTGACGTGGCTGCGCGATCTGTTCGGGCTCGGACTCGTCGAGCAGCACCTTGCCTGGTATCTCATCCACGGGCGGCTCTCGCCGCAGCGCGCGCAGGCCGTCAGCGCCTACATCGACCGCCTCGTCGAGCGGCTCCGCCCGCACGCGCTCGATCTCGTGCACGCGTTCGGCTACACCGACGAGCACCTGCGCGCGAAGATCGCGACCGGTGCCGAACAGGAGCGGCAGGACGAGGCGCGCGCGTACTACGCCGCTCAGCGCAAGGCCGGCACGCTCCCGGTCCCGGAGAAGTCGGCCAAGCAGCGCTGACGCGCCCACTGGTGATCAGCGCTGACCGACGCGATCTGCGCGACACCGGTATGCGGTGTCGCGCAGATCGCGTCTGAGGCGACGGCGTCGGCTCGGTTCGGGCGACACCGCCTCACCGAGTCGCGCAGACGGTGCTTGGGTCAGAGTGGCCGGGTCGATTCGGGAGACACGGCGACGCCGGATGCCTCGGGTGGGGGGTGCCTCGGGTGGGCGGGTGCCGCGGAGCGGGCGGGTGTCTCGGGTGGGCGGATGCGTCGGGCGGACGGATGCTTTCGCACGTAGCCGCGTGCATCGCGGTGCCGGGAGCTTCGGCTCGCCCTGACCTACTTGGCGGGCGGCTTCATGATCGCGCCGGCGGCGAGGCCGACTGCGGCGCCCGCGGCGAGCCAGAGCCAGAAGCCCGTCCAGAGACTGATCGCCACGCCCACGACGAGGCCCACGACGATGCCGACGATGATCTGCTGACGGCGGGACGGAGTCGTGGGTTCGGCCATGTCACCAGCCTAGATGGACGGCAGCCGGGGGTCTCGCGTCGCACGGCGCCGCCCGCTCCGCGGCCGGCGAGACGTCAGGCGAAGCCCAGTTCTCGCACCAACCGGCGCTCGGCGTCGAGCTCGGCGACGGATGCCTCGATCCGGGCCCGCGCGAAGGCATCGAGCTCCAGGTCGGGCACGACCTGCCACGACCCGCCCTCGCTCGTCACGGGGAACGACGAGACCAGGCCCTCGGGCACCCCGTACGATCCGTCCGACACGACCGCCGCGCTCGTCCAGCCGCCCTCGCCGGTGCCGAGCACCCAGTCCCGCACGTGGTCGATCGCCGCCGACGCCGCCGACGCGACCGACGAGGATCCGCGGACCTCGATGATCTCCGCACCGCGGTTCGCCACCCGCGGGATGAACTCGTGCTCGATCCACCGTGCGGCGCCTTCGGCGCCGCCGTGCCGGGCCGCCAGCAGTTCCACGACCGGCACGCCGCCGACCGTCACGTGCGCGACGTCGGGGAACTGCGTCGCCGAGTGATTGCCCCAGATCGTCACTCCCCGGATGTCGCCCACGGGGACCTCGAGCGCTTCGGCGAGTTGGCCGAGTGCCCGGTTGTGGTCGAGGCGGGTCAGCGCGGAGAAGCGTTCCGACGGGACATCCGGTGCCGCGGCCCGCGCGATCAGCGCGTTGGTGTTGGCCGGATTGCCCACGACGACGACGCGGATGTCATCCGCAGCATGATCGTTGATCGCGCGCCCCTGCGGACCGAAGATGGCCCCGTTCGCCGCGAGCAGGTCGCCGCGCTCCATGCCCGCGGCGCGCGGGCGAGCCCCGACGAGCAGCGCCAGGTTCGCGCCATCGAAGGCGCGCGCCGCCGTGTCGGTGACCTCGACGCCGTCGAGCAGCGGGAACGCCGCATCCTGCAGCTCGAGTGCCGCGCCCTCGGCGGCGCGCACGCCCTGCGGGATCTCGAGCAGCCGCAGCCGGACCCGGGTGTCGGCGCCGAGCATCGCCCCCGAGGCGATGCGGAAGAGGAGGGCGTAGCCGATCTGGCCGCCCCCTCCGGTGATCGTGATCGTCACGGGTGCGGCAGTCATACCGCGAGCCTACGCCGCCGGTTCACGGGCAGCCCTACCGTTGGAGCATGAGGGACCTGTACCCGGAGATCGAGCCGCTCGAGACGGGCATGCTCGACGTGGGAGACGGACAGCACATCTACTGGGAGATCTCGGGCAACCGGCAGGGCAAGCCGGTGGTGTTCCTGCACGGCGGCCCGGGCGGCGGCACGACGCCCGAGCACCGGCGGCTGTTCGACCCCGAGCGCTATCGCATCGTGTTGTTCGACCAGCGCGGCTGCGGGCTGTCCATCCCGCACGCGTCGGAGCCCGAAGCCGATCTCTCGGCCAACACCACCTGGCATCTCGTGGCCGACCTCGAACGACTGAGACTGCACCTCGGCATCGACCGCTGGCAGGTCTTCGGCGGTTCGTGGGGGAGCGCGCTCGCGCTCGCATACGCGCAGACCCACCCCGAGCGGGTCACCGAGCTCGTGCTCCGCGGCATCTTCACGCTGCGCCGCGCCGAGCTGGACTGGTTCTACGAGGGCGGCGCGGCCGCGATCTTCCCCGATCTCTGGGAGGACTTCATCGCACCGGTACCCGTGCACGAGCGGGCACACCTCATCGAGGCCTACGGCCGGCTCCTGCACGACCCCGACCCCGAGGTGCATCAGGCCGCCGCGATCGCCTGGTCGCGCTGGGAGTCGTCGACGATCACCCTGCTGCCCCAGGCCGACACCATCGCCAAGTTCACGGCGCCCGAGTACGCGACCGCGTTCGCGCGGATCGAGAACCACTACTTCCGACACGGCGGCTGGTGGGAGGAGGGGCAGCTCATCCGCGACGCGACGCGGCTGCGCGACATCCCCGCGGTGATCGTGCAGGGCCGATACGACATGTGCACGCCCGCGATGACCGCCTGGGACCTGCACCGTGCGTGGCCGGAAGCCGAGCTGCGGATCATCGACGACGCCGGCCACGCCTTCGACGAACCGGGCATTCTCTCGGCACTCATCGAGGCGACCGACCGGTTCGCCCGCGGGAGTGCGCCGAAGGGGTGAGCCGGACGGCGTCAAGCCCGAGCGTGCGCCGCGCAGCCGGGAGTAGCGTCGCGGCATGACGTTCAATCCCGACGCCGACATCAGTCGCGGTCGAGCGAGCAAGCGGGGGCGCACCACGGGCATCGCGGTCGGCGGTGGGCTCGGCGTGATCGCGCTGTTCGTACTCTCGCAGTTCCTCGGCTTCGATGTGGGCGGCCTGCTCGGCGGCGGGCAACAGCAGGAGGCCGCGCCGGACTCGAGCCTCGAGGAGTGTCAGACCGGCGCCGATGCGAACGCGCGCGTCGACTGTCGGATGCGCGGTGCCTCGGCGTCGCTCGAGGACTATTGGCAGCAGGCCGCGCCGGCCGAGCTCGGCCTCGCGTACCAACCGCCGCAGGACTTCGTGTTGTTCGACCAGGCGGTCTCCACCGGGTGCGGCCAGGCGACGAGCGCGACCGGCCCGTTCTACTGCCCGCCCGACCAGACCATCTACCTCGACGTCACGTTCTACGACGAGCTCGAGAGCCGCTTCGGCGCCGACGCCGGGCCGCTCGCGCAGATGTACGTCGTCGCGCACGAGTGGGGCCACCACGTGCAGAACCTCGCGGGCGTGCTCGAGCGTTCGCAGGACGGACAGACCGGGCCGACCTCGAACGCGGTACGCGTCGAACTCCAGGCCGACTGCTTCGCGGGCGCCTGGGTGGGCAGTGCTTCGCAGACGACGGATGCCTCGGGCGTGCCCCTGCTCAGGACTCCGACGCGCGACGAGGTCGACCAGGCGTTGAGCGCCGCGGCCGCCGTCGGCGACGACCGCATCCAGCAGTCCACGCAGGGGCAGGTCACGCCGCACACCTTCACGCACGGCTCCAGCGAGCAGCGGCAACGCTGGTTCGTGACGGGGTACGAGCAGGGCCCGGCCGCGTGCGACACGTTCGCGGTCGACGGGGCGCAGCTCTGACGGGCGGAGGTCGGCTGCACGGGAGGTGCCCTGACCGGGCTGTTCACTGGCCCGGGAGCACCGACGCGATCGCCTGAGTTGTCAGCCGGGCACGCGGTCGGGGTCAGCTGCCCGGGAGCAGGGAGATGCCCGGGAGTGCCGACGCGATCGCCCGAGGTGTCAGCCGGGCAGGGGTCGGGGGTCAGCTGTTCGGGAGCACCGACGCGATCGCCTGGCCCAGCTGCACCGGCTTGGTGAACTGTGGCCAGTGCCCGGTGGGCAGGTCGACGTACTCGACGTCGCGGACGCGGGCCAGCTCGCTCACCCAGGGCTGACCGGCCGCGACCGCCTCACGCAGCATCGCACTCGGGAACTCGCACGCGATGATGGCGATGGGCACGTCGTAGCGCCGCGCGTCGGTCAGGACGATGGCGTCGCGCGCGACGCCGACCGGTTCGGGGATCGCCCGCGCCCGGAACTCGGCCCGCAGCTCGTCGTCGAGGTCGACGAGGTCTTCCGCCATGAACTCGGACCAGTCGGGCAGCGGCACCTCGTCGCCGACGACGGGCAGCTCGGCGTTGATGACGTCGCCGTCGGCGGGCGGACCCGCGTCGACGTACACGACCTTCGCGATGCGCTCGGGGCGTGCGTCGACCACGCCGTGCGCGATGCTGCCACCACCGGAGTGGCCCACCAGCACGACCGGGCCCTCGAGCTCGTCGACGAGGCCGACGACCGCGGCGATGTGCTCGGCGAGCCCGATGCCCGACCGGCCGGCGTCAGCCGACTCGAGACCGGGCAGGGTGACGGGATGCAGCCGGTGGCCGGTCTCGGCGAGGACCGGGGTCACCCGCTGCCACGAGGAGGCGTCGAGCCAGAAGCCGGGGATGAGGATGACGTCCATGGACCGAGGCTATCCACCCCCTCCGACACTGCTGCGGGCTGCTCGGTCGCCGGCCTCCGCGACGGGATCGCGAGCACGACGATGCCCACGGCGAGCACCGCGAGCCCGAGCACGGCAGCCGCGGAGAGATGTTCGCCGAGCAGCAGCACGCCGAGCATCCCGGCCGTCAGCGGTTCGGCGAGCGTCAGCGTCGACACGGTCGCGGGCGCGAGCCCGCGCAGGCCGAACCCGAACAGCACGTACGCGAGCGTGGTCGTGACCAGACCGAGCCAGAGCGCCATGGCGAGGCCGGGGCCGGTCGCCAGCCACGAGGCATCCGTCACCAGAAGTAGTGGGAGGGCCGCCGCGCCGGCGACGCCGAACAGCGCGCCCATGCTGCCCGTCGAGCTCCAGCCGCGGTCGATGAGCGCCTTCGCCGCGATCGTGTACACGGCGTAGGAGGCGCCCGCGCCGAGCGACGCGGCGATGCCGGCGGGGTCCGCAGCCGCCGTCGTCCCGTCGGTGGCGAGCGCGAGCGTCGCGACGCCCGCGGTCGCGATCACGGTCGCGACCAGCCAGCGCCCACCCGGCCGACGGCGCGAGACCACCCAGTCGAGGGCACCCGTGAGCACGGGCGCCGAGCCGAGCGCGACGACCGTGCCGACCGCGACGCCGTTCGCCGCGGTCCCGGCGAAGAACGCCGGCTGGTACCCGAGCACGCCGGCGGCGCCCAGCGCGACGAGTGCCCAGGCCGGCAGCCGGCCGAGCGCGCCGGCCCCGCCCGCAGCCCCCGCCGCACCCGCCGCGCCCCGCGCCGCGCGCCCGGTCCGCCGCCGCATGGCCGCGATCTGCAACCCGGCGACGAGCGCGAGCGCGCCGCCGCCGATCACGAGCCGGGCCGCGCCGACCGAGAGCGGATCGGCCGCCGGGCCGAGCGCCTGCGCGGTACCCGTGGTACCGAAGCACACGGCGGCGAGCAGCACGGCCAGGACGAAACGCATGGCGAGATTGTTCCACAATCTGCGCTGGGCGGCGACCGGCTCCGGCCACCTGGAACGCATGGATCCGGGGTCGAGTGATCCACGTGGCCCGACGGGACGCCCCTGGCTCGATCATGCGACAGTATGCGACACTCGACCGAACCCGGGGAGGAACATCCATGACCGAGCCTCACGCGGTCGCCTCGCACGGTCCGGATACGCACGCACCCGCGTCGCGTGCGGCCGGAGCCGAGCGCGGGCTGACCGCCGCCGAGGTCGCCGAGCGCGTCGCCTCGGGTCGCGCGAACACGGTGACGGATGCCTCGAGCCGCAGCATCTGGAGCATCCTCCGCGCGAACGTGTTCACCCTGTTCAACGGCATCGTCATCGCCGGCTTCACCCTCCTGCTCGTCCTCGGGTACTGGCAGGACGCGCTGTTCGGCCTCGCCGCGATCGCCAACGCGGTCGTCGGCGTGACGCAGGAGTACCGCGCGAAGCGCGCGCTCGACCGGCTCGCGCTGCTGCACGCGCCGAAGGCGCGCGTGCTGCGCGACGGCGTCGAACACGAGATCGAGGTGCGCGCGATCGTCCTCGACGACGTCCTGGTCGTGCGGTCGGGCGACCAGGTCACGGCGGATGCCTCGGTGCTCGACGCGACCCGCCTCGAGGCCGACGAGTCGCTGCTGACCGGCGAGTCGGACCCCGTCGACAAGAGCCAGGGCGACCGTCTGCTCTCGGGCTCCATCGTCGTAGGCGGTGAGGGGGTCGCGCGCGTCACGGCGGTCGGCGACGCCGCGTTCGCCGCGAAACTCACCGCCGAGGCCAAACGCTTCTCGCTCGTGAACTCGGAGCTGCGCCGCTCGATCGACCGCATCCTGCGCTGGATCACCTGGGCGATCTTCCCGATCATGGCGATCGTCGTCAACGCGAACATGCAGGCCGCCGGCGGCTGGGAGCACGCGATCGACACGGGCGAGTGGCGCGAAGCCGCGGTCGCCTCCGTCGCCGCGGTCATCGCGATGATCCCGCTCGGGCTCGTGCTCATGACGAGCATCGCCTTCGCGGTCGGCGCGGTCCGGCTCAGCATGCACCAGGTGCTCGTGCAAGAGCTGCCCGCGGTCGAGGGGCTCGCGCGGGTCGACGTCATCTGCCTCGACAAGACGGGCACCATCACGACGGGCGAGGTCCGTTTCGACGCGGTGCATCCCGTGCTCGGAACCGGCGCGCCCACCGACGACCTGCCCGGCGGCTGGCGCCGGGTGCTCGCCTGGTACGGCAGCGAGCCGTCCGCGAACGCGACCGCGCGCTGCCTCACCGACGAGTTCACGGATGCCTCTCCCGAGGCCTGCGCGCGCATCGAGTTCTCATCCGCACGGAAATGGAGCGCGGTCTCGTTCGAGGGTGACGCGCGCGGCACGTGGGTGCTCGGCGCGCCCGAGTTCATGTTCGCGGACGGCGACGGCGCCGAGGCATCCGCTGCCCTCGAACGCGGCCGCGCGCTCGCCGCGACCGGCCGGCGCACCCTGCTGCTCGGGTACGCGCCCGAGCCGCTCGCGGAGGCGGAGGCCGACGCGGCCGCGCTGCCCTCGGGCCTGCGGCCCGTCGTGCTGCTGACGTTCCGTGAGGTCGTGCGGCCGGACGCCGCGGCGACGCTCAGCTACTTCGAGAAGGAGGGCGTGGGCGTCCGCATCATCTCGGGCGACAACCCGCTCACGGTCGCCGCCGTCGCGCGCGAGGTCGGGCTCGACGCCGGCGACGGCTTCGACGCACGCGAGCTGCCCGCCGACGAGGCGGAGCTCACCCGGGTGCTCGACGAGCAGCTCGTGTTCGGCCGGGTGTCGCCCACGCAGAAACGCGACATGGTGCGCGCGCTGAAGGCCGGCGGGCACACCGTCGCGATGACCGGCGACGGCGTCAACGACGCGCTCGCGATCAAAGACGCCGACCTCGGCATCGCGATGGCCTCTGGATCGGCCGCGACGCGCGCCGTCGCACGCATCGTCCTGCTCGACGGCCGGTTCTCGCACCTGCCTGGTGTGGTCGCCGAGGGGCGGAAGGTCATCGCGAACATCGAGCGCGTGTCGATGCTGTTCCTCTCGAAGACGTCGTACGCGATCGCGATGGCGGTGCTGTTCGGCATCCTGCTGTGGCCGTTCCCGCTGCTGCCCAGGCAGCTGTCGATCACCGACGGGCTCACGATCGGGATCCCCGCCTTCCTGCTGGCCATGCTGCCCAACGCGAGGCGGTATGTGCCGGGATTCCTGCGCCGGTCGCTGTCCTTCGCGATCCCCGCGGGCCTCGTCGTCGCGATCGCGATCACGATCGTCTCCGGCCACGCGCGCGCCCTCGGCGAGCCCGAGGCGGCCGTGCGCACCGCGAGCATGGTGACGCTCGCGCTCATCGGACTCTGGATCCTGACCGTGCTCTCGCGACCGTTCACCTGGATCAAGGCGGTCGTCGTGCTCGCCATGGTCGGCGGGCTCGTGCTCGTGCTGACCGTGCCGATCGCGATCGAGTTCCTGCAGCTCCAGATGCCCGGACCCGGCACGCTGCTCGACATGGCGATCGTCGTGCCGATCGCGTGGATCGCGCTCGAGGGCATCGGGTTCTGGCATCGGCGCAGGTTCGGCACCGCGTCGGAGGTCGCGGGGTAGCTCGGAGGTCGCGGGTTCGGGCGTTGGCTGCCATCTCGAGGCGGCCGCATGTTCGCGCAACCGCTGCGGAAATGGCGTCTCGCATTGCTATGATCGGGGCACCGCGCCGGGTCGGCGGCGGCTGATTTTCGGGTAATCAGCCTCCTCAACACCGTGAACGGCGTGGTCGCGGGAGTTGAAGCCGGGGGGCTTTGCACTTCGCTTCCGCTTTGAAGACGCGCAACTCCAAGGGACACTGCGCCATCGGTGCCGACCGCGATCTACCCGCGTGGGGTACCGGTGGCCGGGTCGGCGAATCCTCCTCGCCGGCCCGGCGGCCCCGCACCTGGGGGAGGTCATGGGCGGGCACTACTCGATGCGCCGGATGCAGCGGTCGGAGCTCGATCTCGTCGTGCGGTGGGCGGCGGATGAGGGGTGGAACCCTGGCCTGCTCGATGCGGATGCATTCTTCACGGCCGATCCGTCCGGGTTCTTCGTGGGAACGCTCGACGGCGAGGTGATCGCCAGCATCTCGGTCGTCTCCTATGACGCGTCGTACGCCTTCCTGGGGTTTTACATCGTCCGGCCCGAGGTCCGGGGTAGGGGATACGGACTTCGGTTGTGGGAGTATGCGCTTGCGCAGAGCCATGCGCGCACCATCGGTCTCGACGGGGTCGTCGCGCAGATTCCTGCGTACGAGCGCGCGGGGTTCGCGCTCGCGCATCGGAACGTGCGATGTGTGACTGAGTCGCGCGGGGCTGGTCCATCGGCGCCGGCGAGCCGGCCGATCGAGGATGCCGATCTGGCTGCCGTGATCGAATACGACGGGCGTGTGTTCGGGGCGCCGCGCGCGGCGTTCACGGGTTCGTGGCTCACGCAGGCTGGTGTTCATTCGCGGGTGCATGTGGACGCCGGTTCGGTCACGGGCTACGGCGCCATCCGGCCGGCAACCGAGGGGTTCCGTATCGGCCCGCTCTTCGCCGACTCGCCGACCGTCGCCGAAGGCCTCCTCTCCGACCTGCTCGGCGCCGTGCCGCCCGGAGTCGAGGTTGCGATCGACGTGCCGACGGTGAATGACGCCGCCGTGCGGCTCGTGCACGCGCGTCGGATGCGCGCCGAGTTCGAGACGGCCCGGATGTACCTCGGCCCCGCGCCCGCTGCGCCCATGCACGACGTCTACGGTGTGACGTCGTTCGAGCTCGGGTGAGTGCGGCCGGGGTGGTGTTGAGTTGGCTCGGTCAGAGCCCGAGATCCTTGCGCGAGGCGAGCGCGAGTCGTTCGACGAGGTCGTCCGGGATCGGGTTCTTCGGCGGGAAGGTGATTCCCGTCTTGGTGGCCTTCAACCCCGCGGCGGCGATCTCGTCGGCGTGGGCGGCGATGGCGCCCGACGAGAGGTAGAGGCCGCACTGCTTGCTGAAGGCGGCGTAACCGGCGACGATCGAAGGCCCGATCCGGAACCCCGGCATGCGGTACTCGATGACTTCCTCGGCATCCGGGAGCGTATGCGCAAGCTGCGCGCGCAGCGCGGCCAACAGTGGGCGGAACCGTTCCGGGGCGGCCGCAATGTACGCGTCGTGGTCGGAGATCTCCGTCATGCCGCCATTCTTCAGCAGCGATGCTCTGCCGGGTACCGCAGCGCGCGCAGTCGGCGAGCGGGCGCAGGCGGCTCGGCCGTCAGTCGTGAGGCGGTCGACGCAGTCGCTTGACCTCGGTGCGCCGCTTCGTCGCTTCCAACCGACGTTCCTTTGCACCTCGACCCGGCTTCGTCGGTCGTCTCGCCGGTGCCGGCGGCTGCACGGCGTCGGTGACGAGGGCGACGAGCCGATCGCGCGCGGCCTCTCGGTTGCGCACCTGCGCACGGTGCTCGGATGCGGCGATCGTCAGCACCCCGTCGACGATGCGACCGCTCAGGCGCTCGAGGATCCGCTCCCGCTGGAGTGGGGAGAGCGCCGCCGAGCCCGCCACATCCCAGACGAGTTCGGCTCGGGAGTCGGCGGTGTTCACGCTCTGCCCGCCAGGCCCGGATGACCGCGAGAACCGCCACGACAGTTCAGACTCAGGGATCGTGAGTCCTGAGCCGACCCGAAGACCGGGGCGGTGAGCAGCGCGCATGTATCCATCATCCTCTTGCGCTCGCGCGCTGCCGCCCGACAGCCGGTCCGTCAGTGGGGTGACGCGGCGAGATCGAAGCGACGCGTCCGAGTCAGCGTTCTCAACGTCGCCGAGATAGACCGTGCCGAACACGTCGACACCGAACTGGCCGATCGCTGCTGCGAGATCGGCGGGCATCACGAATCCGCCTTGGACGGAATCCGAGTACGCCGACCATTGGATGCGGACTTCGCAGTCTGGGGGAAGGTTCGACAGTCTTCTGAGCGCGGGTTGGATCAGCATGAGGAGCGTTCGAACAGCAGGCGTACCCGTCTGGTCGTCGCTCGTGTTGTCGACCTCGCCGGTGTCGATGCTCCAGCTGTGGTGATCGGGCACGCGGCCAGACTCGCGCGGTATGCCTGCGTTCGTGACGCTGGTCGGATCGAGCCCGAGGAGATTCGAAATCGCGGCTGGATCCGTCTCCGAGGACGAGACGATGAATGACGCTCGACCGGACTGAATCATGAGCCGAGCGTAGAACCAGTGCAGAGACGGCTGGCACGCAGTGTCGCCGGGACCCATCGCGCGGATAGGGTCGCTCGGATCGCCGTCACATCACGATGAATTGTCAGCGGCGCATTAGCGCGAGACCAGAAATCGCTCGAGGATCTGCTCCCAATTCGGCTCGCGCCCCCAGCCTCCATCGAGAGCGTCGAACTCATCGTCGAGTTCCACCAGCTCT
Organism: Agromyces protaetiae; assembly: GCF_030866785.1. Classification (NCBI taxonomy): domain Bacteria; kingdom Bacillati; phylum Actinomycetota; class Actinomycetes; order Micrococcales; family Microbacteriaceae; genus Agromyces; species Agromyces silvae. The sequence goes on along the minus strand of NZ_CP133018.1, from coordinate 3,236,875 downwards.
TGAGCCCATGCGGGACCTTCGTGCCCTAACCTCGAGTGCGCCCAGGCCGTGAACTCGCGAACGGGCATCTGGCCTTCAATCACGCATTTCACGTAGTGCCTGGCGGAAATCTGCAAGGCGTCGTCTTCGGTCATATCGTCGACGTCGACACCTGCGCTGCTCAACGCGGTGTCAATCAACGCACCCAACTCGAACACGTTTATGTCCTGGTGTGCGCCGGCGAGCTCGCGAAGAGGGTCGCTATCGACTCCTTCGGTCAGCGCGAGCGTTGCAGCGTCTATGGCTTGTTGCGCGGCGCTGACACGCACGGCCCACAGAGCTCGGGCCGTGACGAGACCCTGAATGCCATTGGGCTGTGCTTCTGCGCGATCCGTCACGTCGACAGTATGACGGTCGAGGGCAGCACTCGACGAGATGGCCAGCGACGGTGGGGAAGGAGTCGGGACTACAGTCGCCGCTATGACGACTACGTTGCCTCCGACCATGCTCGTGTCCGCCGCGGTGGATGGATTGATGGGAGCTCGCTGGGGGATTGCCGAGGCCGCCGCCCATGTGCCGCGACTGCCTGGGCTATACGCCATCTTCGGCGATGTTCGCGCAGCGGCGGATCTCGGTCTCACGACTGACGCCGATCACCCGCTGTACGTCGGCAAGGCAGAGGAGAACCTCGTATCTCGTGACCTCAATGGACATTTCGCAGCGCTTCCGGGTTCAGCCGCACGAACGGGGAGTTCGACGGTTCGACGATCCTTTGCCGCGCTTCTACGGGAACCGCTGAACCTTCGCGCGGTCCCGAGGAACCCGAGCAAGCCAGGGCATTTCGCGAACTACGGGCTCGCCGACAGCGGTGACGATCGGCTGACTGAGTGGATGCATCAGCGGCTCAAGCTCGCGGTCTGGCCGGCGCCGTCGCGAATGGAATCGACACTGAACGAAGTCGAAACCTCAGTAATCCGCCACTTTCGGCCGCCGATCAATTTGGCGAAGAACCCAGGAAGGTTGGCCATGCTCTCGCGCGCTCGTGCTGAGATGGCGGCGGAGGCCGCGGCTTGGATTCCCGCCGCTTGAGGCCAGTGTCAGGTTCGTCGTGTGGCGAGCGTTGCCGGCGTGGCGGGGTGTGCCCATCGACTCGCCGGTGAGCGGGTTGGTCCAGTCGACCCACTGGGCGTACTGGTCGGGGGTGAGCGCGCCCTCGCCGATCAGGTCGCCGTTGCCGTCGACGACGAAGAACTCGGCCAGCGCCGTGCCGCCATCGAGGTAGTAGTCGGCGGCGCGTGAGCGATCGGACTCGAGGTACCGGCGCGCGTCGGCCCCGGAACCCCGGTACAGGATCACTCCACCTCGCATCGCCTTCCTCCGAGCTAGCTCAGGTTCTGCAACTACCTACGGTGGCATACGTCCATTCGGGTGTCGTCTGTTGCGTTCCCGTGTCTGGTATGTCCGATAGGTTCGGGAACATGACTGTCGCAGACGATGCGCTCATTGGTGAGGCTGTCGATGCACTTGGGGTGATTGATGAAGGTGCGATTGGCGCCGCTGGAGGGCAGAAAGCCGTTCGGCGTGTGTCACGCGATGGTCAACCGTTCGTTCTGAAAGTCGTGGCGCTCGAGTTCACCACCGACGAAACGCTAAAGCGCGCCGAGCGCGAAGTTCAGTTGCTCGCAAGTATCTCCAACCCGAACGTCGTGAGAGTGGAGTCAGATCTTGTAGAGCTCGGCTCGCCAGTCAGCGGGGCTGCTTGGATTGAGGAGTACCTCGATGGCGACGATCTCGGGCCTCTCCTGGATGGCACCCAGTGGGCCTGGGATGACGCGAGGCCCATGGGTATCCAGATCGCGAATGGACTCGCTGCCGGGCATGAGAAGTCAGTTATTCACCGCGATTTGAGTGCAAACAACGTCCGCCGACTCAGCAACGGCACCTATAAGGTGCTGGACTTCGGTTTTGCACGGCACACCCTTCGATCAGGGGTGACGGTAGCGGGCCAGCCTGGTACACGCGGTTTCCTTACGCCGGAACACCTCAACAGTTACAGCGGTGGCCCAATGCAGATGTCGGATGTCTTTCAGGTCGGCATCCTCATGTACACAGCTCTAAGCGGAGTGTCTCCGTATCCCTGGCGCGGTGATGACTATGAGTATGCTCTGCGGCTCCAGAGCGGAGCGATGGCGCCCTTGAGCGCATCTCGACCCGATCTCTCTCCGGAGCAAGTGGCCGTGATTCACAGGGCGCTCCACCCGCAGCCCGCCCGCAGGTTCCGTAACGCTGCGGCGCTCCGCGATGCACTGGAGGCGACCGCATGACTACCTTGATCGAAGACAGCCCCCGGTCATTCCAGGCGGGATGGATTACGGAGGTCCATGCGGCTGGATTCGCGACGGGAGCCGTACTCACCCCGTGGGCGTCTCCGTATCGTCACCGTGGCGGCCCCGGCCTGAAGCCTGGAATCGGCAAGCGGGCGCAGGAGCTGCGCGACGCAGGGGTTCAGGTGTGGTTCGATCCAACGACCCACGCTCTCCAGATGCCGGGTGTTGGCGATCTCCGGTACTACGCGGAGTTCAATCTCTGGGGTGGCCCGGTCGGGGATCTGACTCAAGACGCTTACAGACGCGAGCATGTGAGGCGCGTTTTCAAGCATCAATCAGATCTCGGCGCGCCGTTCGTCGCCCCGGCTCCGTTGCTTCCTTCGGGCCTCAATAACGTGAGCACTCTCGCTCTCGAGACTGCCCGGGTCGCACTGGACATGCAGTCGTCCGCAGCACTAACGATTGCTGGCGTCGGGACGTTTTGGAGCGACGGTCGCGACCTGGACGCTCACGTCGGGGCACTCGCAGCGCTCGATCCATCGGCTTGGTTCATTTCGTTTGTTCAGCCTGATAATGATCTCCCTCCGCGGTTGACAGCTGACGAGGTCTACGGAATCTGTCGGACGGTTCGTGCACTAAGCGAATATGCGCCCGTGCATGTTTCGCATGGCGATTTTGCTGCCCTTCCTGCAGTGGCAGCCGGCGCGTCGACGGCAGGAACCGGTTGGGACAAACGACAGCGGGTCGTTTCATTCTCGGACTATGCGCCTCGACCTGAAGCAGGCGGCCAAGCCAGTTGGTATGAGCGACCTAGTGTGCTTGGTCTTCTCGGAACCTTGGACAGGAAGGGTGACGGGGCGCTCCTTCAACAGCAGGATTCCGCCCTCGCGGCGAGATTGGGCGGGATGCCCGCCGTGCCAGGGCCCAAGGGGGTATTCAGCCACCACGTTCAGCAGCTCGACGCCGCAATCCGGCGAGTCCAGATCTCGGGCGGCAGTTATCAACAGCGCTATGAAGAATTGGACAAGATGTACACCGAAGCTTCCACCAACTGGGCTGCGGTCCGAGCAGTGATGGGTCTGTCCGACCGATCAGGAACCTGGGTCGCCCCCTTTCAGCAAGGCCTACGAATGTACGCCCAGAGCGAAGGTTGGATCCCCTAACCCGCTTTGGGTTGCGGCCGCAAACATCTCCCACGCTTGAAGTCTTCGCCGTGCAGCAACTTTTCCGATCCTTGGACGAATCTTCCAAGCTCCGGCGATGACTAGGCCGCCTCGATCACGCCTAACCTCATTCGTCAGGTCCGATTCGACGCGGTCGCTGAGCTTCCCCATCACCAAAACGTAGCCATCGGCCCACACTCGGTATGTTCGGACTTGTCGGAGTGCGGATTTCCAGTCGTCCACTTTGGTCTCTATGGCGTACAGTCGTCCGCCAGGCTCGATCGGGAAAGGGCGAATGTAACGGCCCGCGCCGATTTCCACCAATGCGCCTCGCTTGGCCAAGCGACTCGCGCGACCGGCAACCGTTGCGACTGGCCACCCGAGGGCATCGGCGATGTCGAGGGCCGTTGACGGTCGACGGAAGAAGGCCGCCGAGACAATTCCGGACTCCAGCTCATTGATGACAGGCTCGACTTCGAGTTGCGCTCGGTGTCGGATTCGGTCGATCGGGCCCACATATGCGGTGAAATCTGGAATACCGATCGGTCCAGCGAACTCAGGCACCACGACCAGACCCCGCGTCGCTCCCGGAAGACTGCGCGCTGATGCAAGCGCATCGTGATGCAGCTCACGTTCCTGAATCGGCTCAAATCGCCTCCCCGCGCGTGGGGTGGAAGTCTTTACTTCAAACGCGTACGCCACAACGATGCTCCATCACTTGGACTCTAGTCCGGGCCGCCGTCGCTGGTGTTAGCTCCGCACGCTCAGCTACTTGCATCATCGATTCTGCCTCGCGGATTGTACGGTGGACTCGGGCAACGGGTGGGTGAGTGGCGCTATCGCAAAGACGGATACGATCGGCGCATGATCTCGGCCGCGACGGAGCCCTCGAACGCATCGAGCGATTGGATTGCGACCGGTCTCGCCATCTCGGCACTCATTGTGTCTTTGCTTGCAGTGCTCGTCCCCGCAATCACCGGGCGTCAGCAGTTGCTCAGAGACGATCGGGCTAACCGCGGTGAGAAGTACTTGGAGCTCATGGAGCTGGTTGAGCACTATGGTCTCTGGGTAGGTGACCAGACCTATGACCTGCTCGAAACCTCGGATGATGATTACCGGACGGAGATGCCGCACCGGCGTACAGCCCGTCCTCAAAGGGCGACGCGCGTTCGCGCTCGAGCCATCGTAAGCGCATACGCTTCAACGAAGGTGTTTCGTGCGTTCGAGCTCTGGCAATCCACGTTGGAACGCTTTGAGGCGAAACTCGATGAATTTTCCTTCGTAGCACAGGAAGACGGACACCACTCTGTCGACGCTCGCCAAGCCGAGCCGCTTTGCGAGGCTGAGCGCGTGGCCCGGGGACACCTTGCCGACGCTGTGAATCGTCAACTCGTCCAGGAGCGGCGCTGGCGTCGACCGAAACAACCGGTCGTGAGCTGAAAGTTGCGACGACCGTCGCCTTCGGTTGCCCCGTGGTAGGGGCCTACCCGGCCCGACCTCGCCGCCCAGGCGGCAGGAATCCGCGCTCGCGCGCCTTCGTGATCCAACCCTGAGCGGTGGAGAGGGCGACCCCGTTGACCTGCGCCATCGTCGCGCTCGGGTTCCTGTCGCCCTCCCGGGTGAGCTGGCCATGCTGCAGCGCGACCAGCTCGTAGAAGTCGCGCATCTTCTTCGGGTCGCCGAGCGGCTTGAGCAGGTCGCGCTCGCTGATCTTGTGGCCTGAGGGAAGCACGATCTTGCCGCCCGTGCTCGTCTCGGTGCGCTTCATCGCGAAGAGCCGCTTGTTGATCGCCGCCTCGATGCGGGCGGTCGGCAGCTCGCGGAGGAGCTGGCTCGTGATTGGGTCGCCGGCCCGCCAGGGAAGGTAGATGACGCCGGTGATGCGCACCTCCTCCGGTACGGCGAACGTCTGGCGCTGCAGGCGGATCATGACGCGTGTGTGCGTCGCACTGTGTTCGATGTATCGCCAGCGGCCGTCGATCGTCTCGTTCTGGTCGGACTCGGCAACGCGGTACTGCTCGTGCTCCATGGTGAGCCATCGGTTGTAGCCGAGCAGCTCGTCGATCTCGAGCGACGGGTCGTCGTCGCGGTGGCCCGGGAAGCCGACGTGCAGGTGCCAGCCCTCGGGGAGGTCGTCTTGATGCAGGAGGTCGTCTTGATGCAGGAGGTCGTCGTGCGACTGATCTCCGCGAGGCGGCACTGGGATCGGCACGAGGCGATTTAGTTGAACGGACGTGTCAGCTCAGGTTCTTGCCGAAACCTGCGACCGATGACAATCTCCGGTACCTGCAAATAGCCGCGCGTGGGTCGGCATGCACGAGATGTCAGCCGGCGGCCGATGAGTCGAGGGGGAGCGTCATGGTCGATGCCGCGTGGAGCGCCGAGTACCTGAGTCGGGTCGAGGCGGCCGAGCGGCGCCGAATTGGGTCTCGAGCCTCGATAGGTCCCGCCGAAACAAGAAAACCCCCGGTCTCCCGGGGGTTTCGTGGTGGCTCCGACCGGCATCGATCCGGTGACCTTTCGATTTTCAGTCGAACGCTCTACCAACTGAGCTACAGAGCCTCGAGGCATCCGCTCGACCGAGTCGAAAAGGCGCCGCGATAAGGAGAAAGCCCCTTCTGACGAAAGGGCTTGTCGCCTTGGCGACCCTGACGGGACTTGAACCCGCGACCTCCGCCGTGACAGGGCGGCACGCTAACCAACTGCGCTACAGGGCCATGCTTGTGAAATTATACCCGCCGTTCGGCTCACGCCGTTCGACGTGACCCCAACGGGATTCGAACCCGTGCTGCCGCCGTGAAAGGGCGGTGTCCTAGGCCGCTAAACGATGGGGCCGGGAGTTGTGACTGGCACAACCACCGAGAGGAAAGCATACGGGCTCCGCGGCGAGATTCCAAAACGAACCAGGCGGATGCCCCGCGCCGAGGTGTTCACGCCCATGAACCGCGTTTGCGGCACGCGGAGCGGAAATCCCGGATCCCGGCCGTTCGCTCCCTAGCGTGGCTGTGATCGCCTGCTGATCGCTACTTGGCGCGGGGACCGGCCCCGCGTGGACGGGGACTCCATGAACCGAACTGCCGCGACACGCACGACCGCGCCTACGCGGGCGCGCCGGCCGCGCCGACCGGGCACCCAACGGCTCCTGGCCGCCGCCGCCGCGGCGCTCATGGCGATCACCCTGCCGCTCGCTCAGCCGATCTCGCCCGCGTCCGCGGCCACGTACCCCACCTGGGACGAGCTGCAGGCCGCCAAGGCCAACACCGTCGCGGCCGCGCAGGCGGTCGACCAGATCGTCTCGCTCATCGGCCAGCTCGAAGCACAGGCCGAGACGGCGCGCATCGAGGCCGAGCGCCGCACCGACGAGCTCATCGCCGCGCAGCAGCGGTACGACGACGCCGTCCGGCGCTCGGACGAGCTCCAGGCGCAGGCCGATTCGGCGGCGGCCGAGGCCGACGGCGCGAAGCGCAACGCCGGGCAGGTCGCCGCCCAGCTCTACCGCACGGGCGCGAGCGACCTCAATGTGAACCTGATGTTCGACTCGGGCGACGCGGCCGCGACCGACGAGCTGCTCGCCAAGCTCGGCAGCATGGACAAGATGGTCGAGCGCACCTCCTCCATCTACGAGCAGGCGCAGGCGGCGGCGAACTCCGCGACCTCGCTCGGTGAGCAGGCCGAGGTCGCCCGGGGTGAGCGCGAGTCGCTCCGCATCGCGGCCGAGGAGGCCCTCGCGGCCGCGCAGGCGGCCCAGGCCGCAGCCGAGGCCGCGCTCGCCGAATCGCAGACCAAGAAGATCGAGCTCGACCAGCAGCTCGCGTTCCTGCGCGACACCGAGGCGAAGACCACGGCCCAGTATCAAGAGGGCGAGCGCATCCGACAGGAAGAGGAGCGCAAGCGCCGCGAAGAGGCCATGCGCGCCGGCAGCCCCGGCACGGTCGTGAGCTCCGGGTGGGCGCGTCCGGCAGCGGGCCGCATCACGTCGGGCTACGGTGCGCGCGGGTCGATCTGCACCGGTGGCGGCTGCTCGAACTCGTTCCACTACGCGGTCGACCTTGGCACCGGATGCTCCGCACCCATCTATGCGGCGAACAGCGGCGTCGTCCGCTTCGCGGGCTGGTCGGGCACGTACGGCAACTACGTGCAGATCGACCACGGCGGCGGTGTCTGGACGGGGTACGCGCACATCCGGCCGGGCGGTACCTTCGTGGGTCAGGGAGAATGGGTCGGCGCGGGCCAGAACATCGCGTCGAGTGGCACGACCGGCGCATCGACCGGCTGCCACCTGCACTACGAGGTCTGGGTGGGCGGCTCGCGCATCAACCCGATCACCTTCATGGCCGACCGAGGAGTGGGACTTGGCTGAACATCGCACCCGCCCGGTGTCCCGGGTGAAGCCCGCGACGGTCTTCTCGACCGTCGCCATCGGCGCCGTCACAGCATCCATCGGCATGGCCGGCGGTCCGGCGTACGCCGCACCCGACTACCCGTCATGGGGTGAGATCGAGCAGGCGAAGCAGAACGAGCAGACCAAACAGGCCGAGATCGCGCGGCTCGGCGAGCTGCTCGCCGGCCTGCGCGCGACCGCCGACGCCGCGGTCGAGGCGTCGATGATCGCCGCCGAGAAGCACCGCAACACGCTGCTCCAGCGCGACGCCGCGCAGGAGCGCGCCGACAAGCTCTCGAAGCAGGCCGAAGAAGCGCAGGCCGTCGCCGAGATCTCACGCATGCGCGCGGGTCTGCTCGCCGCACACCTCGCGAAGCGCGCCGACGGCGGGCTCACCAGCGAACTGGCGTTCTCGGGCGACCCCGACGGTCTGCTCCAGCAGCTCGGCATGGCCTCGAAGCTCGGCGAGCGCTCGCAGACGCTCTACGACCAGGCCCAGGCCGACAAGAACTCGGCCGACGCCCTGGGCGGGCAGGCGAAGAAGGCGACCGCCGAACGCGAGCGGCTCGCCGCCGCCGCCGAGGTGCAGGCCGAGGCGTCGCGCGCTGCGGCCGCCGCGTCGATGGCCGCCGTCGCCGAGCAGGAGCAGCGTTCGGCCGAGCTCTACGAGCAGCTCGCGCTGCTCAAGGACACCACCGCCGCGCTCGAGCGCCAGCGGGTCGAGGGCATCGCGCAGGAGGCCGCCGAAGAGGCGATGCGCAACGCACCCCCGGTCCCGGCCCCCGCGCCCGCCCCGGCGCCCGGGGGCGGCAACCCCGGGCCGGCGCCCGCGCCGAATCCGCCGCCGGCCCCCGCGCCGCCGAACCAGGGCGCCGTCGAGACCGCGATCGCCTTCGCCAGCGGGCAGCTCGGCAAGCCGTATTCGTCCCCGGGGAACTCGCGGGACACCTGGGACTGCTCCGGGCTCACGCGCGCGGCGTACGGCGCCGCCGGCATCTACATCGGCACGCACTCGGCGACGAATCAGTACCACACGCTCGCCGGGCAGGGGAAGGCGGTCTCCGTGCGCGACGCGCAGCGCGGCGACCTGCTCTTCTGGGGTGGTGGCGGAAGCTACTACCACGTCGCGATCTACCTCGGCGGCGGGCAGATCCTCGAAGCGCCCGACTATGGCAAGACGGTGCGGATCTGGCCGATCTGGGGCTCCCCGTCAGCGGCCGCCCGCCCCGCGGGCTGACCGGCGAGGCATCCGCCAGAGGCATCCGCCCGAGGCATCCGCCCGGGGCGCCAGCCCATGGCATCCACGCGAGGCATCCGCCTGGGGCATCCGCTCTCGCTACTCAGGAAGAACGGATGCATCGTCGGCGCGCCGCCCGCCGCGACGCGGCGTGTCTCGCCGATCTTCCTGCGCAAGGATTCGGTCGGGCACGACGAAATCGGTCCGGATACGACGAAGGGGCGCGAACCATTCGGTTCGCGCCCCTTCGTGCGCTCGGTGACCGACGGTCAGTGACCCGGGAACGCCTCGATCGCCTTCTGGATCAGCGACTCGGCCTCGGCCGCGTTCGCCCAGCCCTCGGTCTTGACCCACTTGCCGGGCTCGAGGTCCTTGTAGTGCTCGAAGAAGTGCTCGATCTCTTTCCGCTGGAACTCGGGGATGTCGTCGACGTCCTGGATGTGGTTCCAGCGCGGGTCGCCCGCGGGCACCGCGATGACCTTCGCGTCGCCGCCGCCGTCGTCGGTCATGTGGAACACGCCGACGGGGCGCACCTTCACGCCCACGCCGGGGAACAGCGGGTAGTCGAGCAGCACGAGCACGTCCAGCGGGTCGCCGTCGTCGCCGAGGGTGTTCTCGAAGAACCCGTAATCGGTCGGGTAGACGAACGTCGTGTAGAGCACACGGTCGAGGAAGACGCGACCGGTCTCGTGGTCGACCTCGTACTTGTTGCGGCTACCCTTGGGGATCTCGATGACGGCGGCGTACTCGCCCATGTGTTGCTCCTGTCGGTGGAAGTCTGCGCGCGGGCCCGGGCCCGCGATCGGCGCAATAAGGTTACCGTGATGCCTTCCGAGCCTTCGGACGGGCCGGCGGATGCTCCGCCAGCGCGCCGTCCGCGACTGACCCCGCCGATCGCCCATGTGCGCCGCGCCGTGCGCGCGGTGCTGCCCGCCGACGGGCTCGTGCTCGTCGCCCTCTCGGGCGGCGCCGACTCGCTCGCGCTCGCCGCGGCGACCGCCTTCGAGGCGCCGCGGGCCGGCGTGCGCGCGGGTGCGGTGGTCGTCGATCACGGGCTGCAGGATGCCTCGACCGCAGTCGCGGCGACGGCTGCCGCGCAGGCACGAGAGCTGGGGCTCGACCCGGTGCTCGTGCGCCGGGTCGACGTCGGGCAGGACGGCGGGCCGGAAGGCGCGGCGCGCCGCGCGCGGTATGCCGCGCTCGACGCCGCGGCCGTGGAGACCGGCGCCGCGCTCGTGCTGCTCGGACACACGCTCGACGACCAGGCCGAGACGGTGCTGCTGGGGCTCGCGCGGGGGTCGGGCGGGGCGAGTCTGTCGGGCATGGCGGCTCGGTCGGGCCGGTATGCGCGGCCGCTGCTGGGGGTGCGGCGCGAGACGACGCGCCAGGCGTGCGCGGATGCGCGGCTGACCTTCTGGGACGACCCGCACAACACGGATGCCTCGTACGCACGCGTGCGCGTGCGCGAACGGGTGCTGCCGGTGCTCGAGGCCGAGCTCGGGCCGGGCATCGCCGAGGCGCTCGCGCGGACGGCCGAGCAGCTGCGTGAAGACGAGGCCGCGTTCGACGCGCAGATCGAGGAGTTCATCGAGGAGATCTGCGAGCCCGCCGAGGCCGGAATCGCGGTGTCCGTCGGTGTGCTCGAAGCCAACCCCCCGGCGCTCAGGCAGCGCATCATCCGGCACGTCGTCGAGAGCGAATTCGGGGTGTCGTTGCGTCGGTCGCAGACGCTCGAGGTCGCACGACTCGCGACCGACTGGCACGGGCAGGGCCCGGTGGACCTGCCGGGCGGCGGGACGGCGACCCGGGCCGGTCGGCACGTGGTGTTCTCGGCGACCGGGTCGACCGAGGTCTTGTCGCACGACCACTAGCTGCGTATATTAGTGTGCATGGCTGCCTTCCCGCTCTTCGGACTCATCGTGCTCATCATCGGCCTGATCGTCGGCGAGTAGGCCTCACCATGTGCCTCGTCGCACTCTGCGTGGTGTGGCTCGTCGGCGCGCTCGGCATGGCCGGCACGGTCGGTTGATCGCGCGCGCTCGCGTAGGCTCGATGCATCCGTTCGCCTTGGATGACAGGAGCAGGCATGTACGCGCGCGAGATCGAGGCCGACCTGACTGAGGTGCTCGTCACCGAGGCCGAGATCCAGGCGAAGCTCGCCGAGCTGGCGCGTCGCATCGAAGCGGACTACGAGGGCCGCGACCTGCTCGTCGTGGGTGTCCTGAAGGGCGCGGTCATGGTCATGGCCGACCTCGCTCGCGAGCTGCGCTCGCACGTCACCATGGACTGGATGGCGGTCTCCAGCTACGGCGCCGGCACGAAGTCGAGCGGCGTCGTGCGCATCCTGAAAGACCTCGACACGGACCTCACCGGCCGCGACGTGCTCATCGTCGAAGACATCATCGACTCGGGACTCACGCTCAGCTGGCTGCGCGAGAACCTCGAGTCGCGCGGCGCCGCGACGGTCCGGATCTGCGCGCTACTGCGTAAGCCCGACGCCGCGAAGGTCGACGTCGACGTGACCTATCTCGGGTTCGACATCCCGAACCAGTTCGTCGTCGGGTACGGGCTCGACTTCGCCGAGCGCTACCGCAACCTGCGCGATGTCGCGATCCTCGCGCCGCACGTGTACTCCTGAGCTCACCGGCCTGATCGCCGCTCGACCGGCGGGGGCTCGCACCCCTAGAGTTCCCGCATGGGCGTGCCCGAACGCCGCAGCAAGGTCCGCGACGCCGTCGCGGCCTTCACCAGCAACGCCGTCAACCCGAACCTGCGCCGCGCGCAGCTGAGCTTCCTCGGCGCGTGGACGGCCGAGTGGGCGTTCACGGTCGCGCTCGGCATCATCGCCTACCGTGACGGCGGCGCAGCGGCCGTCGGCCTCGTCGGCCTCCTGCGCATGCTTCCCGCCGCGGTGCTGGCGCCGCTGCTCTCGCCGATCGCCGACCGCGGGCGCCGCGAGCGCGTGCTCGTGCTGGTCTCGACGGTGCGCGGGCTCGCGACCGCCGCCGCCGCGCTGGTCGCGGCATTCGCCGGGCCGGTCGCGATCGTCTACGTGCTCGCGGTGGTCTCCACGATCGCGGCGACGCTGTTCCGGCCGGCGCACTCGGCGCTGCTGCCCTCGCTCTGCCGGACCGGACACGAGCTGACCAGCGCCAACGTGGTGCGCGGCCTGCTCGACTCGGCCGCCACCCTCATCGGGCCGCTGCTCGCGGCCGTGCTGCTCCAGTTCACCGACGTGGCCGTCGTCTTCGGGGTCGCCGCGGCCGCGTCGCTCTGGGCGGCCCTGCTGCTGGCCCGGGTGCGCTACGACGCCCCGCCCCGGCCCGCGGCGCGGCGACCGGACCTGCTGCGCGAAGCCGTCGAGGGCGTCCGGGCTGTTGCGCGCGATCGAGGACTGGCGATCATCGTCGGGCTCGCGGGGGCGCAGTCGTTCACGCGCGGCGCGCTCACGGTGTTCTCCGTCGTGGTCGCCATCGAGCTGCTCGACACCGGCGAGCCCGGCGCCGGCGCGATCATGACCGCCGTCGGGGTGGGCGCGGTCGTGGCATCGCTGTTCGCGTCGTTCCTCGTCGGCACCGGCCGGCTGGGGGTCTGGTTCGCGGTCGGCGTCGCGCTCTGGGGTCTGCCGATCGCGCTCGTTGGCGCCCTCACGCAGGCGACCGGGCCGCAGCAGGCGGCCGCGCTCGTCCTCCTCGCGTTCGTCGGGGTCGGCAACGCGCTGATCGACGTCGCGGGCTTCACGCTGCTCGGCCGGCTCGCGCCCGACGCCGTGCTCGCGCGCGTGTTCGGCGTGCTCGAGAGCCTCGTCACCGTGTGCATCGGCGTCGGTGCGGTCGCCGCGTCAGCGGTGATCGGATGGGTGGGGCTGCAGGCGGCGCTCATCGCGATCGGGCTCGTGTGCCCGGTGCTCGCCGTGCTGTCGTTGCGACGCCTGCGCCGGCTCGACCACTCGGTGCACGCGCTCGACGCCGACCTCGCCCTGCTCCGAACCGTGCCCATGTTCCGTGCCCTCCCGCTGCCCTCGATCGAGCAGCTGGCCCGCAGCCTCGACACGGTCGAGCTGCAGGCCGGAGCGACGGTCTTCACGCAGGGCGAGGTGGGCGATCGCTACTACGTCATCGAGTCGGGCACGGCCGACGTCGTCGGCGGCGGCCGGGTCGTCGCGACGCTGGGAACGGGGGAGGGCTTCGGCGAGATCGCCCTGCTGCGGCGGACCCGCCGGACCGCGACCGTGGTGGCGACGAGCGCCCTCCGACTCCGGACCCTCGGCGCGGAGCAGTTCCTTCCCGTCGTCCTCGGGTACACCGCGAGCGCGCTGGAGGCTGACGCCACGATCGACGGCGAGCTCGGAAGGTACTCGCCCGATGAGAAACATTGAGAAACATTCGTGTTGATGGGATCGTGAGGCATGCGCTCCGGCCGAGCCGTCCTCCTCATCGCCGACATCGGCGGCTATACGGAGTACATGAGCACCCATCGCCTGACGCTCGCGCACGCAGAGGTCAACACCGCGCGCATGCTCGAACGGATGATCGACGCCGCGCCCGGCTGGGAACTGGTGGAGATCGAGGGCGACGCCGCCTTCCTGGCGCGGCCGGTCTCGAACGGCACGGATGCCGCGGCCATGGGCCAGACGCTCCAGGCAGCCGCGGCCATGCACCGGGCCTTCCACCTCGAGCGGCAATACGTCGCCGCCAACCTGTGCCCCTGCGCCGGCTGCAAGGAAGCGGCCAAGCTCAAGCTGAAGTTCGTCGCCCACGTCGGGGACGTGGCCACCCAGGCCATCCGCGACCGCACCAAGCTCGTCGGGATCGACGTGATCCTCGTCCACCGGCTGCTGAAGAACCCCGTCGCCATCGACGAGTACGTGTTGGTCACCGAGGAGCTGCACCGCGTGGGCGCGACCGCATTGCCGTCACCGGCCCGCGAGGTCGCGCCGGAGCTCGAAGGGTTCGGGCCGGTCCGCGCCTACTTCGTCGACGTGGGCGAGCTCGGCGACCACCTCCCGCCGCTGACCCCGCCGTCCTGGCGAGGACGTCTCGGGGCGACGTTCCGCGCGGCGGGGAAGGGTGTGCCCTACATGCTGGGCATACGGCAGGCGCGCGTGCAGCGGTAGAGCCGGTGGTTCGCTGCGCGCTGCCAGCGGCGGTGCCCATGGTTCGCTTCGCGCGCTGCGCGCTTTCAGCGGCGGTGCCGATGGTTCGCTTCGCGCGCTGCGCGCTTTCAGCGAACATAGAGCGCACCCACAGTGCCGCGCCGGTAGCCTTACCTCACCATGAACATGAAGAAGATCCTGCGCGGGCCGATCATCTACATCCTGCTCGCCATCGTCGCCGTGTGGATCGGGTCCAGCCTGATCACCGCGTCTGGCTTCAAGCAGGTCTCCACCCAAGAGGGTCTCGAGCTGCTCGACGACGGCAAGGTCGCCGCCGTCAAGATCGTCGACGGTGAGAACCGGGTCGACCTCACACTGAGCGAGGCCGACGACGAGCTCGGCTCGCAGGTGCAGTTCTACTACGTCACGCCGCGCGGCGACGACGTGATCGCAGCGGTCGACGCGGCCAACCCCGCAGACGGGTACGACGACGAGGTCCCGCAGCCGAACTGGTTCCTCTCCATGCTCGGCATCCTGCTGCCGCTCCTGCTCATCGGTCTCTTCTTCTGGATCATGCTCTCCGGCATGCAGGGCGGTGGCAACCGCGTCATGCAGTTCGGCAAGTCCAAGGCGAAGATGGTCTCCAAAGAGAGCCCCAAGGTCACGTTCGAGGACGTCGCCGGCGCGGAAGAGGCGATCGAAGAGCTTCACGAGATCAAGGAGTTCCTCAAGGAACCCGCGAAGTTCCAGGCAGTCGGTGCCCGGATCCCGAAGGGGGTGCTGCTGTACGGTCCTCCCGGCACGGGCAAGACCCTGCTCGCGCGCGCCGTCGCCGGTGAAGCGGGAGTGCCCTTCTACTCGATCTCCGGTTCCGACTTCGTCGAGATGTTCGTCGGCGTCGGCGCGAGCCGCGTTCGAGACCTGTTCGAGCAGGCCAAGCAGAACGCCCCCGCGATCATCTTCGTCGACGAGATCGATGCCGTCGGCCGGCACCGTGGCGCGGGCCTCGGCGGCGGTCACGATGAGCGCGAGCAGACGCTCAACCAGCTGCTCGTCGAGATGGACGGCTTCGACCCCAAGACGAACGTGATCCTGATCGCGGCCACGAACCGTCCCGACATCCTCGATCCCGCCCTGCTGCGTCCCGGCCGGTTCGACCGGCAGATCGGCGTCGACGCGCCCGATCTGAAGGGCCGCCAGAAGATCCTCGAGGTGCACTCCAAAGGCAAGCCGCTCGCGAAGGGCGTCGACCTCGAGGTGCTCGCCCGCAAGACGCCGGGCTTCACGGGTGCCGACCTCGCGAACGTGCTCAACGAGGCTGCGCTGCTCACGGCGCGTTCGAACGCACAGCTCATCGACAACCGTGCCCTCGACGAGGCGGTCGACCGCGTCATCGCCGGTCCGCAGCGTCGCACGCGCGTCATGAAAGACAAAGAGAAGCTCATCACGGCGTACCACGAGGGCGGTCACGCACTCGCCGCCGCCGCGATGAACTACACCGACCCGGTCACGAAGATCACGATCCTGCCGCGCGGTCGCGCCCTCGGCTACACGATGGTGCTGCCGCTCGAGGACAAGTACTCGGTGACCCGCAACGAGCTGCTCGACCAGCTCACCTACGCGATGGGCGGCCGCGTCGCCGAAGAGATCGTGTTCCACGACCCGTCGACGGGCGCGTCGAACGACATCGAGAAGGCCACCGCCACCGCGCGCAAGATGGTCACCGAGTTCGGCATGTCCGCGAACGTCGGCGCCGTGAAGCTCGGCCAATCGCAGGGTGAGGTCTTCCTCGGCCGCGACATGGGCCACCAGCGCGACTACTCGGAGGGCATCGCCGAGAAGGTCGATTCCGAGGTGCGCGCGCTCATCGAGCAGGCGCACGACGAGGCGTGGCAGGTGCTGAACGACAACCGCGACATCCTCGACCGGCTCGCCGCCGAGCTGCTCGAGCAGGAGACGCTCGACCACCACCAGATCGCCGAGATCTTCAAGGACGTGCGCAAGCTGCCCGAGCGCCCGCTGTGGCTCTCGAGCGACAAGCGGCCGGTCTCCGACGTCCCGCCGATCACCTTCCCCAAAGAGAAGATGCCCATCGATCAGGGTGCGGTCGACGGCGGCGTGGACTCCGGCGACACCCCGGTCGAGGAGCCCGTCGCCACGCGCAAGCCGCGGTCGAACCCGCGGCCGGCCACGGCGTAGCCGGCCCGGTGGAAGGGGTGCCATGACCGAGGTCGATGCCGCCCGTATCGAGCGCGCCGTGCGCGAGATCCTCATCGCGATCGGTGAGGATCCGGAACGCCCGGGCCTGCTGCGGACGCCCCAGAGGGTCGCCGAGGCCTACGCCGACTTCTTCGGCGGGCTCGCGGTCGACCCGCTGAGCCACCTCGCGGACTCCGTGCCGATCGGCGAGACCAGCTCCGGCGCGCCCGCGACGGGCGACGCCGTCGTGCTGCGCGATCTCGCGTTCCGCTCGGTGTGCGAGCACCACCTGCTGCCCTTCGTCGGCACCGCGCACGTGGCGTACCTGCCGGGCGACCGCGTCGTCGGCCTCGGGCGGATCCCGGCCGTCGTGGAGACGTTGGCGCACCGCCCGCAGCTGCAGGAGCGGCTCGCCGAGGAGATCGCCGACACGCTGGTCGCCGGGCTCGATCCGCGTGGCGTGCTGGTCGTGCTCGACGCGCAGCATCGGTGCGTCACGACCCGCGGGTCGCGGCAGGAGCGCAGCTCCACGATCACCATCGCCAGCCGGGGAGCGCTCGCCGATCCGGTCGCCCGGGCCGAGATCATCGCCCTCATCGGCGTCCGCGCGCACGACGGGGCAGTCGGTGCCTGAGGCCTCGCCGACGCTCGTCATGGGGGTCGTGAACGTCACACCCGATTCGTTCAGCGACGGCGGCCGGTGGTTCGACGCCGACGCGGCGATCGCCCACGGCCAGGAGCTGATCGCCCAGGGCGCCGACCTCGTCGACGTCGGCGGCGAGTCGACCAGGCCGGGTGCGGCGCGCGTCGAGCCCGACGAGGAGCTCCGACGGGTCATCCCCGTGGTCCGGGAACTCTCTGCCCGAGGCATCCGGGTGAGCGTGGACACCATGCGCGCCGCGACCGCCGAAGCGGCCGTCGAAGCGGGCGCGGAGATCATCAACGATGTGTCCGCCGGCCTCGCCGACGACGCGATGGCGGCGATCGCCGCCGCGTCGGGTGCGCGGTACGTCGCCATGCACTGGCGCGGCCACTCGGACCGCATGGACCGGCTCGCCGAGTACGAGGACGTCGCGCGCGAGGTGCGCGACGAGCTCGCCGGGCGGGTCGACGCGCTCGTGGCGGCGGGCGTGCCGGCCGAACGGCTCATCGTCGACCCGGGGCTCGGGTTCGCGAAGCGAGGCGAGCACAACTGGCAGCTGCTCGCGCGCCTCGACGAGCTGCAGTCGCTCGGCCTGCCCGTGCTCGTGGGCGCGTCCCGCAAGCGCTTCATCGGCTCGCTGCTGCCGGGCGACGCGCCCGTCGAGGACCGCGATCTGCCGACGGCGGTCATCAGCGCGCTGGCGGCCCAGGCGGGGGCGTGGGCGGTGCGCGTGCACGACGTCGTTTCCACGCGGCGCGCGCTCGACGTCGTCGGTGCGTGGCAGAGTGGACGACGTGGCTGATCCTCGCGACCGCATCACGCTGACCGGCGTGCGCGTGCACGCGCACCACGGCGTGTACGACTTCGAGCGGGAGACGGGGCAGCCGTTCGTCATCGATGTGACCGCGTTCGTCGACCTGCGCGCGGCCGCTGCAGGCGACGATCTCGCGCGAACCGTGCACTACGGCGAGCTCGCCGACGCGGTCGTCGCGGCCGTCGAACGAGACCCCGTCGACCTCATCGAGACCGTCGCCGAGCGCGTCGCGGGCGTCGCGCTCGCGTACCCGGCTGTGCATGAGGTCGAGGTCACCGTGCACAAGCCCGATGCGCCGATCCGTGTGCCGTTCACCGACGTCGCGGTGACGATCACCCGCTCGCGTGCCGTCTCGGCGGGAGCGCGCGCATGAGCCGCCCCATCGTCGCGGTGCCGGCCGGCACCGTCGCGGACCGCTCCGGAGGATCTTCATGAGCCACGCCATCGTCGCGTTCGGGGCGAACCTCGGCGACCGCGAGGCGACCATCGCCGCCGCGGTTCGCGAGCTCGCGGACACCGAAGGGGTCGCGCTCGTCGCGGTCTCGCCCGTGTACGAGACCGCCGCGATCAGGGTCGAGGGGGTCGACGCCGAAGCGCCCGGCTACCTCAACGGCGTGGTCGCCATCGAGACCGCGCTCGACCCGCACGCGCTGCTCGAGCGCCTGCACGCGATCGAGGCCGCGTACGGCCGCGAGCGCACCGAGCGCTGGGGGGATCGCACGCTCGACCTCGACCTCATCGACGTCGACGGCCAGGTGATCGACGATCGCGGCCTCGTGCTCCCGCACCCGCGCGCCTGGCAGCGTGCGTTCGTGCTGCAGCCGTGGCTCGATCTCGAACCCGAAGCGTCGCTTCCCGGGCACGGGCCGATCGCGGCGCTCCGCGCCGACGCATCCGACGAGGTGACCCGCCGGTGAAACGCACCCATCCCTCGTCCCTCGTCGCATGTGCCGTCGGCGGTGTCGTGCTCGGCTACCTGGGCGATCTGCTCGTGGTCAGCACGGGCGGCGCGGCGCTCGTGCCCCCGCTGTCGCTGCCGATCACGCTCGTCGGCGTCGCGGTCATCGTGCTCGTGCTCGCGTGGCCCGTGCGGCGCGCGGTGTCCGGCCACTCGCAGCGGCGCATCGACCCGTTCCGCGCCATGCGCATCGCGGTGCTCGCGAAGGCTTCGAGCCTCGCGGGCGGGCTCGTGCTCGGGCTCGGTCTCGGCATCACGGCGTTCCTGCTCACCCGGGCCGTCGTGCCAGGTGCTGCGACCGTCTGGCTCGCCGTGGCGACCGCGATCGGCGCGGCGCTCCTGCTGGTCGCCGGACTCATCGCCGAGTGGTTCTGCACGCTTCCCCCGCCCGACGACCCCGACGCATCACACGAGGAGCACGCGCATGTCTGACGCCCCCACGACCCCGGAGGCGGCGCACCCCGCCGGGCCGGACGGCGTGCCCGAGGCGACGCGGCCCAGCGCTCCGGACGTCGCGCCCGAGACAGTGCGGTCCACCGGTGAGCCCGAGCGGCACGTCGACCGCGACTGGCGGCGCGTCTCCCCGAAGTACATCGTGGTCGAGATCGTCGGTTCGATCATCGGCGCGGGCGTCCTCATCGCCGGCATGCTCATCGCCTACTTCCTCGGGAATCAGCAGTGGGCGCTGTGGGTCGCCATCGCCGTCGGCGTGATCGCGCTCATCACGATCGCGTTCGAACCGCGCCGGGTGCGCTCGATCGCGTACCGGCTGCGAGAGGACGACCTGGTGTTCCGCCGAGGCATCATGTTCCAGCGGCAGGTCGCGGTGCCGTACGGCCGCATGCAGCTCGTCGACATCACGCGCGGGCCGGTCGCTCGCGCGATGGGCCTCGCCGACCTGAAGTTCGTCACGGCCGCCGCGGCGACGGCCGTGACCGTGCCCGGCCTGCCCGCCGAAGAGGCCGACCGGCTCCGCGACGAGCTGGTCGCGCTCGCCGAGACCCGCCGGGCGGGCCTGTGACCGCGAAGAGCCCGGACGCGGCGCTCGCCACGAATCTCGCCGACGGCGAGTGGCACCGGCTGCACCCCGCGAGCCCGCTGCTGCGCGGTGGCCTCGCGCTGCTCGCGATTCTCGGCATCGTCATCGCCAACCTGCGCGAACGCCTCGTCGAGCTGTTCATCCCGGTGTTCGCCCCCGACCTGGGTGACGAGTTCGATCAGGAGTTCAGCCGGTGGCAGGGCGACTGGGCGAACGACCCGATCGGCGGCATCGTCATGAACGGGCTGGTCGGGTGGGTGCTGCTCGGAATCGCCGTCGTGATCATCGGCATCGTCTTCGGGTTCTGGCTCTCCTGGCGCATGCACACGTTCC